>NZ_VFME01000001.1:1874674-2187120 GCF_006714895.1 Gramella sp. Hel_I_59 | reverse complement strand
GGTGATGAGAATGTTCAAAGTACCCATCAGCAAATCGCATACGATCTTCATACGTCCAGGGTGGTAGTTTCCAGGTTATTAAAGAAACTCGAACTGGATGGAAAGATCAAATTACAAAGAAACCAGATCAAGGTCATCGACCTTTAATGCTTCTGTAACACTTGTTACTGCACGTACTCTATGAACCCGATACATTTGTTCCGAAATTAAATTACTATGGATATTCTTGAAATTCTCGGTTATTTTGGAGCTTTACTTATAGGAGTAGTGCTTGGACTCATAGGTGGTGGAGGTTCCATACTTACGGTGCCGGTGCTGGTTTACCTAATGGCGATCAACCCTGTGACCGCGACTGCTTATTCACTTTTTGTAGTGGGAACTTCAGCTTTAGTAGGCGCGCTTAGAAACCTTCCGAAGAAATTAATAGATTTCAGAACCGCGATCGTTTTTGCGATTCCCGCATTTATCGCTGTATACCTTACCAGGATGTACCTTGTCCCGGCAATTCCTGAAGAGATCTTTAGTATTGGCGGACTCATGATTACAAAGAATATCGGGATCATGTTGTTTTTTGCCATCATTATGGTGATTGCTTCAATTTCGATGATCACTCAAAAACGTACTGTGGATACGGGTGAAGAACAGGAAGTTCAGTACAATTATCCTTTGATTATTTTAGAAGGTATCGTGGTTGGACTACTCACCGGGATCGTTGGAGCTGGTGGTGGTTTCCTTATCATTCCGGCATTAGTCTTACTCGCCAAACTTCCTATGAAAAAAGCGGTGGCGACTTCCTTACTCATAATCGCATTTAAAAGTTTGATCGGTTTTATTGGAGATGTTCAAAATCTTGAGATCGACTGGCCGTTTCTACTCATATTTACTGCGATCTCCATTGGCGGAATCTGGCTGGGAGTGTATCTGAATAAATTTATAGATGGGAAGAAGTTGAAAAAAGGCTTCGGTTGGTTCGTTCTAGTGATGGGTATCTACATTATTCTAAGTGAACTGTTATAATCTCTTCTGAAGTTTTTCTTCGGAAAATTCTAAAGTTTTTTGATCCTTCTGAAGACTTCATGGAACATGCGTTAAATTCAGAAATTAAAGTGTTTCTGAAGGGATCAAGCCTATAAAATTCAGTAAATTTACAAGCCGAAAGAACAGGTGTTCCAACCTTCTTTTTGAGGTCGGAATATCATCCAAATCATTCCGTTATGGAAAACCTCGATTACGCCAGACTTCAAATGGCTTTTACCCTCGGATTTCATATTATTTTTGCATGTATTGGTATGGTAATGCCCTTTTTTATGGTCGTTTCCCATAAAAAGTGGCTGAATACCCGAAAGCCTATCTATTTAAAACTTACCAAAGCCTGGCAACGCGGAGTTGCCATTTTTTTTGTCACCGGTGCAGTTTCGGGAACCGCACTGTCCTTTGAACTGGGAATGCTCTGGCCAGAATTTATGAAACATGCCGGTCCTGTAATAGGAATGCCGTTTTCCCTGGAAGGTGCGGCCTTCTTTGTAGAAGCGATCGCACTTGGCTTTTACCTGTATGGTTGGAAAAAACTTCCGGAAACTTTTCACTGGATCACCGGTATTATTGTAGGAATTTCGGGAGTGATTTCAGGAATTCTCGTAGTATCTGCAAATGCCTGGATGAATTCCCCAACTGGTTTTGATGTGGTCAATGGCGCGTATGTTAATATAGATCCGGTCAAGGCTTTTCTCAACGACGCATGGTTTACCCAGGCTCTGCATATGACCCTGGCCGCTTTCGCCGCTACTGGCTTTGCCGTTGCCGGTCTGCATGCCATACAAATATTACGTAACAAACGCCCAGATCTTCACAAGGCTGCCTTTAAGATAGCCATAGTTTTTGGAGCGGTCGCAGCGCTTTTGCAACCTATAAGTGGTGATATTTCGGCTAAGGATGTCGCACAAAGACAACCGGTAAAATTGGCGGCGATGGAAGCGCACTATGAAACCCAGAAAGGCGCTCCGCTCTATATCGGCGGAATCGTGGATGCGGAAAATAAAACTGTGAGCAATAAGTTAGAAATTCCAAAAGCATTATCCTTTCTGGCCTTTGGAGATTTTGATGCTGAGGTAAAAGGACTGAATGATTTTCCTGAAGAAGATCTTCCACCGGTTCCTGTTGTACATTATGCCTTCCAGACCATGGTGGGAATTGGTAGTTTGCTAATGCTGGCTGCTTTGATCTATTTTATTAGTTTAAAGAAGAAAAGCTGGCTGAATAATAAGAAATACTGGTGGCTGTTCTCGATACTAACTCCTTTAGGATTTGTAGCCGTAGAAGCAGGTTGGGTAGTTACCGAAGTGGGAAGACAACCCTGGATCGTGTACAATATCATGCGTACTTCTGATGCGGTTACACCAATGCCCGGATTGAAATTCAGCTTTTACCTGTACGTAACAGTTTACGCCATCCTTGCGGCGATGGTAACCTGGCTAATGCACAGGCAGATCAAAGTTCTTAATAACTCAATCGGGTAGGTATGTTATACGTGGTACTGTTTTTTACGTTTTTCTCTCTATTTCTATATGTTCTGTTGGGTGGTGCCGACTTTGGGGCTGGCATCGTAGAGCTTTTTTCATCCCGCGAGAACAAGGAATTAAATAAACTCACGGTCTATAAGGTCATGGGACCTGTCTGGGAAGCAAATCATATCTGGCTTATTATCCTGATCGTTATTCTGTGGATCGCTTTTCCGGCATATTTCAATATCTTTATTATCTATCTCCATATTCCGCTTACGCTGGTTTTACTGGGAATTACCATGCGTGGTGTTGCTTTTATCTTTAGGCATTATGATGCGGTAATTGATGGGACACAGGTATGGTATAATCGAATGTTCAGGATCTCCAGTCTTATTACGCCAATTTTCCTCGGAATGTCCTTTGGAGCATTAGTGAGCGGTAAGATCGTAGTTACAGATGATTACTCTAATACTACCTTCGCTGAAATTTTTATGTACCCGTGGTTCAATACCTTTACGGTTCTAACTGGATTATTCTACGCCGCACTTTGTGCATTCCTTGCTTCAACTTTATTAATTGGAGAAACTGAAGGTGATATCAGGAAAATGTATAGTCGGAAATCGGCAATCTTTACAGTAGTGCTGGTATTGGTGGGTGGTGCAGTGCTGTTCTATGGGTACTGGTATGATTTGGTTTTTATTAAAGAATTTCTTCAGAATAAAATATCTCTTATAGCGATCGCATTATCAGCCTTATTCCTTATTCCTCTATGGTTTGCCATTGGTAAGCAAAATAGAATACAAACCAGGATCTATGCAGGCTTACAGATTCTATTAGTCATTTTTGCTGCAGTACACACTCATTTTCCTCGCCTTATCATTACCAGTACTTCGGAAGTAAATATGCTCGAAAACACTGCTCCGGAATCTGTAATGTATGTTCTGGGTATTTCTTTGATCATTGGAGGCGGGATCATATTGCCGGGATTATTTCATTTGATGAAATCGTTTAATATGATCAGGATTCCGACCAGATCAGGAAAACATACAGCTGAAGACTAAATAATACGGAACTCTATTTATGAGCTAATAGATTTTCATTAATTTCATCCTTTACAATCTAATTTAAATTTAAGACTATGAAATCAACAATTTTAAAAGGTATGTTTATGAGTGCGATCCTTTTGTTCGTCGCTTGTGGTGAAAGTACAGATGCTGTGGAATCTGGAACTTACCAGGGAACAGTAAAGGAAGTAGAAGCAGATAAGACAGAGATCTACGTTACTACAGATGATGACAAGACTTTGGAGCTATATTTTACTGAAACTACCAGCCTTACCAGAAACGGAAGTGACGTAGAATTTTTTGAACTTGAAGAAGGACAGAAAGTAGAAGTGGAAGTGGAAAAGAATGGAAAAAGACTGGATCCTATTTCAGTAAAAATCATGGAATAATGGAAACTCAAATTCCAGAATTTTGGCGGACAGAGGTTTTTCATCCTCTGTCCGTTCATTTTCCAATAGTTTTATTGTTACTGGCCACTCTTTTTAAGATCATGAGTCTATGGTCTGGAAGGGAAACCTGGCATTTTGGTGGCCGACTTTTACTAATCCTCGGGGTTATTGGGATCTGGATTTCTATTTATACCGGTGATCTGGCAGATGGGATCGTTTCCCGTAAATTATGTGATCCAACTATTTTAAAAGATCACGAGAACTTTGCCTATACCACTGCCTGGTTATTTAGTATTGGGCTTTTACTGGAGATAGTATTTTATTACTTCAAAAGCTTCAGGAATAAACTGATCAATCTTGTGGTTGTCCTGCTTTTAGTCGCGGGTTCTGTTTGCCTGGCCTATGTAGGTCATCTGGGTGCAAGCCTGGTTTATCAGCAAGCCGCAGGGGTGAATATTCCTTCTGAAAATTGTGCAGAATTTAATTGAAAATGGATTTAAAAGAACACTGGGAAAAGATTTATAATACCAAACAGTTTGAAGAAACGAGCTGGTACCAGCCAAAGCCGGAATATAGCCTTGAGATCATCAGGTCTCTTGGTCTTTCACCTGAAGCGAATATTATTGATATTGGCGGAGGGAATAGTTTTCTGACAGATAATTTATTGGAATTGGGATATATTAACATTCATGTTTTGGATATTTCAGCAAAATCACTGCAGGATTCACAGACCAGATTAGCAGAGAATGCTGAAAAAATTAAATGGATAGAGTCTGATATAACTAGCTTTAAACCAGATACATCATTTGACCTGTGGCATGATCGTGCGGCCCTGCATTTTCTTACCGAAGATAAGCAGGTAGAGGATTACTTATCAGTATTAAAAAATTCTTTAAAAAAGGGCGCTTATTGTCTCCTATCCGTTTTTTCTGAAAACGGACCCGATAAATGTAGTGGAATCACCATCAGAAAATACACAACTTCAGATCTGGAGGAATTATTGGAATCAGATTTTGATACGGTGAGGCTCGAGAATAGGGATCATACAACTCCTTGGGGAGCGAAACAGAACTTCTCGACAGGGCTCTTCAGAAGAAAATAAAGAGCGAACTCATTCACATTTTCATAGAAAACTTTAAATTTAGAATGTTCCTTCAATTTTAAAGGCTACTCTATGACTTCACAAGAACTATCAGATCTACTAAAAATTCAGCAAAAGGCATTTACAAAATCCCCTCCGGAATACGAACAGAGAATGGAGGCTTTGGCCAGTCTTTCAGAAATGGTAGAGAAAAATCAGGAACGATTGATCGCTGCCGTTTCTCAGGATTTTGGACATCATAGCTCTGAAGAAACGACCATCCTCGAACTTTTTCCTTTACATGATGAGATCAAACATGCCCGGCGACATCTTAAAAGCTGGATTAAAAGAAAATCGGTTCGCAGTTCATGGTTTCTATTACCATCTATGGCGTACTATCAATTCCAGCCATTAGGTTCTGTGGGCATTATGGGCGCATGGAATTACCAGATCTTATTAACGCTAAGTCCATTGGTGGACGCCATAGCCGCGGGAAATCATGCAATCATCAAACCTTCTGAAATTGCTCCGGCATCGGCAGAAGTGATCAAGGATTTGATAAACAAGACATTCGACAGATCTTATATTCACTGTGTTACTGGCGATGCAGAGCTTGCCAAGAATTTTTCATCGCTCTCATTTGATCATCTATTCTTTACAGGTTCTACCCGCGTGGGAAAATTGATCATGGCAGCAGCTGCACCCAATCTTACACCTGTCACGCTGGAACTTGGTGGTAAATCTCCTGCGATCATTCATGAATCCTACGATCTCGAACTGGCTGCAAAGAGGATTCTGGCTGGTAAACTTTTTAATGCGGGGCAGACCTGTGTTGCACCAGATTACCTGGTAATGTCGGTGGATCTGAACGATCAGTTTGTAGAATACAGCAAACAGGTAGTAGAAAAGTTCTATCCAGATATCTCGAATAACAAACAGTATTCCTATATCATTAGCGATAAACATTTTAAACGTTTGACATCTTTACTGGAAGACGCTAAACAAAAAGGTGCTAAAATTATTGAAATATGCGAAACCAATGAGTTGCCTGAAGGAATGATGACTCCAAAATTGGTCTTTGACGTTAGCAGCGATATGGAGATCATGCAGGAAGAGATCTTTGGTCCGCTATTGCCCGTTTTAAACCTTGATTCCGTTGAGGAGGCAATCGATCATATAAACGCGAATGCGAAACCTCTGGCACTTTATTATTTTGATGATAACCAGGATCGTATAGATCATCTTTTAAAATTTACGCTTTCAGGTGGAGTGACCATTAATGATACTATTTACCATTTAGCGCAGCATAGACTACCTTTTGGCGGAGTGGGAGCAAGCGGAATGGGCCACTATCACGGTTTTGACGGTTTCAAAACCTTTTCGAAAAAGCGAGCGGTCATGCAGCAGAAGAAATTCGCTGCCACAGATATTCTGCATCCGCCTTATACCGATATTAAAAAGAAACTAATTGGCGTAATGGGAGATATTAGCAAAGTTTAGAATTTTTATGGAAGGAAAATTAGAAAAGAAAATAGTTGAGGTAAACGGATTCCCGCACATTCCCTTTTATTCTGAAGAGTTTACCGAGGCCGAAATGCTGTTGAGAGCCAGAAAGTATTATTCAGAACTTTCTGCTCGAAGATCGGTTAGACACTTTTCAAATCGACCTGTAGCGAAAGAAATTATTGAGCAATTGATTCTTTCTGCTGGAACGGCGCCTTCAGGAGCACATAAACAGCCCTGGAAATTTTGCGCGATCTCTTCCGAAGAAATCAAACGGAAAATTAGAATCGCTGCAGAAGAGGAAGAGCGGGCAAATTATAACAGCAGAATGAGCGAACAATGGCTGAAGGATCTTGCCCCACTGGGAACCGATACCAATAAGGAGTTTCTGGAGATCGCCCCGTGGATCATTGTAGTTTTCAAAGAAGCCTATGAAATTGGAACTAAAGAAAAAAAACTTACGAACTACTACGTAAATGAGTCGGTTGGGATCGCCTGCGGAATGCTAATCTCTGCTATTCATAATGCCGGACTTGTGACTTTAACGCACACTCCCAGTCCTATGAACTTTCTTTCAAACATACTCCAGCGGCCAAAGAATGAAAGGCCTTATTTATTATTGCCGGTAGGTTATGCTGCAAAAGATGCGCTGGTACCAGATATCGAGCGAAAAAAGCTATCACAGATCACAGAGTTTTACGAATAAAAAAACGCCGCATCTGTAGGGTGATACGGCGTTCAATTTTAAAAACCTGTAAAATCTAACCGCTTGCAATGTAGATGAAATCTCAAAAACCGAAAGTAACATTTGTTACAAAACCTAAACTAATCAATTAAATGCCAGTTATATACATACAGCGTGATTCAGAATGGGCGAATAAGATGAGAAATTTTGAGCTTTATCTTAATGGAACAAAGATTGGTGATATAGGCGATCATGAAACAAAGAAGTATTCGGTCCCGCCAGGTGTTTATAGTCTGGAAGCAAAAATAGACTGGTGTGGGAGTCAGCCGCTTGCTTTCACACTAGGGAAGGATGAAAGTATCCATGTTCAGGTTTCAGGATTTGTGATGTCAAAGTATTTTATGCCCTCTGCGATCCTTATCGCTTTATTATATTTCTTTCTGTATTTAAAATATGATTATAACAGCCTTGTTCTTGGAGTGATTTTAATGGTATTGCTGGGTTACTTGATATTCTTCCTTAGCTTTGGTAGGAACTATTACTTAAGACTGGAACTAAAATAAAAAACCCCGGTCGATGCCGGGGTTTGAGTTTTACTCTGGAGTCTCACATCTGCTATCGATGAGATTCCTTTCTTTTAGCTCCTGCCAGAAACCTGATGGGATCTTCGCATCAAAAGCTTTCATGTTTTCTTCTACCTGCTCCGGCTTACTGGCACCTGCCAGCACCGTATTTACAACTTTAGGAGCATAAGAGAATTGAATGGAAGCCCTACTTAGATCCACGTCATATTTCTCTGCAACCTCTTTCATTCCGTTTAACTGCTTTACTTTATCATCAGGCATTTCTCCACCATAATTATAGCGCTTCTGTCCTGATAACAGCCCAGCACTAAATGGTGCAGCAGCAATAAGTCCCACATCGTGTTTTTCGATCACCGGAAATAATTCATCCAGCGATTTTTTATGATCGATCATGGAATACTGAATAGCAGAAAGGAAAATATCAGGATTTGCATCTGTCTCTTCCAGGGTCTTTACAATAGGTTCTATGGTATTTACTCCAAGACCCCAGCCTTTGATAATTCCCTCTTCACGCATTCTGGTAAGTTCTGGCATCGCACCAGTTCTTGCTACTTCAAAATGATCCAGCCACGTCGTACCATCTTTATATTCATCGTTATGATCTGGAGAAAGATCATGGATAAATACATAATCTATGCTTTCGACTCCCAGTCTTTGTAAACTGTCTTCTACTGATCTTCTTACAGCTTCCGCCGAATAGTCATATTCATAATCGAAAGGAGCAGGTTCATTCCACATCGTTTCCGGCTTATTTCCATTAGCCTTTAATAATCTACCTGCTTTGGTCGTCAGGATATAATCTTCACGTTTTTTGTTATGCAGAAAATGTCCAAACCTTCTTTCACTTAATCCCAATCCATACCATGGAGAGGTATCATAATATCGTACACCTGCATTCCATGCTCCTTCAAGGGTTTGTCCTGCTTCTTTATCGCTAAGTACTTTGAAACCGTTTCCAATGGCTACACCACCTAGTCCAAACTTCTGTTTTAAAACTTCTCTACTCATAATTCATTTTTTTAGCAGCATAAAATTAAGCAAAAGCTATAGCCTGAAAGGGATGTTTAACGCACTCTAACATACAAGGTTTTCGTAAGTTAAGGTTCTCAAAAAACAACTGTAACCAATGTTACTTCCTATCCCACAAGATATTTCTATTTTTGTAAGGCAATGAAAGTGGAGAAATATCTAGAGATCATCCAGAGTTCTTTTTCAGGGTACGCAAATTACCTCTGGAACGAGATCACCAGTCCTACCTGGACCAGTTATTTTTACTGGCTTATAGGTTTGTCTCTTTTGGTTTGGACGTTAGAGGTATTGATCCCCTGGAGAAAAGAGCAGAAACCAATACGTAAAGGATTCTGGCTCGATTCTTTTTATATAGTATTCAATTTTTTCCTGTTTTCGCTTATTGGGTATAATGCGCTAAGTAATGTGGCTGTGGAGATCTTCAATGATTTTCTCGGACTTTTCGGGATCAGTAATATTGTAGCTTTTCAAATAGATCAACTACCAGCCTGGACTCAACTACTTATCATGTTCGTGATCGCCGATTTTATTCAGTGGAACGTTCACAGGCAGTTACATCGCAGAACATGGTTATGGGAGTTTCATAAGGTACATCATAGTGTAAAGCAAATGGGTTTTGCGGCACAGTTCCGGTTTCATTTTATGGAAACCATCATCTATAAAACTGTACAATATATTCCGCTGGCCATGATTGGTTTTGGGATTCAGGAATTTTTCGTGGTACATATGTTCGCGGTGCTCGTAGGTCATTTAAATCATGCGAACTTAGGCTGGAGCTATGGGCCGCTAGGATATATTTTTAATAATCCAAAAATGCATATCTGGCATCATAGTAAAGAATTACCAAAGGACAGACCTTTCGGAATGAACTTCGGGCTAAGTCTTAGTATCTGGGATTATCTTTTTGGTACCGCCTATATTCCGAAGAATGGAAAACAAATAGAATTAGGATTTCATGGGGATGAGAATTTTCCGGAGACATTTAAGAGTCAGACCCTTTATCCCTTCAGAAGAAAATAAAATTTAAGAACAATAAATAAAGATCATATTATGGATATAAAGCAATTTAAAGACGAACCACTGGCACATTACTCTTACGCTATTGTGAGTGAAGGTAAAATGGCGCTGGTAGATCCATCCAGAAACCCGATGCAGTATTATTCTTATGCTGAATCCAAGAATGCCAAGATCGTGGCAATTTTTGAAACACATCCACATGCCGATTTTATTAGCGGACATATGCAAATTCTCCAGGAAACGGGAGCGACGATATATACCAGTGAGATGGTAGGAGCAGATTATCCTCATAAGGGATTTGATGATGGTGACAGTTTTGAAATGGGAAAGATCACCTTTAGCGCGATCAATACCCCAGGGCATTCTCCAGACAGTATTACGGTAGTGGCAAAGGAAGATAAAGACACTGCACTTTTTACTGGAGATACTTTGTTCATTGGAAATGTAGGTAGACCAGACCTTCGGGAAAAGGCCGGGAATATGACCGCTAAACGTAAGGAACTGGCGAGTGATATGTATCATACGATCAAGAATAAATTTACAGATCTTCCAGATGATGCGTTAGTATATCCTGCTCACGGTGCAGGTTCTCTCTGCGGAAAGAACATGAGCGATGATTCTTCCAGTACGCTTGGAAATGAAAGACAGGGTAACTGGGCATTTAAAGAACAGACAGAAGAAGAGTTTATTGAGGAAATACTGAAGGATCAGCCATTCATTCCTAGTTATTTTGGTTTTGATGTAGACGTAAACAAAACCGGACCAGAGAATGTACAGCGTACAAAATGGGCTAACGAAGTACGTCTTTATGTGACTGAAAAAGAAGATGAAGATATGCTGGTAGTAGATACCAGGGACGAAGAAGCTTTTAAGAACGGTCATCTTTCCAATAGTATTAACATCATGTGCCGTTCAGAAAAAGATAAGTTCGAAACCTGGTTAGGTGCGATCGTAAAACCGGAAGAAGCATTTTACCTGGTGATCGAATCTGTAGACCAACTGGAAGAAGTACTGGAAAGAGCCGCCAAGATCGGTTATGAAAAACAAATTAAAGGAGTTTATACGCTTGGAGAAGATCTTCCTGTAGAAAGCAGGGAATTTGATCTCGAAGATTTTAAAAACAACCAGAATAACTACACGATCGTGGATATTAGAAATACCAGTGAAGTGAATGAAGGTAAGTTCTTTGAGGACGCTATCGCAGTTCCATTAAACGAACTTCGTGATGAGGTTACAGAGATCCCTTCTCACAAACCAGTAGTAGTTCACTGTGCCGGAGGTTATAGATCTGCTGCAGGTAGCAGCATTCTTGAAAATATCTTTGAAGCCACCAGGGTGTATGACCTTAGTGATGATATCAAGGAATTTAAATAATAGTAGCTAAATTCAAAATTAGAGCCTGGGAAATTCCCGGGCTTTTTTTATGGAAAGCTGTGAAATTTTTAATGATCGGCTTTAAATCGAGAAACCTTTAGATAGAAGTTTAAGAATTTTGGGCTTTTTTTGATATTTCAGCAATAGAAATTGCTTTGTAATTTTTCTATATTTACGCTCCTACGGTTAAAATCAATACATAAACGTATTTATGGATAAAAAATACAAGGTTAAAGTAAATGAAGATTTTGAGTTCGAGTTCAGCCAGGAAGAGATCGCTGCACTGGATACCCAGAAAACTTCAGAAGCACATTATCATATCTTAAAAGATAATCGTTCCTTTTCCGCAGAAGTCTTTAAACCAGATTTCCTTCACAGAAAATATGACATTAAGATCAACTCCAATATCTATTCGGTAAGGATCAATAACGATCTGGACCAGTTGATAGAGGAGATGGGACTTTCATTAGGTAGCTCTCAGCAAGTAAATGATATCAAGGCACCTATGCCGGGACTGATTCTGGAAGTTAATGTAAAAGAAGGCGACGAGGTCAAAGAAGGTGATTACCTGCTGGTTCTAGAGGCCATGAAAATGGAAAATACACTTACGGCACCCAGAGATGGTGTGGTAAAATCTGTTAGCGTGAGCAAAGCAGATACTGTTGAAAAGAATCAGTTATTGATCGAAATGGAATAATGATAATATTCAAAATTTCAGGATTAGAAATATGAAGAAAATATTAGTAGCAAATAGAGGCGAGATCGCGCTTAGAGTAATGAAAACTGTAAAACGTATGGGTATAGATACGGTTGCAGTTTATTCTGAAGCAGATAGAAATGCACCTCATGTTCGGTTTGCAGATGAAGCGGTTTGCATTGGACCTGCGGCATCCAGCGAATCTTACCTTAAAGGAGATAAGATCATTGAAGTTGCTAAACAACTCGGTGTGGACGGGATTCACCCTGGTTATGGTTTCCTTAGTGAAAATGCAGGTTTTGCAGAAGCTGTGGAAGACAATGGCATTACCTGGATTGGTCCTGGTAGTAAGGCGATCAAGGTGATGGGAAGTAAGCTTGCTGCGAAAGATGCGGTAAAAGCCTACGATATTCCTATGGTTCCCGGGATCGATGAGGCGATCACCGATACTGAAAAAGCAAAGGCAATTGGAAGAGACATTGGCTTTCCAATTCTTATCAAAGCCTCTGCCGGTGGTGGTGGAAAAGGAATGCGTGTTGTTGAGAAAGAAGAAAACCTGGAAGACCAGATGAAGAGAGCGATTAGCGAAGCTGAATCTGCTTTTGGTGATGGTTCGGTTTTTATTGAGAAATACGTTTCTTCTCCAAGACATATTGAGATACAGGTATTATCAGATACTCATGGTAATTATTTACACTTGTTTGAAAGAGAATGTAGTGTACAGCGTAGACACCAAAAGGTTGTAGAAGAAGCACCTTCTGTAGTTCTTGATGATGAGTTGCGTACAAAAATGGGTGAGGCAGCCGTAAAAGTGGCGAAGGCCTGTGATTATGTGGGTGCTGGAACTGTAGAATTCTTGTTCGATGAAAACAGGAATTTTTATTTCCTTGAAATGAATACAAGATTGCAGGTAGAACATCCTGTAACCGAATACATAACGGGTGTGGATCTTGTTGAACAGCAGATCAGGATCGCTCGTGGTGAGGCAATTGCTTTTAGCCAGGATGACTTAAAGATCAAAGGACACGCTATGGAACTCCGCGTTTATGCTGAAGATCCTTTAGAAGATTTTATGCCAAGTACGGGAACCCTTGAAAAATATCAGATTCCGCAAGGCGAAGGAATCAGAATGGACAATGGTTTCGAAGAAGGAATGGAAGTACCGATCTATTATGATCCTATGCTCGCAAAACTGGTCACCTACGGTAAAACCCGGGAAGAAGCGATCGAGGTAATGATCAAAGCGATCGATAATTATATCGTGGAAGGTGTTTCAACGACACTTGCCTTCGGAAAATTTGTTTTCCAGCATGATGCCTTTAGAAGCGGTGATTTTGATACACATTTCGTTAAGAAATATTATTCTCCGGAAGCGCTGAAAGAGGAAACAGAACAGGAAGCCAGACTGGCAGCATTACTGGCGCTGAAACAATACTTAAATGACAAGGAACAGCTAAGGCTGCCTTCAAACTAATTCTATATAATTCAGAATCATACGAATGAGTCAGAATCTAGAAAAATTAAAAGAAAAAATTGCTGAAGCCCACAAAGGTGGAGGTGAGCAAAGAATAGCCAAGCAACACGAAAAAAAGAAGCTTACTGCGAGAGAACGGGTAGATTATCTTCTGGATGAAAATTCCTTTGAGGAAATCGGTATTTTGGTAACCCACCGTACGACCGACTTCGGAATGGAAAAGCAGAAATTCTATGGTGATGGGGTTGTAACTGGTTATGGAACAATTCATGGCAGGCTTGTGTATGTATTTGCACAGGATTTCACGGTTTTTGGAGGTTCACTTTCAGAAACCCATGCCGAGAAGATCTGTAAGATCATGGACATGGCTGTAAAAGTTGGAGCACCGCTTATTGGACTAAACGATTCCGGAGGAGCAAGAATCCAGGAAGGGGTTAAATCTCTGGGAGGTTATGCAGATATCTTTCACAGGAACGTAAAAGCTTCGGGCGTAGTTCCTCAAATTTCAGCTATAATGGGACCTTGTGCCGGTGGAGCTGTATATTCTCCTGCGATGACCGACTTCACCCTGATGGTTGAGGATACCTCTTATATGTTTGTTACCGGTCCAAATGTTGTGAAAACGGTAACCAATGAAGAGGTGACTTCCGAAGAACTTGGAGGAGCCAGCACACATTCTACAAAATCTGGGGTAACTCACGTGACTGCTGCAAACGATATTATTTGTCTTGAAAATATCAAGCAATTGATAAGTTATATGCCGCAGAATAACAAGACTGCACCAGAAAAACTAGAATTTAAATTAGGCGATGAACACAGAGAAATACTGGAAAGTATTGTGCCTGATAGTTCCAATAAGCCTTATGATATGCATGAAGTGATTCATGGTATCATAGATACAGATTCTTTTTTCGAAATTCATAAAGATTACGCCGAGAATATTATTGTTGGTTTTTCACGAATTGGAGGACGTAGTGTCGGGATCATTGCGAACCAGCCTATGAGTCTTGCGGGAGTTCTGGATGTAGACGCTTCCAAAAAAGCAGCGAGGTTCACCAGGTTCTGTGATTGCTTTAATATTCCGCTATTGGTGCTGGTTGATGTACCAGGTTTCCTTCCGGGAACAGATCAGGAATGGAACGGGATCATCCTACATGGTGCAAAATTATTATATGCACTGAGTGAGGCGACAGTTCCAAAAGTAACGGTGATCACCAGGAAAGCTTATGGAGGCGCTTACGACGTAATGAATTCCAAGCATATAGGAGCCGATCTCAACTTTGCCTGGCCAACTGCGGAAATTGCGGTAATGGGCGCAAAGGGAGCTTCGGAAATTATTTTTAGAAAAGAGATCTCACAAGCAGAGGATCCGGAAAAGAAACTGGCAGAAAAGGAAGCTGAATATGCTGAAAAATTCGCCACTCCTTTTGAAGCTGCACAGCGTGGCTTTATCGATGAGGTGATCATGCCTAAAGATACCAGAAGAAAGCTGATTCGAGCATTTAGTGCACTTGAAAACAAAGCGGTTCTAAGACCGGATAGAAAACATGGCAATATTCCATTGTAGGAATGTCAAATTACTTGTAAATGCTGAATGAGAATTCAGCATTTATTTTTTACTGAAAATTGAAGATTATGAAATTCAATAAGATCGTTTTAGTGGACTATACAAAGATGAACGAGGAGTCCATAAATAAACTGAAGGAATATTCAGAAGACGGAGTAAAGGTATATGATGATTACCCGGAAGATGAGCAGACAATTATTGAAAGGATTGGTGGTGCAGAAGCGATTATCGTATCCTGGCATACCCAGATTACCGAAAATATCATAGAGTGCTGTTCCAGCTTAAAGTATATAGGAATGGCCTGTAGCCTGTACGACGATGAATCGGCGAATGTGGCGGTAAAGTTCGCCCGGGATCGTGGGATCGAAGTACGAGGGATTCGCGATTATGGAGATCCAGGGGTAGCTGAATTTATAATTTCTGAATTGATTCAGTTACTTAATGGTTATTCGGGTAAACAATGGAAAGACATGCCCAGGGAGCTAACCGATCTTAAAATTGGGATCATAGGTTTGGGAACTACCGGAAAGTTGCTGGCAGATTGTTTAAAGCCATTTGGAGCAGATCTTTACTATCATAGCAATTCCAGGAAACAGGATTATGAGGAGAAAGGTTTGACTTATCTCGAATTACCGGAATTAGCAGAAACCTGTGATATTCTAAGCTTCCATTTACCAAAAAATACTCAGGTAATGACTTCGGAATATTTTCAGAAGTTTGGAAATTCTAAAATTATTATCAATACCAGCCTGGGTCTTCCTTTTGAAATTGATAGCTTCAGTAACTGGATAGCGCAGGATTCCAATTTTGGGATCTTCGATGGTGATGGAGGGAAAGAGCTTTCCGAAGAAATAAAGAAAAGAGATAATGTGATCGCCCACGATAAAAGTGCAGGCTGGTCGTCCCAAACTCTTGTAAGGCTTTCTGAAAAAACACTACAAAACCTGGCAGACTTTTGCGAAGACAGATAGTGTAACCATTGTTACTTAAATATTGGAGCACTTCTCGCATCTTTGCAATCAATAAAAAATAATTATGGATCTAATTTTTCAGGGATGGCCCTGGTATGTGGCTGGACCGCTTATCGCACTCATTATGTTCCTCCTCATTTTTATGGGGAAGCAGTTTGGAATGTCTTCAAACCTTCGAACTTTATGTACCATGTGTGGAGCAGATAAATCTGCAGGCTTTTTTGATTTCAACTGGAGAGCTCAAAAGTGGAATCTTGTAGTGATCGTTGGAGCCGCCATTGGTGGTTTTATTGCGATGAACTTTTTAACGGTAGATCCTGCAGTGACAATTAATCCAGATACGGTCGCAAATCTTAATGAACTCGGTTTTTCCAGTGCAGGTGAAGCATATCTTCCAGATGAATTATATGGCATAGATGCTCTTACAGACTGGAAAGCGCTTAGCATCCTGATCATTGGAGGATTTTTGATAGGTTTTGGTGCTAGATGGGCTGGTGGATGTACTTCTGGACACGCGATTTCAGGACTTAGTAATTTACAGTTGCCTTCGTTGATCGCTGTTGTTGGATTTTTTATAGGTGGATTATTTATGATCCATGTGTTGTTCCCTTTAATTTTTTAAGAGATGAGAGTAATAGGATATTTAGTAATAGGAATCATGTTCGGTATTGTAAT
Organism: Gramella sp. Hel_I_59; assembly: GCF_006714895.1. Classification (NCBI taxonomy): domain Bacteria; kingdom Pseudomonadati; phylum Bacteroidota; class Flavobacteriia; order Flavobacteriales; family Flavobacteriaceae; genus Christiangramia; species Gramella sp. Hel_I_59. Next base: position 2,170,509 of record NZ_VFME01000001.1, on the reverse strand, counting down.
GTTTAAGTCTGAAGCAGCTTCCTGGTTCAGGATCTACGAGATGTTCAGGTTCGAGTCATTCCATATGTATGGTATCATAGGTTCTGCTTTGGTCATTGGCGTTCTTGGAACTTTATTTATCAAGAAAAAAGGTATGAAGGATGTACAGGGTGAACCAATCACCTTTCAGCCAAAGGAAAAAAGCTTCAGTAGATATATGTATGGCGGAATTATTTTTGGATTGGGTTGGGCGCTAGCAGGAGCCTGCCCAGGACCAATTTATACGCTCATTGGTGCAGGTTATGTAGCTGTGATCGTACTTTTCCTGGCAGCAATGCTTGGAACCTTTGTTTACGGACTTTTACGTGATAAACTTCCGCATTAGTCATTAGACTATAACAAGAAAAAGCTTGCTGAAATTTAAAATTTCAGCAAGCTCTTTCAATTTGAATTTCGGTCAACGATGGAAAGAAGACTTTGCTAAAGTACTCCATTAGAACTTTGAAGTTCCTGCCTACAAATTACTACTCGATGGAATCCTGCATGCTACGTGTTTCTTCCAGCAATCTAAGAGCATCATTCATCCCGGAATTATCAAAATAGAGATATTCCTTTAAGATCTTTCCATCCTCAAATCTGGCGGTTATATGAACCGGGATTACGATCATTGAATCGTTTTCTGCGATTGTACCTTCCCATTCTCCCCAGAAATTAACCCAGGTTTCACCGGCGTCTGTCACAACCATTTCAAATTCATTTTCAGAATCCACGAAATCATAGGAAGAAAGTGCCGAGTTATTCTGCTTGTGCATTGCTATGGCGGTAGATACATCTATTGATTCCCGACTATTATAAAAAAGTTCTACACTGTCTGCGAAATGAGATTTATACTCATCCCACTCTCCGTTCTCATAATTCTTTAGAACAGTTTTAAAAGTATTGATATGTTCTGAATCCTGAGTATACCGAATCTTTTCTTCCTCCTTATTATTCTGATCACAGGAAATAAGTAGAAATATGCATGAAAATAAAATGAATAGATTTTTCATAATTTTAATTTTCAGACGTGTAAGAAATCTCAGGCTTTACATGTCCTGTAACAACTTCACGTTTAGAGAAAACTTTCTGTATTTCTGAAGATAGCTTTTCACCTTCTTCGCCAAGTAACTCCCCATTCTCTTTTCTCATACTTTCTACTGAAGCAGCATCCTTACCAGATACAGCTACCATAAAATAGGAATCCATAGTTCCGAAGCCACTTCTATAAAGTCGGTAGTAAGCTTTTGAATCTTTATCTTCATACAATTTCTTGGCAGCTTTAGCCATTTCTACAGCTTTATCCATTTTTCCTGGTGGGATGTGATAAAACACAAGCTCTCTGTAATTCATTCCTTCCATACTTTGATCCATACCTTCAGGCATATAGGAATGCTCTTTATCAAGATTTAGAATATAGTCTCCGTGTTTGGTGAAAGTTTCAGCAAAAGGTTCAAATAGCTTTTCAAAAGCTTCCTCGCCCATTTTTTCCTGCAGGTCTTGGAATGGATTCTTATCCAACTCAGCAAAATTGTCAATTTCCGTGAGGTACATTACGCGATTATCATCTGCCTGAAACGCCAGCCATTCCATGCCCTCCATATTGTGCTCTTTAGCAGCTTTCAGTAAGGCTTTATCGGCTTCAATATGCTTGTCCATCATGCCGTCTTTAACGTGATCTTCGTGAACAACATACATTTGATAGTTATCACTTTGCGCGGTCAATAGACTTGTTGAACATAGCGCAAGAGTCAGGAGAATCGAAAAGGATCGTAGTAATTTCATTTGGTCTGGTTTTTATGGTTAATAACCTTGAATTTAGTAAGTAATCCATTGTATATGAGCAGGTTTTGGACGTAACCAGGTTAAAAATGTCCGGGAGTAGCTAAAAAGTTTCCGAAGAGAAAAAATTTGAAGATAAGGAGGATGAAGCTACAACGCTATATGACCTGTAAATGTTGAAATAGCTCTAGTCTCATGTTTTTACTAAGTGGAAGTGTATGAGAAGCGATGAGGACATGATTGCTTCCTATCTCATCGATATGGGAGAGATTGGCAATATACGATCGATGAATTCTTAAAAAACGTTTATCGGTAATTTTGTCGTTGACTTCCTTCAGGGAACAAACCAGAAGAAATTTCTTATTCCTGGAATATACTTTGCAATAATTACGGTCTGCTTCGATGTAGTGGATATCATCAAGCGAAATTCTTACCATGGTATCCTGGCAGCGAACAAAAATGCGGTCTTTCAGAATAAGTTGACAGTCTGATTTCGCTGGCTTCTTTCTTAGTCTCTCAAGCGATTCTGAAATCTCCTCTTTGAAGAATTGTTTCTTATCTTTCAGTTTATTGAAAATTAACTTCTGAAGAGACTTCGTTTTACTTCCGTTGAAATACAAGACTGAATGATCTTTTTTTGACGGATTAGATTCAAACCCATTCAACTGACCTTTAAGATGATCTTCCATGAGGATTAGATCTGGGACATCCTGTTCTATAAAATGGAGTGCATCTTTTGCTCTTGAGAATATACCTGTAATTTGATAGCCCAGTTTGTCAAGCCGTAAAGATAACTTTGCAGCCATGGGAATGTTGTTTTCAACGATAATGATCTTCGCTTGCCTGGTCATTCATCAAAAGTATACTATAAATATACTGAAACTATTGATAACCAGAGGTCTATGAGAGATCTTATCTTATTCTGGAACTTCCGGGAGAAGTAGGATAGAAGGAGGGAAGTGTGATTTTATATTTTACAACAACAAGTCTTATGCTAATTACTGTTAGCGCCGTAGCGAGGTAAATTACGTCCGCGTTCATTCCCAGGTCGTAAAGGGTGACATAGGCAAGCGCTCCAATAAGGCAGGCGGTTGCATAGATCTCTTTTCGAAAGATCACCGGAATTTCATTACAGAGAATGTCCCGTAGAACACCACCAAACGTTCCAGTCATGGCGCCAAGTGCTACAGAAATTATTGGATCAAGACCGTTCTGTATTCCGGTTTCCACTCCGGTAATAGTGAAAACACCAAGTCCTATGGTATCAAATAGAAAAAGTGATTTCTTTAAATAATTCAGTTTATTTCTGAAGACGATCGCGAGAATTGTTACGATACCAATAAGGTATATGTACATAATGTTTTCCATCCAGGTAACTGGTGTATCACCAATTAGAATATCTCGCACAGTTCCACCGCCAATCGCTGTAACGAAGGCAATAATAAAGATACCGAAGAGATCAAGTCTACGGTTCATGGCAGATAATGCCCCGGAAATCGCGAATGCGATCGTACCAAGGATATCCAGGATGCTGAACAAACTTATTTCCATACTTGGCAAAGGTAGTTTTATCTTTTAAATTTGCCTGATTGTGTGATAGTTTCGTGCTTATTTTAGCTTCCTATTAGATATAGATTAAGTTAATATCTATTTTTGTAAGTTTTAGTGCAAACTACCTACTTTTATAACATAGAAAATCAAAAGACATGAGTGATACTATCGAGAGAATAAAATGCCTTATCATAGGTTCAGGTCCTGCAGGTTATACCGCAGCGATCTATGCCGCAAGGGCAGATATGAAACCAGTTATGTATACCGGAATGGAACCAGGCGGACAGTTAACTACCACTACGGAAGTTGACAATTTCCCGGGTTATCCTGAAGGTATCGATGGTCCAAAGATGATGATGGATCTGCAACAGCAGGCTGAACGTTTTGGCACGAAGGTGAGAATTGGAATGATCACTGAAGTTGACTTTTCTAAAGAAGTAGGAGGGATCCACAAAGCTCTTGTAGATAATAAGACCTGGATCGAGGCTGAAAGTGTAATCATATCTACCGGGGCAACTGCCAAGTATTTAGGTTTGCCTAGTGAGCAAAAATTACGAGGTGGAGGAGTATCTGCATGTGCAGTTTGTGACGGATTCTTTTATAAAGGACAGGATGTTGCTATTGTAGGTGGTGGTGATACCGCTGCGGAAGAAGCTACTTACTTATCTAATATTTGTAATAAAGTGACTATGCTGGTTCGTAAGGACTATATGAAAGCTTCTAAAGCAATGCAGCATCGTGTGGAAACTACCAAGAACATTGATCTTCGTTACAATACAGAAGTTGATGAGATCCTTGGAGAGCAGGTAGTCGAAGGACTTAGAATGGTGAATAACCAGACTGGAGAGAAGGAAGAAATCGATATTACAGGATTCTTTGTTGCTATAGGGCATAAGCCGAACACCGATATTTTCAAAGGTTGGTTAGATATGGACGAAACTGGTTACGTGATTACCGAGAGCAAGACCACGAGAACTAATATCCCTGGTGTTTTTGCTTCCGGAGATGTTCAGGATAAAGTTTACAGACAGGCGATTACCGCTGCTGGTACAGGCTGTATGGCAGCATTGGACGCTGAAAGATATCTTGCGGAAATTGAGGTTGAAGAAGATATTCAAAAACCACAAACAAGACCTGAGACAGTTTAATTCAGGTAGTATATAAAAGAAAAAAGTCCCGTAATTGCGGGACTTTTTTTTGATATTAACTTAAGATCTTAATTGTCGGTCTTCACCTTTACTTCTCCATCGTCAACCTTGATCTTGGTTTCTGAACCATCGGCTCTGTCAACTTTTTTCTTATACTCGCCGTCATCCTTTTTGATCTTGATCTCGTCTCCTTCTGGAGTTTCGATCTTGATCTTATCTCCGCCATCTTTAACTTCAACTTTATTATCAGGATCCTCCATCATTCTTTCAACTTCAGATTTTTCTTCTTCTGTATCCTCATTTTCTCTACAGGACACTAAAGCCAGAGATAGTAGCAATACAAGGACAATATTTTTGGTAATAATTTTCATTTTTCTATTAGTTTATTTTGGCTGCAAATGTATTCAATCCACTTATTCATAATGAATTAAGGATCAAAATTTAGCATTTATTTAAACAGGCCTTTGCTGAATTCTTTTTTGGACAAACTTGCTTCATCTGAAAATTGTAAGAGTTTGATCACCGGTGTATTATATACTTCGATCTCACTTTTTCCTGAAGCAGTTAAATTCAAAGTATCACTCACGTTTACCTTGGAAGATGAACCTCCCTGTGCCAGCACTTCAGTTTTAAAGCTGCTAAAATTTTCACCGTCAAATTTAGATGATTGGTCTGCTCTTAAATTGAAAATTTGAGTTTCACCGTCTATTCTGGCAGATGCTTTTTCGTAAATATCGATCTCAACATTGGGAGCATTCAAGAGCGCTTCAACCTTTGAAGACTGATTTAGCTGACAAACAATTTCCTGGGCTGTGACATTCAGTTCAGCTTCTGCATCATCCTTGTGGATGAAATTGAATTTACTGGCCGTAAGTGTTAAAAAAGCTTTCGCGTCCTTGCCTGTTTCAAGCTTGAAATCATTTACGTAAAGATCCTGGAGAGATTCGAGTTCCACGTCACCACCTATAAGTATACTTTTTAAGGTATCAGAAAAAGTAATTCTTAATTCCTGTTTCTTGGTACGGGAAAGTTTTTTGATGGGTTTAATATAAAGTGTTCCGTCAAGAACTTCAGTCATAATGAGATCATGAATATTATCATCGGCTTCTATCTCGATCATGGATCTTCTCCCCTTTAGGATTCCGACTTCAAATTCTCCTTTGATCTGGATTGAGTGAAATTTTTCAAGATCATATTGTTCGGTTTTTACGTTTCGGCTACCTTTTACCTTGTCCTGGGCATTGCAACTGCATAAAACGATTAATAGTAATAATGGGATTTTTTTTAGCATAACATTTTTTCTTGATAGATCTTTCGGTTTTAGCCGATCAGATACTTTTTTGCAAAAGATAGGACTAATTATTTCAAAGCCTGTAAAGCAGAGAGAAAAATCACGGTAATTGGCGGTTAGAACTGCTTTTCTTCGTTAGATCCTGTATTTCGTAACAGAAGAGTTTTCAGAAGAATTAAAGAAAAAAGCCTCCACATGGGAGGCTTTAATTCTTCAACTATCCAGAATCTTCTGATAATTTTCCAGCTTCTGAAATATTTCAGTACTGTTAAGTGGTTCTTCAATATCCACAGTTTCCTTGTTTACGGGCTGAATATATAATACCAGTCCTACAAAAAAGCTGATGACGAGGTTGATTAGTGAGCTCATACTAGTTTTGTATTTGTACTCCGTTACTGTCTATTCTTACACGGTCGCCATCCTTATCCTGGATTTCCACGCCGTTATCATTCAGTCTGATATTAACTTCTTCACTATTTACATCCACTCTTGCATTAAAGTCATCTGAAGTGTCATAATCATCTTCCCAAGTATCTTCGCTATCCCAGTCACCACTATCGTCATCCCATACATCTTCTACAGGACAATCTTCACAGCTGGTGCCGCCGTCGATGATATTCAAAAAATGTTCTTCTTCGCCATTATGCAAAATATCTTCGTAAGAATCGGTATTTCGGTGAAATGTAGAAGTATTATCATCAGCATAAAGAGTGGTGCCTTCAGGAAGATATAACGTGATTTGTACTTCCTGATCTCTGTAACCAGACTTTGCTTCTGTAATAAAATAACTATCCAGCAAAAGTTCATTTCCTACCAGGCTGCGACCGTAACGTATCGCCTTGGCTCGATCTCTGGCTTCATTATAATTTTTACCTTCAGCCGACTTCAATATCTCCATTTTTCCTACGGAATCTCTGGTAGATCTCACGATAAGCCTGATATCATTTCCAACGATCATTTTAGTGTCTTCCTCATATACAATTCTGAAGTCTGATGATCTTCTGGTTCTGTTACTCATTTCAGGATTATGCTTCATACGCAGGTAGATAGTATCTGCTGAAGTTACCTTCAAAGTTTCTGTTGTGGCAACTTCACCGTCAAAAGCACGATTTGTTGCCTGGCTAATACCAATTACAGAAAGTCCAATGATCGAAATTAACCAGACTCCAAGTAATGTTAGCAGGGCAATTCTACCCACAGATCTTAGGTTTCTTACCAGTATCTTCAATCCAAGAACGAACAGGAAGAAGAAAGGGATCCCAACTGCGAAAAATACAAGCAGTGAAGTAAGCCATATAGGAGCGCCACTATTCACCACATCTATATATTCAGTCCAGGGTGCATCAACGATTCCGAAAGTGCCTACTGCAAACAATCCAACGAATAGTGCAATAAGAGTGGAACCGGCGAAAAGGATTAGGATGATCCCGATGAATTTAACAAATAGTTTCAGACAGAACTTGATAATATTCCCTAGCGTGGTTGCCGCAGAACTTGCTCCAGCAGACGCTCTTTTCCCGAACTTATCATAGTCAACATTCTTTATACTGTCTGAAACATCATGAAAACCCTCACGTATCTTCTTTTCGATGTTACTAACCGTTACTTCTTCACCGCGCATGGCAAGTTTATCTGCCGTGGTTTTTGCTTCCGGAACAAAAATCCAGAAAGCAATGTATATCAATAGAAAACCACCACTGGAAAAGATCGTAAGCAATACCCAAAGCAATCTTACCCAGATCGCATCGATCGCCAGGTAATGACCAAGTCCTGAAGACACACCACCTACGAATCCATTTTCAGTATCACGGTATAATTGTTTTCCACGAGTTCTTGCAGACCTGTGCGTGGTTGTTGGTTCATCTTCGAAGATCTCCTCATCGACCATATAATCTTCAGGTTGCCCCATGATCGTGATAACTTCTTCTACTTCTTTTATGCTGATAACCTGCCTGTCATTCTTCACTTTATCATTGAACAATTCAGCAATACGAGCTTCGATATCTGAGATGATCTCATCACGACCCTGCGTATTTGAAAACGAATGCCTGATAGTCTCCAAATATCTTTGAAGTCTGGCATAGGCATCCTCATCTATGTGAAAGAAAACGCCGGCAAGATTTATGTTAACTGTCTTATTCATGATTGTTCTTTTTTTGAGTGGTTACGATGTTAACGGCAGTTTGTAATTCGTTCCAGGTACCCGTTAATTCCCTGAGAAATATTTTTCCTGTTTCGGTAAGTCCGTAATATTTACGGGGCGGCCCGCTTGTAGATTCTTCCCAACGATAATTGAGAAGTCCCGCATTTTTCAACCTGGTTAATAAAGGATAGATCGTACCCTCAACTACCAGCAGTTTTGCGTCTTTCAATGTGTCCAGAATTTCAGCCACATAGGCATCTTCGTCTCTTAGAACCGAGAGAATGCAATATTCCAATACACCCTTACGCATCTGGGCTTTGGTATTTTCAATCTTCATAGTGTTTGTTTTTGGGTGTCATTAAACTGTTCATTTTTTGATTGATGATTTTGATGATTTGTTTCATCCGGTTTGTCCGAACTTAAAAAATTAATGGTTAGAGGGTAACTGTAATCTTTTCCTTCGTTTGCTGAAAGACTTGCAGAGATGACTGCAAAGATTTCCAGAACAAATAGTCCAAGTAATAATATTCCCAGAATACCCATGATGATGATAAAGGGTAATGCTTCTGAAAACTGGTTGACTTCAAAAGAGTCGTTAGTCATTAAAGGTTCTACTAAATTGAATTTTAGTGCAAAATATAGGAAAGTGGCACCTCCAATAGCTACCAGTAATACCGTATACAGAAAAGTGCTGATTTGAAAATTCAAAGCATTTCTTCCATGACGATCCACAAATGCATCTTCTTTCTGGCTTAACCAGAGTAGCATTGGGAATATGAAATTACCCAGTGGTATGAAATACTTCGTAAATACCGATAGATGAAGTACAGTAGTTAGAGTACGGTTTTTATGAGCGCTAGTGTCCTGCATGATTAATGATTTAATACTATTAAAAAATGATCGTGCTGAAAACGTACACGTAGATGGCGAAGATGGTGATATAGATCTTGATTCTATCTGCTAATGTTCCGGGTAAAACGCTGGTGACTGACTGTTTTTTGATTGATCTTTTCATGATGTTTTGATTTTGATGATTTTATACCTATTAGGTTCTTATGCAAATATATATCTAAAAGAAGGTATTATGCAAAGCAAAGTACTAAAAGTTAACAAATATTTAAGAATTATGGTCTCATTCTTATTTCATATTTTTATGAAAATTTGATAATAAACTCTGCTCATGAAGCTAAATCCCTCAAAATTGAATTCTTTTCTAATGCTTAAACTTCCAAGTGCCTGGTTGTGTGGTGTTAGAGTAAAACATATAGATGAAACTGAATGTGCCGTTGGTGTTACCCATCGATGGATTAATCAAAATCCTTTTAATTCCATGTATTTCGCTGTGCAGGCTATGGCTGCAGAGCTTAGTACAGGAGCTCTTGTTATGGGGAAAATTCAGGATTCCGGTAAAAAGATCTCAATGCTGGTGGCACAGAACAAATCGGTATTCTCGAAGAAGGCTACTGGAAAAATAAGATTCACCTGTCATGATGGACAAAAAGTGAAGGAGGCCATTGAGCGCACAATTGCTACCGGAGAAGGACAAACCATGTGGATGAAAGCCATTGGTCTTAATGAGGAAGGCGTGGAAGTATCGGTTTTTGAGTTTGAATGGACTGTTAAACTTAAACAAAGAAAGTAACACTCATCTCAAAATCCCTACTCATCATATAGAATAAACATCAATCAAAATATAAACATTATGAATGCACATGAAATAGATTACCAGATTTTCGGAGAAGAAATGCAATACGTTGAGCTTGAACTCGACCCACAGGAAGCGGTCATTGCCGAGGCTGGAAACTTTATGATGATGGACGATGGCATTCGAATGGATACCATCTTTGGTGACGGGTCGAAGCAGAATGAAGGTTTCCTTGGAAAAGTCCTTGGCGCTGGAAAGAGATTGCTTACCGGGGAAAGTCTGTTTATGACGATCTTCTCCAACGAGATCCAGGGAAAGAAGCGTATAAGCTTTGCCTCACCATATCCTGGGAAGATCATTCCTATAGATCTAACCCAGTTCAATGGAAAATTTATTTGTCAGAAAGACGCTTTTCTATGTGCAGCAAAGGGCGTAGCCATTGGTATAGAATTCAGTAAAAAGCTTGGCCGTGGATTTTTTGGCGGTGAAGGTTTTATCATGCAGAAAATTGAAGGCGACGGGATGGCATTTGTTCATTCTGGTGGTACAATGGCTAGAAAAGAACTAGGTCCAGGTGAGAAGCTTAAGATCGATACTGGTTGTATCATAGGTTTTACTCAAACCATAGATTATGATATAGAATTTGTAGGCGGTATAAGAAACACCATTTTTGGAGGAGAAGGTTTATTCTTCGCTTCACTTACTGGTCCGGGTACGGTTTATATCCAGTCATTACCATTTAGTAGGCTGGCGAATCGTGTATTGCAGGCAGCGCCACAAATGGGTGGAAAGGATAAAGGAGAAGGTAGTTTACTTGGAGGAATTGGTGATGTTCTAAGCGGTGATAACAGGTTTTAATTTGTTAAAAAATTAACACTTTTGATTCAGTTATTCTTTTAATACCTATATTGTTATATCCAAAAATCTAAATGCTTATAAGAATATCTCTACTCTTATTTTAAACCTAATCTTTAACCTAAATCCTTCAAAGTATGGCGAGAGCGATGTTTGAATACACCAAAACGATACTTGATAAAGTAAGTTTTGATACAAACTTGTTCTGTAGAGAAGTTAAGAAAGCGATCGACAGATTGCTTCCACATGAGATCGAAGAGTTACGACTCTGGATTCTTGCACTAACCAAACAGAACCCTGAATTAAATCAATGTTTAATTTATTTGAACACTTAAATAAAAAGCGGCTATTAGCCGCTTTTTTTAGTTCTTCTGAAAATCCTTTTTATGATTTAAAGGACTTATGATTTTTACATTCTGATAGGTAATTGCTCCTTTTACCACGCTGGCGATAGTGCTGCGTAGTGCTTCTATGATCTGCATTTTTAATTCACTACGATTATAGATCAAGCTTACTTCCCGGGCAGGAACGGGATCGTTGAACATCCTTAAGTTCTTTTTTTCATAATCCTTAAGTTCTAGAGTGTGCAGATAGGGAAGTAGCGTCATCCCCAGACCTTCATTGGCCAGTTTTATAAGGGTTTCGAAACTGCCGCTTTCCAGTTGTAGCTGATCGCCATCATATTCCCGGTTCGCTTTGCAAAGATTGATAATCCCATCCTTAAAACAGTGACCATCTTCCAGTAGTAAAATTTTATTGATATCTAGACTATCTATATCGATCTTATCATTGGAATGCATGTCCATTTCCTTCGGAATATAGGGAACAAAGGGCTCGTAATAAAGCACATTCTCCTTGATTCCATCAATTTGAAGTGGAGTAGCAGCGATTGCCGCATCCAGATGTCCTTCCTTTAGTTTTTCAATGATCGCTTCCGTATGCAGCTCTTCTATTTTCAATTTTACCTTCGGAAATTTCTTCATAAAATTACCTATGAACATAGGTAACAATGTAGGCATGATCGTAGGAATAACTCCTAATCTGAAGATTCCACCAATAAATCCTTTTTGCTGATCTACTATATCCTTGATCCGATCGCTTTCGTTAACAATGTTACGAGCCTGTTGAACGATTTTCTGCCCAACTTCAGTCAGCTGGATCGGCTTTTTGGTTCGGTCAAAAATAGTAATATCCAGTTCTTCTTCCAGCTTCTGGATTTGCATACTCAGCGTTGGCTGGGTTACGAAAACTTTTTGAGCGGCCTTGGTAAAATTCTTATGTTCAGCAACAGCTAAGACATAATGCAACTGGGTAATTGTCATGTGAATAGATTTGAACTACAAAGGTATAAGATTTTCCTATTCCAGATAGTCTTTAACTTTGTTTTATCTATACAAAAAACCCACTAATTAGCGGGTTTTGTACGGTTCTATAAGGTCTTAGAACCTCAGACTTAATTTTTTTGTGGAATCATCAAGCTTGAATTTAGTATCACTCCACATTGGTGGTCCCATGAATTTACTTTCACCGCTGGTTGCATAACTTTCCGTAGGCATTCCATTAGTTTCGAAATCCATTCTTCCATTGCTATTCTCGTCGTGCATCACGACCAGTGCATAATCTCCTTCTGGCAGATCTTCAAATTTTACCGTTGCTTTCCCATCTTTAATAGCAGATTTTTGAGAAAAGGTAGGTTCTCTCATAAAGTTTTCCTCCTTGTAAAGTGCGAATAGCACTTCGCCATTGTCGCTAGTGACATTAGGGATTGTAACTTCAAGTTCGTGAGTAGTTGCAGTCTGAGCATTCAATAGACTACCAATAAATAATGCGAGTAATAATAATACAGTTTTCATAAGGATTGGTTTTAATTACATTTCAAATGTAGATCATAACCTCCTTGTTTATAAGTAATTATATCTGAACTGTCGAATTTTGAGGCTGAATTGTTTATATGAGTCCGCGAGCTTTTACTTCTAGGTATTTGTTGATCGTATTAATACTTAGATCCTTTGGAGGAGTAAGTATGGTCTGGATGCCAAATTTTTCCAGCTCTTTGACCATTATGATCTTGTCATTTTGAAAAGACTCAGCAATCGTCTGGTGCGCCATCGTAGAAATATCCTTTTCTGCGGATTGTTCGGTAAGTCCGGTAATTTCAGTATTTTCGAAGAATATGACTACCAGTAAATGCTTTTTACTGATCGCTTTTAAATAAGGTAGCTGCCTTTGAAGCGCACTCATATGTTCGAAATTGGTATACAACATTATAAGACTACGATGGGTAATACTTTTTTGAACTCTCGAGTATAGCATGCTAAAATCACTGTCCAGGTAGCCTGTATCTACACGATATAAGGACTCCAGGATCTGTTGCAGCTGGCCAAGTCTTGAGCTGGCTTTCAGAATAGCATGCACTTTATTACTAAAACTTAGCAAGCCAACCTTGTCTTTTTTGCGCAGTGCAATATTCGAAAATGCCAGAGAACTATTAATCGCATAATCCAGTAAGGATAGGCCCTCAAAAGGCATCCTCATGACCCTTCCGGTATCAATGATAATATAAACCGGTTGGGAACGCTCATCCTGGAATTGATTAACCATCAAGGCATTTTGTTTTGCTGTCGCCTTCCAGTTGATAGTTCGTACATCATCCCCACGAACATATTCTTTGATCTGTTCGAATTCCATCGTATGTCCAATCCGCCTAATACGTTTCATTCCCTGCAAATTGATCTTTTGGTCCAAGGCTAGAAAATCCAGTTTTTTCATCTGAACAAAAGAAGGATAGACTTTTACAGATTGCTCTTTTCCAGTTATATATCTTCTTCTTACAAGCCCAAGCTTGCTGGAAATATAGATATTCAGGTTGCCGAAAATGTATTCTCCACGTTCCAGCGGGATTAGTTGATATTCTAATTTTTCTTCGGAACGGGAGCCGAGCTTTTTACTTTTTAAAAAATCTCTTTTCTGAAATTGTAGAGGTACTTCATCGATCACTTCAGCTGTCACTGGAAACCTGTAGTTATTCCGAAGTTTAAGAATTACCTGATTAGGATCTGAATTGGAAAATTTCTCTGGCAGTATGCGTTCTGCTAACACTGCTTTTCCAGAATATAACGCGATTATATCCAGCAAAGTTGCTATTGCCAGTATCATGCTGATGATCCAGGTAATGCTGTAGAGCCAGTCCACCCAGAACGAGATCAGGAATAAGACCGCGATCCCTATCAGGCAATAGAAGAACAGTTCTTTAAAATATAGACTTTTCAGAAACTTCAGCACTATCGGGGAATTTCTACAGATTGAGTGATCATATCTACGACGTCATCAGCTTTCATTCCTTCCATTTCTCTGTCTGGAGAAAGTATAAGCCTGTGACTTAGTACAGGTTTCAGTACGTTCTTAATATCTTCAGGAATTACAAAATCTCTACCGTTAATGGCGGCGTATGCTTTAGAAGCATTCATGATCGCTATGGAAGCTCTTGGACTTGCGCCAAGATATAGATGAGAATGATTTCTCGTTTTCATCACCAGTTCTGCGATATAATTCATCAGTTTGTCTTCTAGCACGATCTCATGGATCTGGGAGCGTAACTTAGCAATCTCATTTGGATCGAGAACGGGTGAAATTTCAGCTTCCGGCAAATTGCCTTTTCTAAGATGGTGACCCTTTAAAATCTCGATCTCTTCTTCCAGTTTCGGGTAATCTACCTTGATCTTAAATAAAAATCTATCCAGCTGAGCTTCCGGCAGGGCATAGGTTCCTTCCTGTTCTATGGGGTTCTGCGTGGCCAGCACCATAAAAGGTGGTTGCAGAGGATACAGATTCCCATCAATCGTCACCTGCCTTTCTTCCATTACTTCGAACAAAGCAGACTGTGTTTTTGCCGGAGCTCTGTTGATTTCATCGATAAGGACTACGTTCGAAAAAATAGGCCCTTTCTTAAATTCAAATTCTGAAGTTTTTACATTGAAGATCGAAGTTCCCAATACGTCGCTAGGCATAAGATCTGGCGTAAATTGAATTCTACTGAAGTCGGTTTTAAGGCTTTTAGCGAATAACTTCGCGGTAACCGTTTTGGCAACTCCGGGAACACCTTCTATAAGAACATGTCCATTTGCAAGTAAGCCTACGATCAAGAGTTCTACGAAATTCTCCTGGCCCACGATCACTTTGCCAAGCTGTGATTTTAGCTTATCCACAGAAGATTTCAGGCCTTCCAGTGGAATCCTGTTCTCAAACTTTAATTCGTCTTGTGGCTTATGTTGTTCCTGATTTTCCATCGGTAAATTTGTAATGATTAATAAAATTACTTAGCTCCAGAAACTCCTGTTTTGAGCTGTTCTTATTCTTTTGAAATGATTCTATTTTGTTGAAAAGTTCGTTAGTTGCTTCAAGTGAATTTGAGCTCTTTGCAGCCAGATCCTGCTTAAATCCGGCATCTATCTTTGAAGTTTTCAGACGATATTCGCGACGGATAAACTCCAGGAATAACGCGATCTTTTTATCTCCCAGTTCCTGAAATCGATTTTGTTCGAGGTATAAGCTCGAAATGATTCCGGTATACTCATAAGATCGGTTCTTAGGTGGATCTATAACCGGAATTGCACGTTGCTTTCTTTTGCCTTCAAAAATGATATACAGTACGATGCATAAAAGCAGGGCATAATAAGCCCATTTCAGGGATCTATTATTGAGTAAAATATAGAGCGAAGAACTGTAGAAAGATTTTCCGGATTTATAATACGCATCCCAGTAGACTTTACCAGTAGGTAGATACGCCAGAAGATTACCGGTATATTTATAATTATCATCCTTTAGCATGAAGTAATTACTAAAAACCTGAGGTGCTGTATGTAGCAAAATCGCTCCTTCTCCAAAGTCTGCTCTTATAAAATTGACCTTAGGCAACAGTTTGTCTTTGCGCGTAAATCCTAGTGCTGTATGATTTAAGGTATCAATTTCAGTAAAAAAAGATTTCGTTACCTGCTTATCGAATACGGCATCATCTTTCAGTTTAATATTCGGATTGTAAAAGTTCAGGTCCTGAGCTTCAGTAAAACCATCTACATCAATTTCAGAACCTGTTTCGATCTTTAAAGTATCCTTCAGATTCTGACTGTAATCATGTGCTGAAATAAATACAGTATTTCCTTCAGCAACCCAGTTCAGCAAATGATCCAGCTCATCATCATCAAACCCTACACCTTTATTAAAAAAGAAATAAGTGCCTTTAGCCTCTTCAGAATTTAAAAATTCATAAGGCGGGATTTTGAGCATTTCCAGGCTATCTCCCGAAGTTCGTTTCCAGCTTTCATAAAAAACCTTCGAGCCAAGCGGGATTTCATCGGAATGAGTATAACTCGGATTCCAGTTGATCTCTTCTTTTACCGATGTTTCCAGCCAGGTTAATACAATGACCACTAGTACGAAAAGTGCGATCGCAAACTTGTAGGTTCTATGCATTTTTGACCGGTTTTAATTCATTTTCGATCTTGCTGAATCCATTTGCGGCTATCTTATAATCTGCGGAAGAAACCTTGAAATTACCATACCAGATAAACTCATAGAACTTGGTGACCTCTGCAAACAGCTGTTGTAATCGTTTCTCTTGGATCTCCTGTAAATATTCTTTATTAGTCTTCTGAAATTCATACTGAATAAGATCATTTTCATCCAGCAATTTTAAACTCCGCAGGTATTGATAACGCACAGCAAACCTGTAATTTTCTTCTGAAACTGCTTTACTAATGAGACTGCTTAGATCTTCATTTTTTACCAGTTCCTCTTCCTCGCTAAGAATGACTTTACTCTTTCCGGGTTCTGCCAGTATCTTAGCCCCTGGATTGAGTCGGGTGAATAACCAGACAATCAAAGCCAGAACGGCGAAAATAATCACGTATGGGAAGATCCTTATAAAGAATGCCAGGATTCCGTTTGCATCATAACTTCCAAAAAGCCAGTTTATAAACTGATTATACTTGAGGTTCAGCCATTTTTTAAATCGAACCCACCAACTATCTTCCTCTGTACTCTCAAGATAATTGTAGGCATCCTGCTTTTTGTACTCTTCAATTTCAGTAGCATCGAATTCGACCGGAACAAGATTTTCAGACTTTTCCACCTGAATTTCTCTCCTTAAAATTGAATCCTCTTGAGCACGCATATCCTGAGCGGGACTCAGAAGAATTAAAAAATACAGCAGGTATAACTTCAAACTATCGGTTGTTTCCCAGGTTTTGAATTGTTTCGTAGGTACCGGTGAAATTTTTCTTTTCATTCAGATGAAAGTACACAAAGGCAACCCCAATTACGGTCATACTATAAATGATATATTGTATTGCTGAAGAAATCGCGTTGATGATAACATATCCAGTTCCAAACATATCCTGAGGTTCTGCTGCAGAAGATTCTGAAGCTACCGTAAAAGCTCGAACGAATATATAAATAAGTGCAGGTAGCTGGAAGATAAGTCCAATAACATAAATCACCAGGTATATACAAAGAAGCGTGGCGAAGGTCATCCACCAGTTGTCTTTGACCAGCTGAAAACTTTCAGATATACTGTCGGTTACTCCATTTCTACGGAAGACGAGGATTGCAGTTACCAGTGACAATGGAACAAATACATAAATCCCCGGGATCACAAAGAACATAAACGCGGCGAAAGTAATAATGCCTGTAAGTATAGATAATAGCAGGATCTTTCCGAAGTCCTGTTTCAAACCATTTTTGACCTCCTCATATTTTATGTGTCCGTCATTATTTATATACGACAGGATCATATGATTCATAGTCCCGGTCATAGAACTGAAATACGCTAGGTAGGCGATCATAAGTAGTGCCAGCGCAATGATCACGTTGGAAGCGTCCAGGTTTCCGCTGGTAAATAAACTACTTCCAAGGGTGGTGTAGGTGTAAAAGGTAATGGCAGCAACCAGTAGAATAAATGAGGGCCCTACGAGTTTAAAGAATAATCGCAGTCCGGTTTTATAATTCTCTCTAATAAATTTGAAAGTAGCACTCAGGATCTCCCCAAGTTCTCGCTGTTGTTTAAAATTAATGTGGTTGTTATGCATTGTTGGTTTTGTTAGATAATAGGATCGGGTAAATAACGTAGTAGAATATGATTAGTAGTAATGATAAGCTTATGATAGTGATGGCAAGCCAGTCCTGCATTTGAGTGATCCTGGTCACAAATCCCTCCAGGAATCCGGCTATAATGAAAAAAGGTACTGTACTAATCACAATTTTGAGTCCGTCCTTAATTCCCATGGTAAAGGATTTCAGCCGGCTGTAAGTTCCCGGGAAAAGGATACTTTTTCCAACCACCAGGCCTGCGCAGCCAGCTACAATAATTACCGAAATTTCTATCGTTCCATGGATCCAGATCGTTCTGGCAGATTCCCAGAGCAAACCCTGTTCATAAAAGAAATATTGAAAACTACCGAGCATAACTCCGTTTTGCATCATTACGAAAACAGTTCCAATCCCGGCGAGCACTCCTAAGGAAAATGCTGTTAAGGCTACGCGAATATTGTTAATGGTGATACCCAGGAACATATTTGTTTCTGAAGCCTGTTTATAAACAGCCATTGGATCTTTGTTTGCAATATTTTCAAGCGTCATATTCACATAGGCATCGCCTAGAATAGATCTTAGAAATGAACCATCTGTAGCCGCACTATAAGCGCCAACCAGGCTAAAACCTGCAAATATTAGAAAGCTCCATAAAAGTTGCTTTTGGTGCCTATGAAATTCCCTCGGGAATTCTTTAGTAAAAAATGTGATGAACCTGCTTTTAGATTCTTTTTTTGCTTTATAGATCTTCTGGTGGGCAGTAGTTGCTAGTCCGTTTAAGTACTGAACGGTATTGGAGTCAGGATAAAATGTTGAAGCGTAACTCAGGTCATCGCTAAGCTCCACGTAAAGATTGGAAAGTTGATCTGGATTCAGCGATTTATATTTCTGAAGCAGACTTTCATACTTGACCCATTTATCTTTATTTTGCCTTACAAAAGCTGCCTCGCGCATTCTTAGATTTAATTGAACCAAAGTAACATATTTAATGGATAATTTTCAAATCGAAACTGCCCAAAATATCAATATTCAGCACAATATTGCGGGAGTGGGTGAGAGGATCCTTGCTTTTTTTATTGATCTCGCTATTATCGTGATCTATATGATCCTTTCTGGTCTGCTCATCGCAGGAGCGACCAATGGAGCTGGAGACCAGTGGATGTATTATACAGTTCTTGGGCTTCCCACCATGTTGTACTATTTATTATGGGAAACTTTCTGGAACGGGCAGACTCCGGGAAAGGCGATTCTTGATATCCGCGTGGTACGCAAGGATGGTAGTCGTCCTACCTTTTCTAATTATCTAACCCGCTGGTTGCTTCGATTGATTGATATCTCGGCAAGTAGTGGTGGTGTTGCGGTAGTAACAATCTTATTTACTGGAAAAGGGCAGCGACTGGGAGATCTTGCGGCGGGTACAACGGTTATTACTGAAAAAAAGAAATTCGGTATTGAGCATACGCTGGGTGCTAGTTTTTCAGAAGATTATACTCCTAAATATCCGCAGGTCACCGTACTTTCAGATAAAGATGTGCAGGAGATAAAGAATTTGTACCAAAATGCTAAAGCTGAAGGGCATCACCATATCATTCTGAACCTGAGTAAAAAAGTAGCTGAATTACTGGATGTAAAATTTGAAGAAAGACCTATGGAATTCCTCGATAGAGTGGTGACGGACTATAATTACTACACCAGTCGATAGTTATTCCATAACTTCAATATCCATTTCTATATTATTAACAGGCCATTCAGATTCTCCGGTTTCAACCTGGGAAATCTTTTCAGCTACATCCATACCACTTATTACGCGACCAAAAACCGTATGATCATTGTTTAGATGCGGAGTTCCATTTTTGTTCATAACGATAAAGAACTCAAATGGGGAAGAGGCTTTGCTAACGTTCTGCTCGGCATATTTCGCTGCTGAAAATGCTCCGTAGCTATGTTGATGGCCTGCTTCGTACTCGCTTGGGATCAAATAACCTCCCACGTCACCACGATTATCTGCGGTGATCTGATTGTCTGCATTACCACCTTGGATCACGAAACCCGGTGCAACCCTATGGAAAAAGGTATTATCGAAATAGTCATTTTTAGCAAGCATGATAAAGTTTGCCCGATGCAACGGAGTATCGCGGTATAACTGAACATCTATGTTACCGAATTTTGTTTTGATCCTTATCCTAGTTTCAGGATGCTCATTACCATACTTGCGTAAGACTGGCATCAATTCTTCCTGCGCGATAGGATACATGTCATTCTTCTCGAATTCGGTTTTAGTGTTTGCTTTTTTAATTTCTGCTTTACGAACCTTCAAGATACTATCTCTGGCCTGCTGTGTGGAGTCTTTTTTTCTTTGAAGCTGAAGCTCTTCTGCAGTAGGTTTAGCCGACTTTTCTGAGGAACTTTGCTTATCTTCACAACTTGCGAAAAAGAGAACTGAAAAAATTGTTAGTAAAAGAGACTTTCTAAACATGGAATTCAAAGATTTTAAAAACAGGATTTCAAAGTTAAAAAAAATGCCGTTGCCGGGAGAGGAGGCGCATCGAAAACTGGCTCCAATAATAAGAATAAAAGAATTGGAAGAGCTGGATATGGAGCAGCTAAATCCTCAGGAAGCAGGAGTGATGGCTTTATTCTATCCAGACCTGCAGCAAAAAACCCGGATGGTATTGATCCTTAGAAAAACCTATAAGGGAGTGCACTCCAACCAGGTAGGATTTCCAGGTGGTCGGGTAGAACCAGAAGACAGAAATATGGAACATACCGCCTTGAGAGAAACTGAAGAAGAGGTAGGAGTTCCACAAAATTCAGTAGAAGTGATCGCAAAATTGTCCAGGTTATACATTCCGCCTTCCAATTTCTGGGTTCATCCATTCATAGGAATGCTGGATCATACTCCAGAACTTATTCCGCAGGAATCTGAAGTAGAAGAAATTATGGAGGTGCTTTTAAGCGAATTCCTAAACGATAATAATCTTATAAATGAAACCCTGAGTACCTCTTATGCCACTGAAATTGAAGTGCCAGCCTATAAATTGAATGATAAAATAGTATGGGGCGCCACCGGAATGATCCTGGCCGAAGTTCGAGAAATGTTGCTAAAGATTTAATTTGAGAGATATTACTATATTTGCCCGGTTTGTTAAGGAAATCTAAAAATTTCAACAGGAAAAAATAAGTAGCATGGGATTGTTTAAGAAAAATCCGTTTGGACATTATCAGTTCTTGAAGAAGTGGCTTATTCGCATTTTCGGTGTTTTAACTCACCGACGCTATCGTGGATATAATGAATTGCAGATAGAAGGCTCTGAGATCATCAAGAATCTACCAGATACCAACGTGCTTTTTGTTTCCAATCATCAAACATATTTTGCAGATGTTACGGCAATGTTCCATGTCTTCAACGCAAGTTTAAGCGGGCGGGTAGATAGCATTAAAAATGTCGGGTATATCTGGCAGCCCAAAATGAATATATATTATGTAGCTGCTAAGGAAACCATGCGAGCGGGACTTCTCGCTAGAATTATGGCTTATGCCGGAGCGATCACTGTGGAACGAACCTGGAGAGCAAAAGGGCAGGAGGTAAAAAGAGATGTCAATCCCAACGATACTCAGAATATTGGTACGGCACTCGATGATGGGTGGGTGATCACATTTCCGCAGGGAACGACGAAACCTTTTAAACCTATCCGTAAAGGAACGGCTCATATCATTAAGAATCATAAACCTATCGTGATCCCGATTGTGATCGATGGCTTCCGAAGATCATTTGATAAAAAAGGACTTAGAATCAAAAAACGTGGGATACTGCAAACATTTCAGATTAAGGAACCTCTGGAATTTGATTATGAGAATGACAGTATTGAAGAGATTGTAAAGAAACTGGAATATGCGATTGAACAACATCCTTCATTCCTGAAAGTAATTCCTTCAGAAGAAATACAGGCGATGGAAGACCTGAACGAACAAAGACGTTTCGGATATTAATAAAAAAAGCCGGAATTGATTCCGGCTTTTACATTTACATTTCTAACTTTTTCAATTCCTTGTAATTTCGGTGCAATCTTCGAAGCAGGATTCCGTACACCAGCGTGTAGATCAACCAGATCACTCCGAGTATGACTGCAAGTAGGAGTAAAATCCCTCCAATAAATAGTACCCAATTCTTCCAATCGAAAGCCATATCTGGATCTGCAATTTCTGGGGTCATTGCATGAGTTCTAAAAACGATTATAATGGAAAATATAAAAACAAAAGCACTGGAAATTAGTATGAAGCCTATATAATATTTTACGGTTTTCCTAACTTTTAAAATGGTCTTCATTAAAACTGCAGCACTATCTGTAGCATTAATCGCGCGGTAATTTTTATAGAATTTATAGATAAAATAAAATGTGATTAGGTAAGAAACCACATACGTTATAATTGAGAATAATGTAAGATTATATTTTTCCAGTTTAGCCCAGTATTCATCATCTGTGACAAATATATTCAATGCTGCTCCAAGTCCAAACTCGATAATACTTATAAAGAATATCCATTTCACGATCGAAGAAGAACGCTTCCAGATAAGCTTATATATCTCGTCGTAAGACAGCTGGGGAATAGACTTCTCCTGCTTCTTCCAATCCTTTTTTAATAGATCTAAATTATCCATACGCAATCAAGGATTTATAATGTTTTGTAATTTCGTTTTCACTCTATTCATTTTTACACGTGCATTAACTTCGGTGATCCCAAGAGTTTCAGAGATCTCGGCATAATTTTTATCTTCAAGATAAAGAAAGACCAGTGCCTTGTCGATATCGTTCAATTGTTTGATGGCATCATACATTAGTTTCAAATGTTGTTCCGCAGTATCATCATAAGCTTCGGTTTTTATTTTAAAGTGTACACTATCATAATCCTGGGTTCGTATACTTTTCTTCTTTTTTCGGTAGAGCGTGATCGCTGTATTCAAAGCAACCCTGTACATCCAGGTACTAAACTTTGAATCTCCCCTGAACTTGGGGTAAGCTTTCCATAACTGTATCGTAATTTCCTGAAAAAGATCATTATGTGATTCCTGATCATTGGTATAGATACGGCAGATTTTGTGTGCAATGTTCTGGTTTTGCTCCAGGTTTGTTACAAACTGATGTTCTAGGTCTTTGTTCACGAATCTTCTTGGTTAGCATTAATAGGTAGATAAAAAGCCTGTAGCGTTACAAAAATCTTTAATTTATAGTTAATCCATCTTTCTTTGCTTCTAAGAATCTTAAATTTGAATAAAACCAACCGAAAATGATTATTCCAAAGTCTGATTTACCTAGAGTTGTAGTAGTTGGCGGTGGCTTCGCCGGGCTGGCACTGGCAAGAAATTTATTGAAGCAAGACGTGCAAATGGTCTTGTTAGATCGCCATAATTATCACACCTTTCAGCCATTGCTTTACCAGGTTTCCACTTCGGGACTGGAACCAGATTCGATTGCTTATCCATTAAGAAAAATTACGCGTTCCAGTGATCGCTGTTTTTTCAGACTTACGGAGGTAAAATCAATTTCTGCGGAAAAAAATACCGTTCATACAAGTATTGGTGATATTATCTACGATTATCTGGTCATCGCGACAGGTTCAAAAACTAATTTCTTCGGAAATGATAGTATTGAAGAACATGGGATGTGGATGAAAACTGTACCGCAGGCCCTGAATATCCGTAGTCTTATCCTGGAAAATCTTGAGCAGGCTACCATCACAGATGATCCTGAAAAACGTAAATCATTACTGAATTTTGTGCTTGCCGGAGCAGGACCTACAGGTGTAGAGCTTAGCGGTGCGATTGCAGAACTTCGAAATCATATAGTTCCCAAAGATTATCCTGATCTGGATCCAAACGAAATGAACATTCATCTTCTGGAAGGAATGGGACGCGTATTACCTCCTATGAGTGAACATGCTTCTGAAAAGGCTCAGGAAATGCTGGAAGAACTTGGTGTGAAAGTACACCTGAATACGATGGTTGAAAACTATGACGGTCATTTGGTAACAACCAATACTGAACTGGCTCTTAAGACGGAAACTTTTATCTGGTCTGCCGGAGTGACAGGAGCACCTGTAGAAGGTTTGAATGCTTCAGCCATGGTCGAAAAAGCGAACCGTTACGAGGTTAATGCCTTTAACCAGATCAATGGTTATGAGAATATCTTCGCCATTGGTGATATTGCTTTAATGGCAACCGAAGACTTCCCGAGAGGTCATCCTATGGTGGCTCAACCTGCTATACAGCAAGGGAAACATCTAGCTAAAAACATAAAAAGATTAATCAAAGGAGAGCCTCTGGAAGCTTTTGATTATTTTGATAAGGGAACTATGGCTACTGTTGGTAGAAACAGGGCAGTAGTAGACCTGCATAAATGGAAATTTTCAGGCTTCTTTGCCTGGTTCGTCTGGATGTTCGTGCACCTTTGGTTTCTGGTAGGTTTCCGTAACCGAGCCGTTACTTTCTTTAACTGGCTATATAATTACGTGAATTTTGACAAGGCTGCGAGATTGATCATAAGACCTTTTAAAGGTCATGAAGAACGAATGTCTATGGATAAGGATAAAGCATAAAAAAAAGGCCGTCGTATGACGGCCTTTTTTTAATTTATCTTCTTTCCTTAATTTCCTTATTATAATCTGAAGCTAACGAAGTTTTTTGATTATCGGTAAGTACTTTACCTGCTAACTGAAAAACTTCCTGCTCTTCTTCATCAAGATGGTGGATCAATTGATGTTCCAGATCTTTGGCGATCTTCAGCCAATTGGAAGCATCCATCTCGGTATCTTCAAGTTGTTCCACTAGTTCATCCATCTCGTGATGCTCTGCAACACTATGTCTTGCCTTTTCCTGGGTCATGTCCTTTTCCATTAGCGGAATATAAAAATGGCGCTCTTCAGCATCCTCATGAATTTTTAATTCATGTTTAAGATCTTCAAAGATCTTTTTTCTTTCTTCAGTTTTTCCTTCGGTTTTTATAAGCTTGTCGATCAGGTCACGCTGTATTTCGTGCTCCTGTCTTAATGCTTCAAAAATTGTCATGTGTTTGAATTTTATGATTTGTTTCCAAGATATTCATTTTTATGTTAAAGATTTTCTAATTTACCGAATACATTGGGTATGCAACTAACAGTTCAGCTAGAAGAAATGACAGTTCAGTTACAAAACTTTCAGGAAAAGACAGAAAGAGTACATCTTTGACATAGAATTACACAAATGAAGAACTTATTAAAAATATTAAAGATCAGTGTTATTGTGAGTTTAGTCATTGCTCTACTGGATGCTACATTTAATGGATTTAACTTTATAGCACTTGCCGACTGGGAGAACCTGGCCACGTATTTCTTCTATTCATTTGTTCTTACTTCAATTAATATACTTTACTTCTATTACTTTAATAAAAAGGTAGGTTGGAAAGACGCCGGACTCAAAAGGGCTTTTATAGCTTCTTCCGGTTCGATTATATTGACCTTACTGGGATATTTTCTATGCAGACTAATTGATAAAACAGTTTTTGGAAAACAGCCAATACCGGAGTTTCTCGAGAATGAAAGTCTGAGCTATTATTTCTTTCCGCTACTATTCACCACCATTGTTACCCTCGTTTTTCATCTTATCTATTTTTATAAAGCACTTCAGGAGAAGAGAGTAAAGGAGCAAAAGATCATAGCAGGAACAGCTTCAGCTAAATTTGATGCATTAAAGAATCAATTAGATCCACATTTTCTCTTTAATAGTCTGAATGTGCTTGCTTCCCTAATAGATGAAAACCCATACCAGGCACAACGTTTTACTACCTCACTTTCGAAAGTCTACCGATATGTGCTGGAACAGAAGGATAAAGATCTGGTGCCACTTTCAGAAGAACTGAAATTTGCCAGGACCTATATGAAATTGCTAGAAATGCGTTTTGAAGACAGTATCTTCTTTGAATTTCCTGAGCAATTATCTTCAGAAGAAGCAAAAGTTGTCCCATTATCA
This sequence comes from Gramella sp. Hel_I_59, assembly GCF_006714895.1. Classification (NCBI taxonomy): domain Bacteria; kingdom Pseudomonadati; phylum Bacteroidota; class Flavobacteriia; order Flavobacteriales; family Flavobacteriaceae; genus Christiangramia; species Gramella sp. Hel_I_59. Next base: position 2,144,994 of record NZ_VFME01000001.1, on the reverse strand, counting down.
TTACAGCTGCTACTAGAGAATACCATCAAACATAACGTGGTAAGTGACAGCAGGCCTCTACATATTAAAATTACTGAAGAAAACGGCTACCTAATTGTACAGAACAACTTTCAGAAAAAAGAAGTTCTGGGCGATCGAAAAGGCGTAGGGCTTCAGAATATCGTGAACCGCTATGATGTAGTGACCGAACGAAAAGTATTAATCGAACAAAATGAAGATCACTTCAAGGTGAAACTTCCAATACTAACTAAACAAATATCAATTATGGATTCGACCACTATCAACGAACAAAATGCGTATTTCAAGGCAAAACAGAGAGTAAAGGAGATCAAGGAATTTTATGGAAACCTTATATCTTACTGCGTTGTAATCCCTTTTCTAATATTTATAAATTATTTTACCTACTGGGGTTTCCAGTGGTTCTGGTTTCCATTATTTGGATGGGGAATTGGATTGACCATTCACGGTTTTTCAGTATTTGGCTATGGATCTGACTGGGAAGAGCGTAAGATCAGGGAATTAATGAAAAAGGATCAACAACAGAATAAAAGCTGGAACTAATGGAAATCGATTATAGAAAAGATATGCGCTACAGGCAGGCACAGAAAAGGATCAAAGATATTAAAGGTTTTTACGTCCACCTTATCGTGTATGTATTCGTGAACATAGCCATTTTTGTGGTAAGTACACGCCAGACAGGTTTAGAAGAGGGACTTACCAGGTGGCAGAACTATTCTACACTATTCTTTTGGGGGATAGGTTTATTCGCTCATTGGGCGAGCGTTTTCGGACCAAATTTTATCTTCGGAAAATCATGGGAAGAGCGTAAGATCAAAGAGATCATGGAAAAAGATAAAAAGCAACTTTGGAAATAAACCTGGACTGTGACGAAAGTAGTAATTATTGAAGACGAAAAACCTGCCGCACGACGCTTGCAGAGAATGTTGACTAATTTGGGAATGACTACGGAAGTGATGCTACATTCGGTTAGTGATGCTGTTAAGTGGTTCCAGAATAATCCGGATCCTGAGCTTATATTTCTGGACATCCAGTTAAGCGACGGACTCTCCTTTGAGATCTTTGAACAGGTTTCTCCGAAAAGTGCCATTATCTTCACGACGGCCTACGATGAATATGCTTTGAAAGCCTTCAAATTAAATAGTATCGATTACCTGCTGAAGCCAATTGACGACGAGGAACTGGAAGCAGCAATCACAAAATTTGAAAGTACGAGAAAGAAGGAAGGACTAGATCTCCAGGAAATTAGAAGCATGCTTACCGGACAATCTTCTTTGAAAACTTATAAATCCCGATTTACAGCTCAGGTTGGCCAGCATTTAAAACTGGTTGAAGCCAGCGATATCGCCTGCTTTTATTCTGAAAACAAAGCAACCTATATACATTGTTATTCCGGGAGAAATTATCCGGTTGATATTCCTCTGGAACAACTGGAGGATGAATTAGATCCTGAAAGGTTTTACCGGGTGAATCGAAAATGTATCCTTAATATCAAAGCGATCAAAGACATACTAACCTATTCCAATTCAAGACTTGAAGTGAAGATCGAAAACTTTACTGAATTCCAGATCATAGTAAGCCGGGAACGAGTTAAAGACTTTAAATCATGGCTAAACAATTGATGTTGAAATGTTAAAGTTGATTATTTGAAAACCGCAAGGAAGAAGCTTCCGTATATCTTGATATATAAACTCGGTTTGTTTGAATAATTTTTGGTCGAATTATGTCGATTTGAGTTTTTGATTTTTTTGGTTGGTTAGATGTTAGGAGTGAGGACCCTCGGAAATCCTTCTAACGTTTACAAAGTAAGCCCCACGCATTCGCTTGGGGCTTATTAATTTATATAAGGTGTAATTTGTTTTTATTGATCTAGAAAAACAAAACCCTGCGTTATAACGCAGGGTTCTTAAAATCTATTGGAGTTGTTTTATTTGTTAGGGAGCAGATACTGCACCAAGTACATAGAGTTGTTCCATGGTTGGTGATTCACTACCACCTTCAGGCTCCAGTGTTATACCGAATGCTTCAGACTGGTTTGCATTCTCAAGCTCGAATATTTTGTTGTCGTCTACTTCGTAAGAATCCAGAAGACCTATACTCGTTGGTGTTAAAGGATCCATTTTTAGAGACCATACCTGGTAGACCTTACCTCTAGGAGGTTCAGGTAATTCCTTTGCATCAATGTATGCTTTATTATCTTCTTGGTTCCAGTAAACCGCTGCATATGCTTCAGGAGCTACGTTCTGACCTTTTAGGCTTACCCTGGAAATGTTCTTGCTTCGGAGTATAGCCAAAAGATCTTCGCTTTTTTCTGCGTCTTCACGAATATCAACAATTTGCTGTTCCATTCTGGCGCTGCGTACTTTTTCAGAATTTAGTTGCTCTCTTAGATCATTGTTATCTTCAAACAGGAAGAATAAACCAACTAGTAATAAGATGCTGGCTGCCCATCCAATGTAAGATACCCATGGTGTTCTACTTTCAGTTTCCATAGTAACCACTTCACGATCACCTTTTCCAGAGAGCTTGGTTTTTATACTGGCTAGCAAGGCTTCTGGATTGTAAGGAGCTGTCGCTGCCGAAAGTTTAAGCAATGCTGCCTCAATCTCTTCAACTTCCTTTTCGACTTCAGGATGTTTCTTGAGTACTGCAGATACTTCCCTGCTTTCAGTTTCGGTTAAAGCTCCATAAACATAAAGCTCTAAAATTCCTGATTCTATGTATTCTTTGATTTCCATTCTTATTCAGCTAACATATTCCGAAGGGAATTAATACATGCTCTGTTACGGGTTTTAACCGTGCCCAGTGGCATATCCAGCTCTTCTGCTGTTTCCTTCTGTGTAAATCCTTTAAAGAACAGCAGGTCTATCAATTTCTTACAAACGGGCTTTAAAACATCAATATATTTCTGAATCCCAATTGCATCTGCCTGAGCAGAAAAGTTAGACTTGCTTTCCAGAATATCTACGAAATTATCTGCTGTCAGGTTTTTCTGGCTGTTCTTGTGTCTCTTGGAGCGAAGCTGATCTATAGAAGCATTTCGGGCGATATTTAAGATCCAGGTAAAAAACCTGCCTTTGCTTGAATTGTATGATGAAGCGTTATTCCAGATCTTTAAAAAGACATCCTGTAATATTTCCTCTGCAATATCCTGATCGTTCACTATACTGAATATAATACCGTAAACACTTTCAGAATAAAGCTCATAGATTCTTTCGAAAGCTCTTTGATTACCATTCTGAAGTTCATGGATTAAACCGTCCTGCTGCATAAATAATGTTTAGAAAAAATAAATATAGTTCATAATATGGTATAAAAAAAGCGGCTATTTAGCCGCTTTCAAATAATATTTAATGCTTATTACATTTCAATAACTCCGCAACCAACTCTGGTTCCGGCTGCTCCTGAAGGTTGAGATGTGTAATCATCTACACCATCATGAACGATTACTGCTTTTCCAGCAAGATCTTTATTCTTGTCACCACAATCAAGACACCACTCATCGGTTGTAAGATTAACGGTTCCATTTCCATTCTCGTCAACTTCGAAGTTTCCTATATCACCTTTGTGGAAACCTTCTGAATCACCCCATTTTCCATGGTCTTCACCAGTTGGGTTCCAGTGTCCACCGGCAGATTTTCCATCTGCTGCAGAACAGTCTCCTTTTTCGTGAATGTGAATAGCGTGAGTTCCTTCAGCAAGACCACTAATAATTGCAGTCATAGAAACTTCACCATCTTCCTGGGTAAATACTACATTACCATTAAGATCTGAATTGCTGACAGATTGCAAAGTAACTTTTGCTTTCTTCTTTTCATCATTTTTCTGGCTGTCCATTTCAGAAGACATTTCGGTCTCATTCTGGTCATCCATTTCTTTTTCTTTCTTGTCGTTCTTACATCCTGTGAAAACTAATCCGGCGCAAAGAACTAGAGATAAACTAATACGTTTCATACTGTATCGATTGGTTAAAATTCGGTTTACAGGTCTAAATTAGTCCTAATGTCATGTGCAGCCAAAAGTTTAAGGAGAGCTTAACAATAGAACCATACCCGTTTAATCACGCAATTTGGAATTTATTTTACCGGTAGTGGATAAGGTTTTATGGACCGGGCATTTATCTGCGATCTGCAGCGCACGTTCCAGTTGCTTTTCATCAAGATCACCTTTGATCGAGATCTCTCTTTCGAATGTATCAATTTTAGCACCGGCATCTTCACAATTTTCACAGTCATCAGCATGCTTTTTCGAATAACTAACATGTGTTTCTACATTCTGAATACTCCAGTTCTTCCGGCGCGCATACATTTGAATGGTCATGGAAGTACAGGCGGCAAGTCCCGCGGATACTAACTCGTAAGGAGTAGGACCAAGATCTGCACCACCAACTTTGGCAGGTTCATCTGCTATAAAACTATGATTGCCTGTTCTAATCTGGGTAGTATAGCCATGTTCACCAAGATTTGCGACCACCTCATGATCTGTACTTAGCTCTTCCTTTTCTTCCGAATCTATATAACGTGCAGCCCAGGTAGCGATCAGGTTTCCTGTATATAATGAGTCACTTTTATCACTCAGCATATGGTCTGCTCCGTCAAGGCTAACGAAGCTTTTTGGATGCCACGCAGATCTATACAAATCTTCAGCATGATCTATGGATACAATATTATCTTGTGGAGAATGTAATATTAGCAAAGCTTTTCTAATCTCCTGTAGCGCTGTTGCATCCTCATTATCATCCAGGTCCTTTACAAATTGCTGTTTGATCCTGAATTCTCTACCGCCAATATTTACTTCGGCATAACCCTGTTCTTCGATCTCCTTCATATTGGATTTAAAGTGAGATTTTACGTGGGTAAGATTGGAAGGTGCATTAATGGTAACCATACAACGAATACTTTCCAGCTGTTTCGAGGCAAATAAGGCTGCCGCTCCTCCCAGTGAATGACCAATCATGATGCTTGGCGCATGGTAATTTTCCTCCAGGTACTTAGCTGCAGAAATAAGATCTTCTACATTTCCTGAAAAGTTGGTGTCTTCAAAATCTCCTTCACTATCTCCCAGGCCCGTAAAATCGAATCTTAGCACACCGTAGCCATGTGATGCCAGCGTCCGGCTAATGTTTGTGGGAGCGTGAAAATTTTTATTACAGGTAAAACAATGGGCAAAGATCGCGAAGTTTGTAGGGGTTTCATTAAGTGGTAATTCAAGAACTCCCTTCAGTTCTTTGCCGTCTGCATTTATAAAGCTTATATCCTTCTTATTCATGTATCAATTTTATTTTTTTAAGATACTTTATTTTGTAGAGTATGGGGTATAAAAAAAGCTGCATCAAGCAGCTTTAATTATTATTTAGCAGAATTTGATAATTCCTTGATCTTTATGTTACGATACCAAACCTTGTCATCATGATCCTGTAAGGCAATATGGCCGCTACGATTTGTTCCGAAGCCTTCCCATTCACCAAACTTCGAATTCTTCACCATTTCTTCCCATTCTTCACCATGTACAGGAAATTCAGTAACACGAGTTCCATTTAGTTCTACCCAACCTTTATTCTCTTCGTGATTGATATAGATTGTCTCTTTGTTCCATTCCCCGGCAGGTTTGGTGGCATCTTCACTTGGAGGAACCATATCATATAGAGCTCCTGCAGTTCGGTTTGGACCATTTTTAGCATCTGGGTGCTTTTGATTGTCCAGTACCTGAATTTCTGGTCCGGTTAAATAAGGCTCAGCATATTGTTCCTCTTCCTGAACTGCCCACATCACCCCGCTATTTCCACCTTCGGAAATTTTCCATTCAAAACTCATTTCAAAGTTTTCGAATTCATCTTCAGTAATAAGATTTTCAGAAGATTCTCTTTCTTCAGCTGAAGGAGCAAAGGCGATCACACCATCTTCAACTTTCCACTGGGAGGAGATACTATCTTTATTATATGCTTTCCAACCCTGAAGATCTTCACCATTAAATAGTTCCTGCCATTCCTGCTCTTCTTCCTGCATGGCAACCGACTCCTGAGTGTCCATATTCTCAGCTTCGGTTTCTTTATTTTCGTTCTTACACGCAGTAAGCGCTAATATTGAACAGCCTATAATTGCTAATCTTTTCATTGTTGAGTGTTTAAATTCCTAAAATATTCTTGAGTTTATTTTCATCGATTTCTGAACCTGCAAAATCATCAAAACGCTTTTGAGTTGCTTCAATAATATGCTTCTGAATAAATGGTGCACCTTCTCTGGCACCCTGTTCAGGGCTTTTGATACAGCATTCCCATTCCAACACTGCCCACACGTTACAACCGTATTCAGTAAGCTTAGAAAAAGCATTTTTAAAATCTACCTGACCGTCGCCGGGATGTCTATATCTACCAGCGCGGTCTTTCCAGTCCCCATAGCCACCAAACATTCCTTTTTTGCCCGTAGGTTTGAATTCGGCATCTTTGACATGGAACATTTTTATGAATTCATGATAGTGATCGATGTACTCCAGGTAATCCAATTGCTGTAATACGAAATGGCTTGGGTCATAAAGAATATTCACTCGTTTGTGATTATTGGTAGCCTCAAGAAAACGTTCAAAGGTCACTCCATCATGCAGATCTTCTCCTGGATGTATCTCATAACAAACGTCAACTCCCTGTTCATCAAAAGTGTTCAGGATTGGCATCCATCTGTTTGCAAGTTCTTTAAAACCCATTTCCACAAGTCCTTCAGGTCGCTGAGGCCAGGGGTGAAAAGTATGCCATAACAAAGCGCCACTAAAGGTGCCATGAACATCATTTCCTAAATTTCTACTGGCCTTAGCCGCATATTTTAATTGATCGACCGCCCATTCAGTTCTTGCTTTCGGATTATTTTTATAATCATCTGGAGCAAAATTATCGAACATTAGGTCGTAAGCAGGATGTACAGCAACTAGCTGTCCCTGCAGGTGTGTGCTTAGTTCGGTGATCTCAAGTCCGTAAGAACCTACGGTTCCAGCAAGTTCATCGCAATACGTTTTACTTTCTGCAGCCTTTTTAAGATCTATAAGCCTAGTCTCCCAGGTTGGGATCTGAATTCCTTTATAGCCTAAGTTTGAAGCCCATTTGCACAAACCTTCCAGGGAATTGAAAGGCGCATGATCATCCATAAACTGAGCCAGAAAAACTGCCGGTCCTTTTATTGTCTTCATCATATTATTCTTCTTCCATGCTTACCCAAACATTACCTTGTTTGTGGGAAGCTACTGTTTGTTCTATAAAATGCATTCCTCTATAGCCATCGTGCAATTTGGGATATGAACCTTCAAATTTGCTGTTATCTTTTATTGCCTGCGCTACTCCATAATAGATATTCCCCATAGAATCAAAAATCCCTTCAGGATGTCCTGCAGGAAGTTTAGTTCCCTCAAGGGCGAAGTCGCTGTTATAAGCATGACCTGGTTTAAGGACTTGCAGTGGTTGATCCTCTTTCAATAAATAAAGATAATTCGGGTTTTCCTGTTCCCATTTTAAACCGCCTTTATCTCCATATATCTTGACTGAAAAATTATTTTCTTCACCTGTAGCGATCTGACTTGCTCGTAGTACCCCTTTGATCTTTTCAGAAAAGCGTAAAAGAACGGTGCCGTCAATATCCATAGGATTATCTTCATACAGATAATTAAGATCTGACAGGATATTTTTTACCTGCATTCCGGTAACATACTCCGCCATATTGAAAGCATGCGTTCCAATATCACCAATACAACAGCTAATTCCAGACTTTTCCGGGTCGAGTCTCCATGTGGACGCACGTTTCTCCTTATCATGAATTAACGGATTGATCCAGCCCTGATAGTATTGTACATCTACTTTCTGAATTTCACCTATTTCACCATTTGCGATCATGGTCTTCATCTGCCTGATCATAGGATATCCAGTGTAGGTGTAAGTTACCGCGAAAATCTTGTTGTTTTTTTTCTGAAGTTGATTTAGAATATTCGCTTCTTCGAAAGTGGTGGTCAATGGCTTTTCGCAAATCACATTATATCCATTCTCAAGCAACTGTTTTGCCATTGGAAAATGAAGAAAATTAGGAGTGAGTACCGAAACCACCTGCATTCTATCTTCTTCTGAAAGCTTTGCTTCTTCATCTACAAGATGATCTAGATCACGATAGACTCTTGATGGATCAAGCTGAAGTTTCTTACCAAAATCAAGACTTTTTTGATGATTGGTATCAAATACACCACCTACAATTTCAAACTGGTCGAACATATTTGCCGCGACTCTGTGCAGAATTCCTATTAGAGATTCTTCACCGCCGCCTAATATTCCGAGTTTGATCTTACTCATAATTCATTGTTTAAATTTCAATATCTTTTTTGTCGATCTTTTCGTTCCTGAAAAATAAGGCAAAAAGGAGCAGGACTCCAAATGCAAATGCCGCCGGATATACCCAAATAGTTTCCCATTCGTGCATCTTGTCTCCGGTAACGTACGCATTGGTGATCAAACCAGCGACATAGAAACCTATCAGCATTCCCACGCCATAGGTGGCGAGAGTGATTAATCCCTGTGCAGAACTTTTATACTTTGAGCCGGCTTTAAAATCTGTATAGATCTGTCCAGAAACGAAGAAGAAATCATAGCAGATCCCGTGTAAGGCGATTCCAGTAATAAGCATAAATATTAACTCTCCGGAATTTCCATAAGCGAATAGCAGGTAACGTAAGGTCCAGGCCAGCATTCCAGCGATAATTGTCAATTTAAAACCAAATCTTTTAAAGAAGAAGGGTAGTAGTAATAGGAACAAAACCTCAGAAGCCTGTCCTATAGTCATTAAACCGGTTGGGTTTTCTACTCCAACTTCAGAAAGGAATGGATTTGTATTTTGATAATAAAAAGCCAGCGGAATACAAATAAGTACAGATGCCAGGAAGAACATTAGAAAGTTTCTGTCTTTCAGTAATCCCAGCGCATCCAGACCTAGTGTTTCTACTATACTTACTTTTTTAGATTTATCTGCTGATGGTGGAGTTTTAGGAAGCGTAAAGCTGAAAATTCCTAAAAATGCTGAAGCAATACTTACCATTATAAAGGTGTTTTTCAGCATTCCTTCCTGTCTTGATTCCGGAGAATCCCAGAAGAAAATATAACTGATCACCAGTCCGGCTATGATCCATCCAATTGTCCCGAAAACGCGAATAAATGAAAATTCTTTTGCAGGATCTTTCATCTGGTTAAAGCTTACCGAATTGACAAGAGCCAGGGTTGGCATATAGGCGATCATGTAAGCAAGTACTAACGGATAGAATTCAGCAAAATCTGTGCTTTGATACATAAAGTACATCAAAATTGCACCTGTAAGATGTAAAATTCCAAGGATCTTTTCAGCATTAAAAAACCTGTCGGCGATCATTCCTACAATAAAAGGTGCGATGATAGCTCCCCAGGATTGTGTAGAAAAAGCGGTTGAGATCTGAACGTCTGTTGCATCTAAATTGTAACCGAGATAGGTTCCCAGTGTTACGAACCAGCCACCCCAAATGAAGAATTCTAAGAACATCATTAAGGATAATTGGAAGCGGACTAATTTGCTCATAAAAAGGAATTGTTGGAATTGATTTAAATTTGCTTTCCTGCTTTGATAAGTAGATCTCTGGTGGCATTGATACCTTTTTCAGGATCCATGTCTGTTCCTTCATATTCGATACCGATAAAGCCGGTATAACCAACATCTTTAACGATCTTTAGCATCTTTTTATAATCGATGACTTCTTCGTTGCCTTCCATGTCGAAGGTGTAAGATTTCGCACTAACCGCTTTTGCATGTTTCATCAATTTCTCCACGCCTTCATATTTTGGAAACTCTTCGATACATTCTGCCTGCCATCTGGCACCACCTTCACGTTTCAAACAGAAATTCCCGAAATCTGGCAGGGTTCCGCAGTTTTCCATATTAACGGCATCCATTACACTAACCAGAAGATCTGCATCTGAAGATAAATAACCGTGATTTTCTACTAATACATTGATGTCTTTAGTTGCGGCATATTCAGATAGCTTTTTGAGGGCATCTATAGAATTGTTTTTCCAGTTCTCTCTTTCCTCGTCACCAAACAGATTCACTCTTATGGAATGGCAACCAAGAAATTGAGCGGCATCTACCCATTTTTTATGATTTTCTACTGCCTGGTTTCTTGCTACAGAATCGGTGGTTGCAAGATCTCCTTCGCCATCGATCATAAGGAGTAAATTCTTCACTCCAAATTCTTCACTTCTGGTTTTAAGTGTGTCCAGTACTTTTTGTAGATCCTCTTCAGGAGTTTTAGAATCTTTTACTTTTTCAGCATAAAAACTTGTAACATATTCTACTCCTTCAAAACCCATTTCACTGGATTTTTCAGCAAAATCCATCGGGTCCAGGCTACCTTCAAAAATTGGGCGGTGTAGGGACCATTGTGCTAGTGAAATTTTGAAGAATAAGGAATCATTTGTTTTTTCTGCAATTTCCTGTGATTCATTCTCGTTACTGGAATCAGTTTGATTCTTACAAGAAATAGTAGACAGGGAAAGGCTAATAGCAAGAAAGAGACTGCAGGCTCTAAGTGATCTGAAATTCATTTTTTGGTATGCTTAGGTTGTATGGCTTAAAGCCATTGAAAGATTGAAAATTAAATGTAGTCTTTTTTTTAAAGAAGTAAAATTATAGCCATAAATTTATATATTTGGTAGACTTCGAACTATTTTTTCAACGATAAATCAATGTATTGTGAATAACTATTATGAAAATGACAGCTATGATGCTATAGTTGTTGGAACAGGTATTAGTGGTGGCTGGGCAGCAAAAGAGCTTACCGAAAAAGGTTTTAAAACACTTGTTTTGGAACGTGGTCGTATGGTAGAGCATGTCAAGGACTATCCAACAATGAACGATGATCCATGGGATTACAAATTCAAAGGGCAGGTTCCACTAGACGAAAAGAAACGACAGCTGAAGCAGGCAAGAACCGGCTATACTGTTTCTGAACCTAGCAAACACTGGTTTGTAGATGATATTAAGCATCCTTATAACGAAACAAAAAGATTTGACTGGATGCGTGGATACCACGTTGGAGGTAGATCGATTATGTGGGGAAGACATAGTTACAGATTAAGCGATCTTGATTTTGAAGCGAATAAAAAGGATGGAACAGGAGTGGACTGGCCTATTCGATATAAGGATATTTCTCCCTGGTATGATTACGTAGAATCCTATATAGGAGTTTGCGGTGAGAAATTAGGTTTGAGTCAATTGCCAGATGGTCAATTCTTACCACCAATGGATTTAAATTGTGTGGAAGATCATCTTAGACAAAGTATTTCTGAAAATTTCGACGGTCGGGTAATGACTTCCGGTCGGGTTGCTCATATAACCGGTGATAAAAAGTTCGAGGGCCGTTCTAAATGTCAGTTTAGAAATAGATGTATTCGTGGTTGTCCTTATGGAGGATATTTCAGTAGTAACTCTTCTACTTTACCTGCTGCGGAAAAAACCGGAAACATGACCTTGAGACCAAACTCTATTGTGAGTGAAGTTCTATATGATGCAGATACTAAACTTGCTACCGGAGTAAAAGTTGTAGACACTGAAAGTGGAGAGACTATGGAATTCAAAGCCAATGTGGTCTTTCTATGTGCTTCAGCCGTGGCTTCTGCAAGTATTTTAATGCAATCAAAATCTGATCGTTTCCCTGATGGTATGGGGAATGATTCAGGAGAACTAGGACATAATGTGATGGATCACCATTTTAAAGCTGGGGCATCTGGTAATTATGATGGTTTTCAGGATATGTATTATAAAGGAAGAAAGCCAAATGGTATATACCTGCCAAGATTCAGAAACCTTAACGGGAATAATGAAGTTGATTTCTTGAGAGGTTATGGTTACCAGGGAGGTGCCAGTCGTACGAACTGGGCAGATAGCGTTGCGGAAGCAGGTTATGGTGAAGATCTTAAGAAAGCGGTGACAGAACCAGGAGGCTGGAATATGGGATTGATGGGCTTTGGTGAAACTCTGCCATATCACGAAAATAAAATGAGTCTTGATTATAATAAACTGGATGAATGGGGACTACCAACCGTAACTTTTGATGCCGAATTTAAAGAGAATGAGCTGAAGATGCGTAAGGATATGGTAGATCAGGCTGTACAAATGCTTGAAAAAGCTGGATTTAAAGATGTTAGTGGTTACGATGATATTGGTGCGCCAGGTCTTGGAATACACGAAATGGGGATGGCCAGAATGGGTAGAGATCCTAAAACATCTGTACTTAACGGAAATAACCAGGTTCACGAGGCTAAAAACGTATACGTAACCGATGGAGCATTTATGACTTCTGCCGGTTGCCAGAACCCGTCGTTAACTTATATGGCCATGACCGCAAGAGCGGCAGATCATGCCTCGAAAAACTTTAAGAAGTCTAATGCATAAAAGATTTTATCATGAATAGAAGACAATTAATAAAAAATCTCGGACTGGGTGCAGGAGTTTTTGTAGTAGGGCCTTCGGCATTAAGTCTTTTGCAAAGCTGCAAGAATGAACCTGATTATGACTGGCAACCGGTATACCTAAGTGCTTCAAACGGACTCGCATTAAAACAGGTACTCGATACTATTTTACCCGCGACAGATACACCCGGAGCTTCAGATCTTAATATTGCACAGTTCATTGATTCTTACATGGATACCGTGGCTGAACCGGAAAGAGCTAAAGAATTTAAACGATCTGCAGATGCTTTTGCACAAGCCTTTGAAAAAGAATTCGAAAAATCACAGGACGATGGAGCGAAAGAAGATTATGATCAGATACTTAAGAAGTATCTAAAAGCGACTCCGGCAGATCAGGAGAAATATATGAAACGTAATACCGAGACTCAGGATGCACAAAATCAGGAGCCTGATGTTGAAATGGATTCAGATGCCGGAGCTTATGCTTATCTGAATAACGTTCGGGATATGGCGATATGGGCATGGAAGAACAGCGAAGAAGTGGGTGAGAATGTTATGTGGTATGATCCAATTCCTGGAGAATATATTCCTTGCGGCCCGGTAAGTGAACTTGGTGGCGGAAAAGCGATGTCTTTATAGATTCTTAGTCATAATCCTAAAAATTTGAGATTTATCAACAGTTGTTGGTAAAAAAAATCAAATTGTGAAATTTTTAATAATATGGCGATAATGCTGATTTCATTGCATTATCGCCATCTTTTTGAGGATTCTTTAAAAATTGCTGCAAGAAATTGACGTTTAAAAATTTCAAACGTTTGCGAAATCCTATAAATTCAGAATGTCGATTGTTTTGTTAACAATAAATTATATAAATTTATCGTGCTCAACGTGTATTTGAGCGATTCCAACTAAAACTTTAACTTATGAGAAAATTGATTTTCAGGAGCCTTTTGTTAATCGGAGCACTTATTACCTTCGGTATGGCAAAAGCGCAAACTGTAACCGGAACAGTGACAGATGAGAGTGGTCCGCTGCCCGGTGCAACCGTTTCCATTAAGGGAACATCGACGGGTACCACTACAGATTTTGATGGTAATTATACCATCAACAATGTTCCGGCAGATGCTACGCTTATGTACAGCTTCGTTGGATATGTAACGCAGGAAGTCAAGGTGAGCGGTCGTGAGACTATCGATGTAAACCTTGAAACGGATGCTTCTGAACTGGAGGAGATAGTTTTAATTGGTTATGGAACCACAACTGTAAGGGATGCAACCGGTGCAGTTGCTTCAGTAACTTCTGAAGAATTTAATAAGGGTAACATTTCTTCCCCGGAAGAATTGATTCAGGGTAAAACAGCTGGTGTACAGATAACACAGGCAAGTGGTGAGCCTGGAGCTGGAATTGCACTTCGTATTCGAGGGACAACTTCAGTAAGATCTAATAACAATCCATTATTCGTTGTAGATGGTGTGCCATTAGCTGGTGATGCTACTGCTGCAGGTGGTGGTGACCTTGGAATTGGATCTAGCTCTTCAAGAAATCCATTAAACTTCCTTAATCCTAGCGATATTGAAAGTATAAGTGTTTTAAAAGATGCTTCTGCAACAGCAATTTATGGTTCCAGAGGTGCCAATGGTGTTGTGATCATTCAGACCAAGTCTGGTAGAGGAGCCCAGGGAGGTTCTTTTACTTATGATGGTTCTGTAAGTATAGCAAATGCCGCCAATGAATTTGATCTTTTAAATGCTGAACAATTTTTAGATGCTGTAGATCAATACGGCGGAGACAGAGATGCTCAGGATTTTGGTGCAGACACAGACTGGCAGGATCAGATCCTTAGAACTGCGATCTCTCAAAACCATGCATTATCTTATATGAACAGTTATAGTTCTGGTAACCTTCGTGTATCCTTAGGATATAATGGAATTGAAGGTGTAGTTGAGAATTCAAAAATGGAACGTCTTACAGGTCGTTTAAATGCTAATCAAAGATTCTTTGATGATAAGTTAAATCTTGGTTTACAATTGACACTTTCTAATGTACAGGATGAAGCGGCGCCAATTGGTAATGACGGTCCATCTACAGGTGACTTGCTGGGTGCAGCGTATTACGCAAATCCAACATGGCCTGCTGAAGTAAGTTTTGACCCGGTTGGAAACAGTAGAAACCCATTGGAGATTCTTGAGTATGTTCGTAATGAAACAGAAACTGACAGAATTCTTTTAAACCTTTCTGCAGATTATGATATTCTTGAAAATCTGAATGCAAAAGTAACATTAGGTTATGATAGAGCTGAATCTGAGCAAAATGCTTCAGTTTCAGGAAACGTTATCAACTTCGATAATGGATCACCAGGAAATGGTCGTGCTCAGTTAAACGATCTTGAAGCTACGAACAGATTAATGGAGTTTGTAGTAAACTATGATAAGCAGTTCGATAACTCTACTTTTTCAGCTTTAGTTGGTTATTCTTTCCAGGATTTCCAGAGAGAAGGAAGATATGCTAATGGTTTCGGATTTGCATCTACAGACAATGGAGCAATGTCTTCAGAATTAAGAGGCGATATTGATGCTTTATATGGAGCGGTAAATGGTGGTTTTAACCAGTTACGTTACAATGCTGATGGACTACTTGTAGACAGATTATTTACAGATAATGGTCCTGTATTAGGAGAAGCTGTAAATGGGCCAGGTGGAATCAATACCAGAGTTCTTACAAGTGGTACTTACGATAATACAGATGAAATTCAGTCATTCTTTACTAGGTTGAACTACTCTTTGATGGACAAATACTTATTTACGTTCACCATGAGAGCAGATGGATCTTCAAGATTTGGTCCTGATGACAGATATGGTTATTTCCCTTCAGGTGCATTCGCATGGAAGATCGACCAGGAGGATTTTTCTCCAGACGCTTTATCTACCTTGAAACTTAGACTTGGTTATGGTATCACAGGTAACCAGGAAGGTCTTGGATATGGAAACTTTACGATTCGTCGTGTGCTTAATGGCTACGGAATTGATAATGGTGGAAACATAAATGGTGGTGGACTTGGAACTGCAGGATTTGCTAACCCAGGATTGAAATGGGAAGAAACTGCTCAGGCTAACGTCGGGATCGATTATGGTTTCATGAATGATAGATTATCTGGTAGTATCGATTTTTACTACAAGGACACCCAGGATCTTCTTCTTGTAGCAGAACAGGCTCAGCCTTCACCGGTACCTTTCACTTTCCAGAATTTAGATGCAAGTGTAATTAACAAAGGTGTTGAATTCGCGATTGACTATGATCTAATCGACAACGACAACTTCTTCTGGAACTTTGGTTTCAACGTAGCTTACAATGATAACGAACTTCAGGATTTTGATGGTTTGATCCAGACGGCTCAAATTTCAGGTCAGGGATTAACAGGAGCTTTCGCTCAGTTATTAGCTGAAGGTCGTCCATTGTTTTCTTATTACTTAAGAGAGTTTGGTGGATTTGACGAAAATGGTCTTTCTATCTATCCTAATGGAGATGCTCAACAATTTGTCGATAAGAGTGCACTGCCAACTACAAACCTTGGTATTAATACCAGAGCTGAATTTGGAAACTTTGATGCCTCTATCTTCTTTGCAGGACAGTTTGGTCACTATATCTATAACAACACTGCAAATGCATTTTTTACTGCAGGTAGTATAAACAGTGGTAGAAACGTAACTACAGATGTACTTACTAACGGAGAGCTTCCAGCGAATGCTCCAGATGTATCTACAAGATTCCTTGAAAAAGGTGATTTCTTAAGATTACAGAATGCAAGTCTTGGTTATACCATTCCTCTTGCTGAAGATTCTTTTGTAGAAAACCTTAGAGTTTACGTAAATGGACAAAACCTTTTCGTGATCACAGACTATTCAGGTCTTGACCCAGAAGTTAGTGTAGATAAATCACTAAATGGTTTACCAACAGCTGGTATCGATTATACAGCATTCCCTAGACCTAGAACGGTAACCTTTGGATTAAATGCTAAATTTTAAAAAAATTAATGATGAAAAATAGAAAGTATTTTACTTTAATTCCAGCCTGTGCACTGCTTGTCTTTAGTGCATGTACAGACCTGGAAATTGAGGAAACAGATTCGATCATCGTGAACCAGACCGGAGAGTTTACCGGAGTTGGTGACGTAGATGCGACCTTAAGCGGTATCTATGATGCTGTACGGGGACAATTAGAAAACCAGGCTAACCTGTATGCTCTTAACGAGGTAAGTACAGATGAATTTCTGGTACCAACCAGAGGAACAGACTGGGGAGATAATGGTGTATGGAGAACATTACATCAACACAGCTGGTCTCCAATTCACCAGCATGTAAGAGATACCTGGAATGAGCAGAACTCTATCATTTTCAGAACTACTGAAATTATTGACGATAGGAGTAATGCCACTCCACAACAGGAAGCAGAAGCTAGGTTTTTAAGAGCTTTCGCTACATTCTGGGTAATGGATCTTTATGGCCAGGTACCATTTAGAGGACCAGATGAAGGAATCGAAGTAGATCCTATAGTAATGTCCAGAGCTGAAGCTTTTGACTTTATTATGGAAGATCTTAATACCGCGGCATCAAATATTGCTACGGCCTCTCCTGAGACTGAAGCTACGAATCGTGCTACTAAAGCAGCTGTTCACTTCATGCTTGCTAAAATGTACCTTAACAAGCACGTTTATACAGGAACAGGTTCTCCAGACGCTGGTGACATGCAACAGGTAATTAGCAATGTTGATGCGATTAGCGCTATGGGATTTGGTCTTGAGGAAGGATACTTTGGTATTTTCTCTCCAAAACTTGATAGCGAAACTATCTGGTATACAACATCCGGAGTAGGAAATATTATGTGGCACACTTTACATTACAACCAGAATACACCTGCCAATGGTGGTGGTGGTTGGAATGGTTTTACCACATTAGCTGAATTTTATGACCTTTTCGAAGGTGATCCAAATTCAAATTTTATGGGCGATGGTCAGGAAGAACGTAGAGGATATGTTCCAACTGAAGGTTCTCCTGTGGGAGTTGACTTTGATGGCGATGGTGTAGCAGATGAAATCGATGAAGATGGTGATGGTATGCTTGACGGATCTCAAATTGGATTTGGGATGCTAGTTGGTCAGCAGTATGGTATCGACGGTTCTAAATTACAGGCTGAAGCCGGTAAAGATCTTAGCTTTACTAAGGAACTTCCTGGACTTTTAGGTAACGGTCAGTCAACTGGAGTTCGTGTGATCAAGTATCACCCAACTAACGGTTCGTTTGCTGGACACAAGATCGTCTTTAGATATGCAGATGCACATCTTATGAAAGCTGAAGCTGCACTTAACGGTGGTGGTGGAGATGCTACAGAACTGGTAAATGAACTTAGAACGATTCGTAAGGCTTCGCCGCTTAGTTCAGTTACTTCTGAAGATCTTATCGATGAACGAGGTAGAGAACTTTATTCAGAAATGTGGAGAAGAAATGACCTGATCCGTTTTGGTAAATTTACTGAAGCATGGGGTTATAAAGATGCTTCTGAAGATTACAGAACATTATATCCAATCCCGGCATCGGCGATTATTTCCAACCCGAATCTAACTCAGAACGAGGGTTACTAAATTTTTAAAAATTGAATGAGAAGAGGGCTATTTTAGCCCTCTTTTTTTGTTATACATTTGTTAATATTATTTACCTTTCAACCTGCTCCTCAACGCAATTTATTATGGAAAAAGCCATCCGGCTTACATATTTCATTTTTATATTTATCCTGTTCTCTGCCTGTGAGAAAAAGAAAACACTTTTCGTAAAAAAAAGCAGTGAAGCTACCGGAATTCATTTCAGCAATCAGCTTGATACGGACTCTAAACTGAACATTCTTAATTATCTATATTATTATAATGGAGCTGGAGTCGCTACTGCAGATTATAATAATGATGGACGTACAGATCTATATTTCACCTCCAATCAAGCATCAGATAAACTATATCTCAATCTGGGGAATTTTAAATTTCAGGATGTAACCACTCAAAGTAATATTGATAATGCGGAAGGATGGACCACAGGAGTTTCCAATATCGATATTAATAACGATGGGCTTATGGATCTTTATATTTCGAAAGTCGCCGGAATCGAAGGTCTGGAAGGTCATAATTTGTTATATATCAATGAGGGAGTTGATACAGAAGGAAATTTAAAATTTAAGGAAAGCTCTAAGGAATACGGTCTGGATTTCAGCGGATTCTCTACGCAATCAGTTTTCCTGGATTATGATCTTGATGGTGATCTGGATCTGTTCTTGCTCAATCATTCCATTCATCCCAATAGAAATTATGGTCGCGGTAGTAAACGAAATTCATTCGATGCCAGGGCAGGCGATCGAATCTTTAGAAATGAAGGGACAACATTTGTGGACGTTTCCGAAGAAACAGGAATATTTCAGGGTCCTACGGGTTATGGTCTAGGTGTCGCCGTTGGTGATCTTAATAATGACAATTATCCTGATATCTACGTTGGAAATGATTTCTTCGAGAACGATTATGTGTATATCAATCAGCAAGATGGTAATTTTCAAGATTTAATTACCAGCAGCCCACAGAGTCTAGGTCATACTTCGCATTATTCCATGGGAAATGATATTGCCGATATGAATAACGACGGACTTGCAGATATTGTATCGCTTGATATGCTTCCTGAAAACCTGCAAACCTATAAGACTTCCGGACTGGAATTTCCTTTTCAGACATATTCCAATTACCTAAGAAATGGATTTGCACCGCAGTATATGCAAAACACACTGCACATCAATCGCGGTGATCTGAAGTTTTCTGAAGTGGCTTACCTGAGTGGTGTTGCTACAACCGAGTGGTCCTGGAGTGCTTTGTTTGCCGATTTTGATAATGATTCGCATCAGGATCTATTCATCACCAATGGCATCAAAGGTGCCACCAATAATATGGATTATATAAAATTCATTTCTACGGAAGAGATTCAGCAACAAATTAGTACCGGTGAAAAGATAGACCTCGAAAATCTTACTAAACGACTTCCGGAGAAAAAGGTTGATAATTACATTTTCAAGAATAATGGTGATCAAAAGTTTACTGATGCTTCTGAAGAGTGGTTACCTGTACAGAAAAGCTTTAGTCATGGTAGCGTTTATGTAGATCTTGACGATGATGGCGATCTGGATCTGGTTACCAATAATACTGAAGATGCCGCCTTTATTTATGAAAACACCACGAATGAAAGCAATTTTTTAAAGATCGATCTGCAAGGTACTGATAGAAATAGATTCGGGATTGGAGCGAAGGTTACGGTTCATACTAAGAAAATAACGCAAACGAAAGAACATTACCTGAGCAGAGGATATTTGTCTTCACTCGCTCCAGGTTTACATTTCGGCTTAGGATCGAATACAGTAGTAGATTCGGTTATTGCTAAATGGTACGATGGTAGCAAAACGGTATTGAGAAAGGTGAAATCTAATCAAAAAGTAATTATTAAGTATTCAGATTCAGAAGAGAGTAAAAAAGAAAGCGCTAAACTACCAGCATATGAAATTGCTAACGATTCTATTTTGAATTACAGACATATTGAACAAGCAAGTCTTGATTTCAATAGGCAACCGTTAAGCTTGTTTGCATATTCAAATCCAGGACCAACCTTGGCGACTGGTGATTTAAATGGAGACGGAAATATAGATTTGGTTCTGGGAGGTGGCAAGTCACAGGCGCTGCAGGTCTTCTTCCAGAACGATGAAGCTTTCAAAAAATTAGAGACTTCAGCTTTTGAGGCAGATGCTATTTCAGAAAACACCGGCATCGCTTTGCTGGATCACGATAATGATGGTGATCTGGACATACTGGTGGTTAGTGGTGGAAATGAATTTAGATCTGGGGAAGCACTTCAGCCAAAACTATATGTGAATGAAAATGGGCAGTTTCGAAGGGATCATAATAGTTTTAACGGACTTTCCCTAAATGCTTCAGGAGTTATTGTGGCAGACGTCAATAATGACGGATTTCAGGATGTATTTTTTTCATCCAATATCAAACCACATGAATTTGGTTCCAGCTCAGAACAGTTTCTTTTTATCAACGATAAAGGTGAATTTAAAGATGCCACCTGGGAATATTTCAAGGAACTTCCCGGGAGCGTTCAAACATCAAAATGGGTTGATTTCAACAGAGATGGTTTTTTGGACCTAATAATGGCAGGACATTGGAATGCACCGGTGATTTATTTGAATAATAGCGGCAAGTCTTTTTCGAGAATGGATAGTAATTTATCAGATTTTCAAGGTTGGTGGAATGATCTGGAGCTTGCCGACTTTGATAACGACGGCGACCTTGATCTTGTGGCTGCGAATTGGGGTCTTAATTCCAGGCTTACTGCATCAAGGGAAGAGCCCGTAAATCTTTACCTGAATGACTTTGATGGGAATGCTACTTCAGATCCTATTCTAACATATTTCTATAAAGATGAAGAAACCGTATTTGCTTCAAAAGATGAACTGGATCAACAACTGCCATATTTGAAGAAGAGATTTAACACCTATGAACAGTTTGCAAATGCAGAGCTTTCAGAAATATTTCCGAAGGAAAAATTAGAAGAAGCACAGGTGCAAAACGTCACAGAACTAGCGTCCTGTTATTTCGAAAATCTAGGAAATGGGACGTTCAAAAAACATGAATTAGCTTTTGAAGCTCAGGTTTCAGCAATGATGTCTATAGAAGTTTCAGATTATAATGCTGATGGTTATCCAGATGTTCTTTTGGCAGGAAATAACTATGAAATAAGCACTCAATTAGGTAGATTAGATGCTTCACATGGGGTTTTATTATTAAATGATGGCAGCGCAAATTTCGCAGTTTCAAAACAGTTTCCAGCGATCTCCGGGGCGGCACGTGATATCGGGAAAATATGTGTGGGAAATCAGGAATATGTGATCATTACCAGGAATAATGATTCCCCTGTAATTTTAAAATCAACGAATAAAAATGAATAGAACCAGTTACTTTCAGGTTTTAGCAATTTGCTTTTCAATATTTATAGTCTCTTGCGATTCAGATAAAAAAAAGGAGGAGGATAATTCCGTAGAAAATATTCCCTCTCAGAATACTCTTTTTACTGAAATGCTTCCAGAAGAAACAGGGATCGATTTTATCAACGAAGTTAAGAATCAGCCAGACTTCAATATTTTCAAATACCGGAACTTTTATAATGGTGGCGGTGTTGCCATTGGCGATATCAATAATGACGGACTGCCAGACATCTATCTAACCGCCAATATGAAACCGAACAAATTATATCTGAATAAGGGTAATTTCGAGTTTGAAGATATTAGTGAATCTGCAGGCGTGGAAGGTAATAAACCATGGTCGACCGGAGTCAATATGGTGGATATCAACAATGACGGTCTCCTCGATATCTACGTGAGTAACGCTGGAAATATGGAAGGCGATAATCATGATAACGACCTGTATATAAATAATGGAGATCTAACTTTTACTCAAAAAGCTAAGGAATTTAACCTTGCAGAAACTGGATTTAGCACTCATGCATCCTTCTTTGATTATGACAAGGATGGTGATCTGGATGCCTATATTTTGAATAATTCCAATATTCCTGTAAGTACTCTTGGCTTTGCCGAGCAAAGGAATATTCGAGCACAGGATTGGGAAGGAGTGCCTAAAATTTTCAGAGGAGTAGGTGATATGCTACTTAGAAATGATGATGGCGTATTTACCGATGTGAGTGAGGACGCTGGTATCTTTGGTAGCTTGATAGGTTTTGGACTTGGAGTAATGGTTAGTGACTTTAATAACGACCTGTATCCAGATATCTATGTGTCCAATGATTTCTACGAGCGTGATTATTTATACATCAATAATCAAGATGGTACTTTTACTGAAGAAATTGAAAACTGGACGCAGCATTTATCGCTTTCTGCAATGGGAGTGGATATGGCAGATATCAATAATGATGGTTTTGCTGATATTTTTATCACCGATATGCTTCCCGATTCTGAAGAAAGAGTAAAATCTGTGATGGAATTTGAAGGTTATAACGTCTTTAAACTGAAGCAAAGCAAAGATTTTTTTCAGCAATACATTCATAATACCCTGCAATTAAACAATGGGAATGAGTCATTTTCAGAGATCGCTCATTTTAGCGGTGTTGAAAGTACAGACTGGAGTTGGGCAGGACTTATCTTTGATATGGATAATGATGGAAACCGTGATATATATGTCACAAACGGAATTAATCATGATCTAACCGATCTCGATTTTGTTGAATTTTTTGCCAATGAGATCATTCAGAAAATGGCATTAACGGGTAAAAAGGAAGCAATTGATTCCATTATCAATAAGATGCCGGTAACCAAACTGCCTAATTATGCTTTTCAAAATCAGGGTGATCTGAAATTCAAAAATAAAGCTGAAGAATGGGGATTAGGTTTGCCAGGTCTTAGTAACGGTAGCGCTTACGGTGATCTTGATAATGATGGAGATCTTGATCTGGTCGTAAATAACGTAAATATGAATTCCTTTATTTATAGAAATAATTCTGAAAAAATTGCAGATCACAATTACCTTAGAATTAAGCTGAAGGGTGCCGATAAGAACAGGTTTGCGATTGGAGCAGTTGTCAAGATATATACCGGAGAAGAGATTATTTTGCAGGATCAAAATCCTTCTCGCGGCTTTCAGTCCTCCATGGATTATGTGATGAATATTGGCTTAGGCAAGAAACAGAATCTTGATTCCTTGAGAGTGATCTGGCCAGACAACGCGACTCAATTACTTGAAAATGTAAAAGCCAATCAAACTTTGGTGCTGGATCATTCCGAAGCTAAAGATCAGTTTGAGATCAAGAAACAAATAAAATCAAAAACCCTGCTTACCGAAGTTTCCAACGATAAACTGGAAAGTCATTCCGAAAATCAATATACCGATTTTGATTTTGAAGGAATGATCTATAAGAAATTGAGTCAGGAAGGTCCGGCGATGGCAGTTGGTGATATCAATAATGATGGAAATGAGGATGTATTTATTGGAGGTGCTAAAAAACAAGCTGGAACTATTTATCTGAATCGTGGAAATGGAAATCTGCAGAAGATGAATCAACCCGCTTTAACGGCCGATGCGATGTTCGAAGATACTGCAGCTGCATTTTTTGATGCTAATGGCGATGGTAAAATAGATCTAATGATAGGCTCTGGAGGTAACGAGATTGGTGAATCGAAGAACTACCGTCCAAGACTTTACCTGAACGATGGTCGAGGGAATTTTAAACCAACTCAGGCGAAGATCCCTTCTGTAGAACAAAACGTGGCGACGATCGCTCCCCATGATTTCGACAACGATGGCGACGTGGATATTTTTATAGGATCCAGAAGCGTTGCTGTAAATTATGGAATTGACCCACAGCATTTATTTCTCGAAAATCAAGGGAATGGTGAATTTGTGAACGCTACAGAAAGGGTCGCTTATGATGTTAAATATGCCGGGATGATTACCGATGCCACCTGGGAAGATATAGATGGCGACGGTAAAAAAGATTTGGTAACAGTTTCAGATTGGGGTGCGCCTCATGTGTATACAAATTCCGGAAAAAGATTAAGCCTGCTTAAGAATGAACTGGAAAAGTATACTGGATGGTGGAATACTGTGGAAGCTGCAGATCTGGATAATGATGGGGATATGGACCTGGTTCTGGGCAATAAAGGAGCCAACCTGGCGTATGAGACCAGTTTTGAAAATCCAATGAAGTTATGGGTTAACGATTACGATGATAACGGAACTATCGAGCAGATCGTAACCCTGCATAGTGAAGGCAAGGACTATCCATTGCACATGAAGAAAGAGATGATCTCCCAGCTGGTTTTTCTGAAAAAGGAAAATATAAAAGCTTCAGAATATGCTAAGAAAACCGTGCAGGAATTAATTCCCGATCAAAAAATTCAGAATTCCATCGTAAAGCATGCAAATATTTCAGAAACTATTATTGCTATCAATGATGGGACAGGTCAGTTTAAGATTCAGAAACTTCCGGGAAGAGTTCAGTTTTCATGCGTTTGCGGAATTTCCTGCGTAGATGTGAATAATGACGGAAATCTTGACTTGGTCATGGCCGGAAATGATTTTGAATTCAAACCACAATTTAGCCGACTTGATGCTGGCTACGGAAACGTTTTACTTGGTGACGGAAATATGAATTTTGAATGGAAAGATTTTAAAGAAACTGGTTTCCATATTCGGGACGAAGTCAAGTTCCTGAAACGTATTCGCGATAAGAATGGTAAGACTTTTATAATCGCTGCTATTAACGACCAAAAACCTCGAATTTTTGAAATTAGCAATCCGTAGATACTTTCTTTATTCCCTGCTATTTTTTGTTTTCTCCTGTGCTAAGGACAAAGAAAAGGAGAAGGAATCCCTGTTTTTTAGTAATCCCAATGCTAAGGTAACCGGGATCGATTTTGTCAATGAGCTTACAGAAACCCGGGATCAGAACATTCTGGATTATCTCTATTTCTACAATGGAGGAGGCGTAAGTATTGGCGACATTAATAATGACGGTCTTACAGATATCTATTTCACTGGTAATCAGGTTCAAAATCGATTGTACCTAAATAAAGGATCCTTAAAATTTGAAGATATTACAGCAACGGCTGGGGTTGGTGGTCAAAGTACGTGGAATACGGGTACCACTATGGCCGATATTAACGGCGACGGATTATTGGATATCTACGTTTCTGCAGTAGTAGGTGTTAATGGATTTCGTGGCCACAATGAATTATTTATCAACAACGGTGATCTTACTTTTACCGAAAGTGCGGCTGAATATGGTCTCGACCTCGACACCTACAGTTCCCAGACTGCATTTTTCGACCTTGATAATGATGGTGATCTCGACGCATATATTCTCAATCATGCCGTTCATACCAATGAGTCATTTGGCCCGGCAAATATCAGGAACAATCGGGTTTACGAAAGTGGTGACAAACTGATGCTAAATGAGAATGGTAAATTTCGGGACATTAGTGAAAAAGCCGGAATCTATGGTGGAGCAAATTCTTACGGACTTGGGATTACCACTGCCGATTTCAATAATGATGGATCTACAGATGTTTATATAGGAAACGATTTTCATGAAGATGATTACTACTACCTTAATAACGGGGACGGTACTTTCAGCGAGGAATTAAAAAACAGGTTTGGTCATACTTCCAGGTTTTCTATGGGAAATGATGCGGCAGATATCAATAATGACGGATTCGTAGACTTGATCACACTGGACATGCTTCCAGAAGATGAGACCGTTTTAAAATCTTCCGCAGGAGATGATAATGTAAACCTTGACCGCTTTCGTATAGAGAAATTAGGATATCACCCGCAATACACCCGTAATATGTTACAGATCAATAAAGGGGGTGAATATTTTTCTGAAACAGCCTTGATGAGCGGAGTAGCAGCTACAGACTGGAGCTGGGGTCCACTCTTTGCAGATTTTGATCAGGATGGATCTCAGGATCTTTTTATAAGTAATGGGATTCCCAGACGTCCTAATGATCTGGATTACGTGAAATACACTTCCAACGAGCAAATTCAGAAGAAGCTTGATAAAACCACGATCGTAGATAATGAAGTGCTCGATAAAATGCCTTCGGGAGCAGTGACAAATTTTGTCTTTAAGGGTTCCGGGAGTGGACAGTTTGAAAATGTCACCCACAAATGGATCGCAAATGATTCCATTATTTCAACGGGAGTGGCCTATGGCGATCTGGATAATGATGGCGATCTCGATATTGTAACCAATAACATTAATGCACCTGCCAGTATCTATATCAATGATTTTGCTGAAGGAAATTATTTAAAACTGAAACTTCAGGGATCAGATTTGAATTCCTTCGGAATAGGTGCAAAAGCGGTCGTTTATACTTCTGAAGGTGTTCAAATTCGACAATTATATACCACTAAAGCTTTTCAGTCTTCATCAGAACCTTTGATGCATTTCGGTTTAAAACAAGGGGAGACTGTGGATAGTTTAAGAATTATCTGGCCTGGAAATCGTTCTCAACTCATTATTTCACCAGCGCTGAATTCTACTCTTTCGCTAAAGTTTTCCAATGCGAATGATATCATCAATACTGGTGAAATATTTAAAACCCGAAGCAAATTTCAATTCCAAAGAAGTGAAAACTTTGGGATCGATTATGAGCATAAGGAGAATACTTATAATGATTTTGATGTGCAAAAGTTAATACCACATCAAACTTCAGATCTTGGACCTGCTGTTAAGGTAGCAGATCTAAATAACGACGGGGAAGATGACATCATTTTTGGTGCTTCCAGGTTTCAGCCTTCAGATGTCTACTATCAGGAAAAAGGCAATTTCAGAAAAAAGAATTTTAAAGCATTAACCAGTGATTCATTGGCTGAAGACGCATCGATTACTATTGCTGATCTGAATAGTGACGGACTCCAGGATATCCTGATCGCCTCTGGTGGAGGAGAATCTGTTGGCAAAAATCGGTGGCTGAAGGACAGAATCTATTATAATTCTAAAGAAGGAGATTTCCAGGAGTCAGAGTTGTTTCCTGAGCTATTTCTTAATTCCTCTGTAATCAAAACTGCCGATTATGATAATGACGGTGATCTGGATATTTTTATAGGCAGTAACGCACAGAATTACCAGTATGGAGCGATCCCAAAGTCGGTACTATTGCGAAATGATAAGGGCGAATTTACTGAAGTGCAGTCAGAGATCTTTGAGAAAATTGGAATGGTGAACGATATGATCTGGACAGATATCGATGGTGACAATGATCTGGATATGATGATGGTAGGCGAGTGGATGTCACCGAAAATCCTGGAAAATAACAACGGAACATTTAAGAAATCGGCTGCTTTGGAAAATATGCCACTCAATGGATTATGGCAAACCTTGATAGCATCAGATATTGATCACGATGGAGATATGGATTACCTTCTGGGTAACTGGGGTCTTAATACTAAATTAAAAGCTTCTGCAGAACATCCTATGAAATTATATTACAAAGATTTTGATCAAAATGGCCTCACGGAAACCATCCTGGCAATGGAAAAAGATGGGAAGTATTATATGCCGTATGGTCTCGACGAATTGAGCGCACAGTTAAACCAGATGCGCAAGAAGTTCACTCAATATAAAGACTATGCTGGAAAAAGCATTGACGAGATCTTTTCTAAAGAAGAACTGAACTCTGCCAGCTTGCTGGAAGTACATACATTATCTTCTGGCTACCTGGAGAATAATAATGGGAACTTCAGTTTTAGACCATTTAAAAATGAGCTGCAAACAGCTCCAATACGTGCGATGCTCAGTTATGATTTTAATAAAGATGGCAGGACTGAAGTGCTGGTAGGTGGTAATTATTTCGGGATAACGCCTTATCATGGCAGATTTGATGCGATGGGTGGAATGCTGATGTTAAATCAGGATAAAATTCGTGATTCTTATGAAATTGGTTTAAATTTATCACAAAAATCTGTTAAAGATTTTTCGATTATTGAAATTGCTAACAAGTCCTATTTAATAGTGACCATACATAATTCAGAAATTGAAATCTATGAATTCAGTTTTTAAACATATAGCCAGCTTATCATGTTGCCTTCTTCTTTTTATTTCCTGTTCACAGGAAGAGAAAGAGATCGTCGTAACTCCAGATGATTTTCATGCTGCTAATGAGCACATCAGTAAAACGATGGTGCACGATATTTTTTCACCTCCGGTGGCAAGTAGAGTATATGCATACTCTAATATCGCTGCTTACGAAGTCATGGCGCAATTTGATGAGAATTACCAGAGTCTTTCAGGTCAGTTGACCAATCTCGAGGAAGTTCCTGCTCCAGAATCTGATCTTACAAACCCTGAAGTTGCCGCAATTGTGGCATTTTACGACATCGCAACCAGCCTGGTATTTTCAGAAGATAAAGTGACGGTTAAAAGTGATAGTTTATTCTCAAAATGGAAAAACACGAATGAGAGATCCTTTAAAGTTTCTGAAGCTTATGGGAAAAGGGTGGCCGCTCATATAAAAGATTGGTTGAAACAGGATAACTATTCTGAAACCCGAACCATGCCTAAATTTTCTATTCTTACAGATGATGAAAGCAGATGGCAGCCAACCCCGCCTTCTTACATGGATGGGATCGAACCGCACTGGATGAAAATAAGACCTTTCGTGATCGAGGATGCAAACCAGTTTAAACCAGCGCCACCACCAGAATTTTCTATGGAAGAAGGTTCAAGATTTCATACAGAACTCATGGAGGTTTATAATATTAGAGAGAAAATCGCAAAAGACGAGGAGAACAGCGAAGAAATGGCAATCGCCAAGTTCTGGGACTGTAATCCTTATGTTTCCATATTAAGAGGGCACTTGATGTTCGCTACAAAAAAGATCACTCCGGGAGGTCACTGGATGGGAATTGTGAAAATTGCCTGCCAGAAGGATGAAGCCGACTTCAGTAAATCTGTTTACGCCTATTCTAAGACCGCCATAGCTATTGCAGATGGTTTTATTAGTTGCTGGGATGAAAAGTATCGTAGCAACCTTGTGAGACCTGAAACTGTTATCAATAAATATATAGACGAGAACTGGACATCTGTGCTACAAACTCCGCCATTTCCAGAATATACAAGTGGACATTCTGTAATTTCTGCGGCTGCTGCCACGGCCTTGACAGATATATTTGGTGACAACTTCGCCTTTGATGATGATACTGAAGTAGATTATGGACTACCGGTTAGAAGCTTTGAATCATTCAGTAAAGCTTCAGAAGAGGCAGCAAACAGTAGATTGTATGGAGGGATTCATTACCGGGCTGCCATTGAAGTTGGGATGACCCAGGGCCAGAATCTGGGAAAATATATCATCGAAAATCTTCAAATGACAAAATCTACGAAAAATTCCGAATTAGCTTCCAAATAATATGATCAAGAAGTTTATTACTATCCTGCTGGGTGTTTTACTCCTTAGCCTGGCGTGGTTTTTATTTATAAAAGAATATGATTACCAGTTTAGATTTCAGGCAAATCATTTGCCTGCCATGGTTCAGCAAGAACTTAAAAAAATAGAAAGCTATAGCATATTTGATAGCGAACCGACAGTCTCTTATCAGCAAACTGAGGGATATGAGGAAATAAAGCAAACTCTGCAATTTGGTGACCAGAAACTTGAGCTTCTTTGGGAGTTGGAAAATCAAGCAGATTCTGCTACCAGTGTATCTGTTAATGTAGCATCTGGTAAGAAAATCCAAAACAGACTGGCTATATTAAATCCATTTTCTGAAAGTGTATATATTGATAGCCTCGAAAATTCGTTTCTCAAATTTGGTAAGGAGCTACTAAAGAAACAAGCGAATTATAAAGTGCAGGTAGTAGACAGTATTGTTTATTCCCCGGCACTGGATTGTATTTGCAAACCTGCTGAAGATATCAAGGTTGAGAATAAGGCAATGCAAATGGTCAGAGATATTGGTTATCTTGAAGACTTTCAGATTTCACATAAATTAAAACTGACCGGATATCCATTCGTAAAGATCCAGGCCTGGGATCAGGAGGCCGGAACTATTGATTATGATTTTTGTTTCCCGTTAAATCTCGCTCAGGATATAAGACCCAATACATTTATAGAGTTTCAGCAATTTCCAGCTACTACATCTTTGAAAGCGATCTTTAATGGCAATTACAGAAGTTCAGACCTTGCCTGGCATCAATTGCTTTCTGAAGCTAAAAAGAGGGATCTTAAAACTAGTAACTTACCATTGGAGATCTTCTGGAACAACCCTAAAACTGGTGGAGAAGCATTAAGCTGGAAAGCCGAGATCTTTATGCCTGTGGAGCCTGGGAATTAAATTCTGCCGGTACCACAACCTTTAGCTTTTCCTCCATAATACCTATTTTTACTTCGGAATTTTCTCCTTTGAATTCTCCGTCAATCTGAAATGCTACGGGCGTTTTACAGGTGATCTTCGCTTCACTAGCCTGAAAAATTTCAACAACATCTGAATTAACATCGGTTTCATTGCGTACGGTCTTGATGATCTCTGCCAGATCTAGTTTTCTGTAAATAATGATCTCAAACTTGCCGTCGTCCAACTTCCCGTTGGGATTAATATTGGCCCCAGTACCATACTTGTTAGCATTCGCAATGGCGAGAAGCGCACCACTGGTTTGTCGTTTTTTAAAATTGGTTTCTACTTCAAATTCAAAAGGATATTCACTTTTTAGCAATGTTGGAAGTGATTGCAATAAATACCCGAATTTTCCCCGAAATCTGGAGTCTTCATAATTCTGAATGAGTTCAGCATTTATACCAAGATCACTGAGATGAAGACAGATATCATCATTAATGTTTAGCAGATCCATTTCGAAAATAGTGTCACCAAAGGCAATTTTCACCTGTTCCTCAATAGATTCGGGAATGCCGAAATTTGTAGCTAATCCATTTGCAGATCCTGCGGGAATAATCCCTAAGGGAATGCCATAGCTTTTGATCGCTTTAGCTACCAGGTTAATGGTTCCATCACCACCTATCGCAATGATCCTTTCAATCTTGAGCGAATCCAAACGATCCTGAATTTTTTCAACGTCCTCCTCTCCAGTAGTAGCGAAAAGATGTATAGTAATTTGATGAGTATTTGCGTATTCACGTGCCTGCTGGATAATCTGCTTTTTGTCCAGATCACCAGAAATAGGGTTCACTATCAATAAAACTTGGTTAAAATTCATGTGCCATTGGTTGAATTACTTTTAAAATTAAGTATTTTGGAACGGAAGTGATTTTAAAAAAAGGCCAAATTTTGAAGCTTGATCTTAAACTTTATCGGGGTTACGTTAATGAAGAAGAACTAGTAGTTTTTGGACATCTGTTCCAGTCCTGGGCTCCAGATAAGTATAGTATTGACAAAAAGGGAATTAAGCATGCTTATGCTTTACTTCACAAATTTCGCATTGAACCACTCCCTAATTATGAAGTTCATTTAAAATTCCAGGATTTGGAGGTTAAAACTAAAACTCAGGATGATGGATATTTTAGATTTACCGTACCCTATGACTCTAACATAGAGCCAGGATGGCACGAGTATGAAGTTACCTGCAATACAGGTGAGTTTGGAATGATCGAAAAAGGAGAGCTATTAAAACCACATCCAGGTAAACTTGCGATCATTTCAGATATTGATGATACTTTCCTTGTTTCACACAGCAGTAAGTTCTTTAAAAAGATTTACGTAATGCTATCTAAGAACATTAATAATCGTAAGATATTTGAAGAGGTAAAGGATCATTATCATAAACTAAGCAGGGCGGGTAGAGAAGAAGATAATTCGTTTAATTCATTTTTCTATGTGTCTTCCAGCGAATGGAATCTGTACGACTTTATTGATGAATTCGCACGGCTGCATGATCTTCCTAAAGCTGTGATCAAATTAAAGCAGATCAAGACCGGGTTGATGGATTTCATTAAAACGGGCAGGGGAGATCACGATCATAAATTTGTAAAGATCAAAGATATTATATCATTCTATCCACATCTGGAATATGTTCTTTTAGGGGATGATTCTCAACATGATCCATATTTATACGAACGTATCTGCAAAACATTTCCAAGAAATATTAGAGCGATCTATATTCGGCAGACTTCTAAATCTCCAAAAAAAGCGGTTCAGGAAGTGTTAGCTAATATTGAAAGTATGGATGTAAATACCTGCTATTTCCAGGACAGTAAGACGGCGATCGATCATTCTGACAAGATAGGAATCATTTAGAATACCTTGATAAAAAAAAGCCCTTCCGGAGAAGAGCTTTTAATTAGTTTATTCTATCTCAAATATTCGGGTTTCTTTGAAAACCGACATTTCTATTTGTTTCATTTCTGCTTTAAAATCTTGCCATTCTTCCTGATTGAACTTATTTGTTTTGTTTAAAGCTGCCTGAAGTTCTTCCCGCGCCTGGTCCATAAGTATTTCTTCAGTTTTTGTAATACCATTCTGCCTGGATCGTACATAACTGGATGCCGTACCAAGCCTGGTCATCACTGTATTTTCTCTGTTTCTTGTGATTCCCTGCCTGTCATCAACTTTCCCCAGAAACAGCGCGATATGTGCCTCCAGGCTTTTTGTGATGGAATCGACACTCTTTAATGCCGACTTCCTTTCTGAAGTATCTTCCAGATTCTGTTTAAGATCTTTCGCGAAATTTTCTGCTGTGCTCTTACTCTGCACTAATTGCTCTACCGCATCTGCGGCAGTTTGTTGCCATTTTTCAATCTTCTGACCAGCTTCATAAACTTCAGTAATACTTTCTTCTGAAACCTCCAGCCGAGGATCTGTTTTGACCTTAATCACTTCTTCGGAGGTTTCTCCCTCGAAACTCATTACTAGTCGATAATCTCCCGGTTTTACAGCGACACCTCCTGGTTCTCTCTTAGATTCTCTAATAGATCTTGAAGGCCGGTCTGCTCCTTTTTCATCGAGATACCATTTCATCGTGTAAATTCCAGTGCTATCCGGAGCCTTTTGCCCTAAAGTTCTTATTAAACGTTCTTCATCGTAGATCTTCAGATTAATACTGTCAGAATCATTTTTTTTATCTTGTTCCTCATCTTCAGTTTTATATTCTGACTCATTTTCATTCTCAACTTTAGTATCCACTTCCGAAGAATCGATTATAATAAAGTAAGAGATTGGTGCTCCCTGCTTGCGATTTTCCCCCTGATATACCGCATCACCACCAAATCTGCTCCCAGTTGGTTGCTGAGTAGCATTTTGATAGGCAATAGGTGGTTCGAACATAGTTAGTTTATTCTCTATAATCGTATTTGCTCCTGCAAGTTTTCTAAAAGGTCTAATATCATCAAGGACCCATGCTGCACGACCAAATGTTCCGATTACCAGATCATGCTCACGTGGATGTATCACCAAATCCTTCACTGAAACTGTAGGAAAACCATGGGTGTATTTCTCCCAGTTCTTACCTGCATCAAGTGAAATATATAGTCCGTCATCTGTTCCAAGAAATAACAGATTTTCTTCTTCCGGATCTTCTATAATGCTAAGGGCATAGCTCTCGGTATCATCGTCGCCAACAATTCGTTCCCAGCTTTTTCCATAATTTCTGGTTCTATACGCATAAGGCTCATAATTGAATCTTCGATAATCATTTGCGACCAGCAGTGCCTCGCCTTTTCGCTTGTTGCTGGCTTTGATCTGTACGATCCAGCTACCTTCCGGTAGTTTTGGTAAGTTATTGGATACATCTGTCCAGTTCTCACCACCATCACGGGTATATTGAACTTTCCCGTCATCTGTTCCAACCCACAACATATCTTCTTCTAAGGATGAAGGTTCGATTACCAAAATGGTAGTAAAATTTTCAGCTCCGGTGGCGTCCATGGTAAGTCCACCACTTTCAGTTTGTTTCTGCTTTTCAGGATCATTGGTGGTTAAGTCTGGTGATATGATCTCCCAGGTTAAACCTTTATCTGTGCTTTTGTGGACAAATTGACTTCCGAAGTAAATAGTATTGCTATCGAACGGATCAATATTTATAGCAGAATTCCAGTTAAATCGAAGTTCTACATCAGGATCTGGATGCGTAGGTCTAACCGAATAGTTATTTCCAGTTTCATGATCGTACCTGCTAACATATCCCTGCTGACTCATACTCCAGCCATACCTGCTGTCGTCCGGGTCTGGAACGACATCAAAACCATCACCAAAACTAATTTCCTGCCAGTAAGAATTTCGGATTCCCTGTGCTTTCCAGACATAAGCGGGTCCTCTCCAGCTTCCATTATCCTGCATTCCACCATAAACGTTGTAAGGAAATTCATTATCCACAGCAATATGATAGAATTGAGCCACAGGAAGATTGGCTACGAATCTCCAGCTCTTACCTCGATCTTTAGAAATATTGAGTCCGCCATCATTCCCGTCCATCAGGAAGCTTCCATCTTCCGGATGAATCCAGAAGGCGTGATGATCTGGATGTATACCATTGTCTACACCATAGGCAGGCATCAATTCTTTAAAACTGTTTCCTCCATCTTCAGATACATTCACATAGGTAAAAACGGAATACAACCGATTCTCATTCTGAGGATCTACAAATAGATCTGAATAATAAAATGGTCGGTTACCAATTTCATCCTTATCATTGATCATTTTCCAGCTAAACCCTCCATCTTCAGATTTATAAAGGGCATTCTTTTTCGATTCAACCAGAGCATACATAATATTGGAATCTGAAGCTGCAATTGCAAGTCCGATTCTTCCCAGATCTCCTTTGGGAAGTCCGTCTTTTTCTGTTTTCTTTTTCCAGGTCTTCCCACCATCGTAGGTTATGTAAAGTCCGGAGCCTTCACCACCCGATTTAAAAAACCAGGGATCTCTCTTATGTTCCCACATGGCCGCGACCAGCTTATTGGGATTATTTGGATCCATCACCAGGTCTGCAGCACCTGAAAGATTATTGGTATACAGAATTTTGTTCCAGGATTCTCCACCATCGGTAGTTTTATAAACTCCTCTCTCTTCGTGAGCACCCCAGGGAGAACCAATTGCTGCTGCATAAACTATATCAGGATTATCGGGATGTATGATAACACGGTGAATATGACGGGTCTTTTCCAGGCCCATACTATTCCAGGTTCTTCCACCGTCAAGACTTTTATAAATTCCGTAGCCGCCATTCAGACTATTTCTGGGATTACCTTCACCAGTTCCAACCCAGATAACCGAAGGATTTGATTGTTGCACTGCAACAGCCCCTATAGAAGCAGTAACTTCATTATCAAATATAGGTTCCCATTTGATACCTGCACTGGTAGATTTCCATAATCCGCCAGATGCTGTCCCGGCGTACATAATATCTGGATCACTGGTAACCACATCTATGGAAGTTACACGTCCACTCATTCCAGCAGGGCCTATATTTCGTGGAGTTTTATTTTTAAAAAGTTCAAGATCGAAGTTCTGTGCAGTAAGATTGGTAGTAATTATTAAAGCAAAAAGCTTTAACAGGTAGGAATATCTCATGAAAATGTTCAAATTTTTGAATATGATCTCAAGTTAGCAATTTTCTCTCAATCAAAATTTAAACACAAATCAAAAAAAAGGGACTTTTTAAAGTCCCTTGTATTATTTTCTTCTGTTGAATTCCCTCCGATTATAAAAATCTTCAGAATCATCTAAATTCCTGTCATCATGCTGCCAGTGCTGATCTTCGTCGATTGATTTTTCAGGTTTGAATCCTGTATGTTTATCGTGAAAATCCTGGGAACGATGGTGATCATCTATAGGTTTTCTAGAATCGTTTGAAGATCGCCCGGAATAGGAATCTTCCTGCGATGTTCTGTTTTCTGAAGTGTTTACCTCTTCACCAACCTTACGATCTAAAAATTGGCGATCATCCCGGCCGGTATCAATCCTTGCATCTACCGCAGCCTTCCGGTCTTTCGAAGAATATTGCATATTCTCCCGTTCTCTTTCTACTCTTCTCTCCTCTTCGGAAAGCTTATCATATCCATGATCGCGATTTTCATTTATTATGGACTCATCTAAACTAGATCTGTTAAGATCAGTGTTTTCGGTCGTTTGCAACTCATCATGATTGTTATGATCTCTGTCTCTGTTGTAGGATCCCAATACATGATGCTCATAGTTTCTACTGATATCTGTACCTGATCGATAACGCTTGGTCTCGGCGAAAGTTTGGTAGTCTATACCATCTGTAAATACGTATTTATCTTTAGCGTTGATGTCAATTAGTCCAATAGGAATAATGATATGATTTTCACCCTCTTTGTTGATGAACTCCTTAAACTCACTTTGATGTTGCGTGGAGTAGGGGTCATGGTTCCGGTCAATAATGTCCTGTTCTACCTGAACATCTACATAGACAACTTTTCCCAATTCTTTATTTACTAAGAGGTTGTCTACTTTTCCTATTGTCTTTTTATCTCGATCCAGTAGTTTCCATCCACGAATATCGTGATCATGATTATCTACTTTGTATCCTTTTAACTGGCTTAAATGTACCAGGTGTTTTTCTGTTGTACTCATAACTAAAATTTTAACTCAGGAGGTTAGTGTTTACATTAGAGCTCTCAAGTATCAATGCGATATCATCAGTCTCATCAATTTCATTATTATCGTTTTCAGCCATACTTCCGTAGAAATATAAGAACGCAAGAATTGTGAGGATTATCACTAAGAGAATCCACGGCCAAACTGGTTTTTTCTTCCTAATTTTTATTTCTGCCATACTGTTGATTTTTTGGTTATTCTAAAGTACTACAGAGTAGTGCCAAAAAGATTTAAGTATTGTGTAAAGTATTGTTAATTAGAAAGCCAGGACTATTGCCCTGGCTTTCTAATTATAGTTTTAGATTATAACTTATCTAAAAGTTCCACTTGGGAAAACAACCAAACTTTCATGGCCATTCTTACCAACTGCAGCAACTCCAAACAGGTAATTATCTATTACAATTCCCTCCAAAGTAAACGCTGTGATATCGCCTACGAACCTGGAGTATTGCCATTGAGGTGAAGTAGTGTCTCTCCAATAGATCTTGTAGCCAGCAATCTCACCATCAACTGCTTCCCATCTTAACTTTGTGTCAGGTTCAACAATTCCGCCAATTTCAACTTTTCCAGGTGCTGGTGGAGCCCAGGCTAGTGCAGCAAGGTTGATAGCATTTACCGCTGTTAATTTCTCAGCATAGTCAAAATTCACCCCGGATACTACGTCACCGTACTCTATACCATTCTCGGTTCGAATATCCTGGTGTTGCCTGTTATAGTTCTCATGAGCTTCCATTATACGAACGCCAGCAAATCCAAGATCATTGAAAGGTCTGTGATGACCACCACGGCCAAATCTATCCAGTCTGTAGATCATCATCGGGTTCATTTCCGGCATATAGGTCTCAACATTTGAATGTATATATCTTGCCAGTTGTCTTGAGATTCCATCAACTTCACCACCATAAAATCTTCTCATTCGTCTTTCGTTTTCAGTTTCCGTAGGTGGAACTGGTTCAGAAAAGATTCGGAAACTTCGATTGTCAATTACTCCATCTACGCCTTCAATATTTCCGATCATATCATTGTTAAGAATACCAATAATATCCCAGCCTTCTTTTTCCGCATATTCTGCCAGACCTTTACCACCAAACAGACCTTGTTCTTCTCCAGATAAACCTACATAGATGATACTGGTTTCAAAATCATATTTGGATAAGACTCTTGCGGCTTCCATGGTTCCAGCCATTCCGCTGGCATTGTCGTTTGCTCCGGGAGCATCTGTAGTGAAATCCATGGTGTCGCCATTCCTTGAATCAATATCACCACTCATGATGACATAACGATTAGGATACTTGCTTCCTTTCTGGATCGCAACTACATTTACTACCCATGCTTCCTTTGGAATTCTTTGTCCGTCTTCCGGAGTTACATGATCTTTTTGATAAAAAACTTCGAGGCAATTGTTGCAATCTCCAGATATCTTGTCGAATTCAGATTTTATCCAGCGTCTGGCGGCGCCAATCCCTCTAGTATCAGATACTGTATCGCTAAACGTATTTCGTGTACCAAAACCCGCGAGTTTTCGAATATCGTTTTCGATACGATCTGCACTAACATTCTGAATGATCTCGTAGATCTTCTCATCTGTGTCCTGAGCTTCAGAAGTATAAGATATGGTGCATAGACCTAGCATTAGGATGGCAGTCTTAAAGGTAGTTTTCATCATAAATGGAAATTTCTTTTAAAAATAGGGAAGTTATTTAACTCTATAAAATAAGAAAGCCCCGGTATCACCGGAGCTTTGA
This sequence comes from Gramella sp. Hel_I_59, assembly GCF_006714895.1. NCBI lineage: Bacteria > Pseudomonadati > Bacteroidota > Flavobacteriia > Flavobacteriales > Flavobacteriaceae > Christiangramia > Gramella sp. Hel_I_59. Next base: position 2,106,617 of record NZ_VFME01000001.1, on the reverse strand, counting down.
CTTATTGATCTTTATGATCCAAAAAAATTAGGCTTGCATTTCGTGCATTTCTGCTTTAGCCTGGTTGATCTTTTCTTCAGACTTGTTGCTAGCAAAACCAGCTTTAGTCTTAGATTTAAGAGCTTCCATTTTGTGGTTCAGAGAATCTGTAAAATCGTTGATTCCTCTGTTAGCGTCTTTGATATAACTGTTGCTTGTATCAGCAATAGTTTTTCTCGTTTCTGTTCCTTTTTTCGGTGCGTATAGTAATCCAAGTACTGCTCCTGCAGCTGCTCCTGATACTAGTCCTAATAATAATTTTCCTGCTTTCATAATATTTGGTTTTAAATTGGTTCGATTTAAATTCAGCGGCTAAATTAAATAGAAATTGAACCTATGCCATCTTCTGCTAGTTAATGTATAATTAAACTTTTGATAGTATTCATAAATAATTTAACAACATAAAATGATCAGCTATTATCACGGAATTTCTCCAGCAAGGTGCGGACCTTTGGAGTGCCTTCCACATAGTACCTGGCACTTGTTTTTTTAATGCCCACTTTAACGGTAACGCTATCTTCCGGAAGATCTTCAAACATATATTCATCTGTCCAGTCGTCGCCAATGGCGAAGACAAAATCGTAATCTTTTCCTACCAATTTCTTTGTAGAAGCTTTTCCTTTATTCACGCCGCTGCTTTTAATCTCCAACACTTTATTTCCTTCCAGCACACTTAGTCCACGATTGGAAATAAGCTCCTTTAAAGTTGTACTCAATTCATTGGCACGAATCTCTCCTAGTTCAGGATCTGCTTTTCTGTAATGCCAAGCTAGAGAATAATTCTTTTCTTCTATGAATGTACCTGGAGTTCTATCCACGAAATTTTCGATTACTGGACGAACTGCATCCATCCACTCGCTTTTCACATTTTCTGAAAGTTCCCATTCTCCATCAATCTGTCTCATCCAGACTCCATGTTCAGAGATTAGTTCTACCGGCACATCTTTCCACCAGGTTCCTAAAGTATCCTTATCTCTTCCGCTTATTAATATGACATCTGTTTTATCATCGGCATTAAGATCACGTATAAGTTCCTTAAGGTCGGCATCAGGGCGGGCATTCTCTGGTTTGTCTGTAAAGTTTACTAGTGTTCCGTCATAATCAATGAATAAAATTCTTCTATCGGCCTGCTGAAATTTAGTCATGATTTCCTGTGAAATTTCAGAATTAATCTTAATAGACTGGAAAGAATCTCTATTTTCTTTTGTAGATCTAAGAGACTTCATAAAATCACCTGCCCATTTTTCTACACTATATCGTCTTAATCGTTTCTGAAGCATTTTATTTCTTTCGATCTGTTCTTCCTTTGGCATTTCGAAAGCGGTTTTCAGTGCTTCGGCCACCTGCTCGAAATTATTAGGATTAATGATCAGCGCTTCATTCATCTCATGGGCAGCTCCGGCCATTTCACTAAGGATCAGAACTCCTGTATGATCTGTTCGCGTGGCGATATATTCCTTAGCTACCAAATTCATTCCATCACGTATTGGTGTTAGTAAGGCGATCTCACAGGTCGTATAAAGGTCGATCAGGTTTTCGAACGGCATGGAACGATAGAAATACCAGATAGGTGTCCAGCTCACGGTAGAGAATTTCCCATTGATACGTCCAACCAATTCATCAATTTCCCGTTTCAGTCTTCTATATTGAGGCACATTCGATCTTGAAGGCACAGCCAGCATGACCAGCCGCACTTTTTCTATATATTCAGGGTTCTTGTCCAGGAAGTATTCGTAAGCTCTTATACGGTGTGCAATACCTTTTGTGTAATCCAGTCTGTCTATACTAAGGATCAACTTAGCATCTGGTGTAGATTCTAAATGATGATCCAGTCTTTTCTGTAATTCAGACTGGTCTGCGGAAGTACTTTCGTAATGATCAAGTGCAGCCTGCTCGAACTTTTTATAATCGATACCCATAGGGAAAGAATCTACTTTAATGATCCTGTCTGGAAGGGTGATCTGGTTAAAATCTACCTGGTGTCGCAGAATACGGCTAACAGAACTTAAAAAATGTCTTTCATAATCATAAGTGTGAAAACCAATAAGATCAGCCCCAAGCATTCCCTGTAAAACTTCATCTCTCCACGGAAGCGTTCTAAAAACTTCATAAGATGGGAAAGGGATATGATTGAAGAATCCAATGATAGCATCTGGTGCCTGTTCTCTTACCATATTAGGAACCAGTAAAAGTTGATAATCATGAACCCAGATTACATCACCTTCTTTATAATGTTTCAGTATTTCATCTGCATACTTTTGATTTACTTCCTTATAAGTATGCCAGTAATCATCGTCAGATTCGGTGTACTCCATAAAATAATGGAATAGAGGCCAGATGGTACGATTACTAAAGCCATAATAAAAGCCGTCGATCTCATTGGCATTTAGATGGACGGCTACACAATTCTCTTCACGGGCCTTTTGCTGAACTTCATCCTTCAGATTTTCTGGAATTTCTTCTTCGGTCATTCCTGGCCATCCTATCCAGATACTATCGCCATCTTTATGAAATGATTTTAAGCCGGTTGCGAGTCCTCCCACACTAGGTGTCACTTCGAGATGATCTTCAGAAATAGAAATTTGCAGTGGTAAGCGGTTGGAAATAATGATTGTTTTGCTCATAATTAATTATAAATGCCGTGGTCGCGAAATTGATTTTTATTAAATTTCCGAAAATCATTTAAGACAGCCATTGATTTATAAGATTTTTAAGATATATGGATAATCTCGACTACGGAATAATAAGTAATTGTAAAAGTGCAGCTTTAATCTCCAAAACAGGCTCCCTGGATTGGTGCTGTATGCCAAATTTTAACTCCTCGGCAGTTTTCGCAAAAATACTTGATAATGAAATTGGAGGAAGTTTTGAAATACTGATCGGCGACGACTATAATGTGAAGCAAGAATATCTTTGGGAAACTAATATCTTAAGTACGGTGTTCGATAATGGAACTGATGCCTTTCAGCTAATAGATTTTATGCCCAGGTATCCTCGTGAAGATGGATCTTATTATGCGCCACCAGATGTTATTAGATTCTTCAGATTAATGAAAGGAGAACCAAAATTCAGGATCAAATATGATCCGAAACTGGATTTTGCAAGAGAGAAAACCTATAACGAGAATAAAGGTGACTATATAAAGAGTTTTACCAAAGTAGGTAAATATGATTCTGCTTATCTATATTCAAGTTTGAACCTGAATGATATCCTGGAACAAAAGCAGATCACATTAACTGGAAATGCATATTGCCTTGTAGGTTACCATGAAAAGCTCGTAGAACAGACCCTGGACAGATCTTATTTGAAATTCCAGAGAACAAAGGTTTACTGGATGAACTGGGCAGATAATACAACCAGATATACCCATTACGGACAGGAGATCATGAGAAGTGCGCTTGTGCTTAAAGCATTGAGCTATAAAAAATCTGGTGCCGTACTAGCCGCTGCGACTACAAGTTTGCCTGAAACAATAGGTGAGGAGCGAAACTGGGATTACCGTTTTTGCTGGATTCGTGATGCATCGATGGTGATCAAAGTGATGGCAGGTCTGGGGCATATTAAATCTGCCAAGGATTTCCTTCAGTTCATCATAGATATTATTCCGCATAAAGATGAGAAGATCCAGATCATGTATGGGATCAACGGTGAAAAGGAATTAACAGAACATATTTTAAGTCATTTAAAGGGCTATGAAGGATCGAGTCCGGTTCGTACTGGGAATGCAGCGTATATCCAAAAGCAGAACGATATCTACGGAATTTTAATGGAAGTGATCTACCAGCAATTCCTCATGTTCGAAACTTCGCTTGAAAATTCTGAAGCTTTGTGGACCGTGGTTCGTGGTATTGTCATGATCGTGGAAGAAAACTGGAAGAAACCAGATAAAGGTATCTGGGAGCTTCGTACAGAAGACAGACACTTTGTATTTTCAAAATTACTTTGCTGGGTAGCCGTAGACAGAGCTATAAAGATTGGTGAGGTTCTAAGAATGGGAATCAACGATACCAAATGGATCGCACTAAGAGAAGAAATTTACCAGGATATCTATGAGAATGGCTGGAACGAAGAAAAACAGGCTTATACTCAATCCTATGGTTCGGCGGATCTTGATGCATCAACACTATTAATGCAACCTTACGGTTTTATTGAAGCAGATGATCCAAGATTCGTAAGCACAGTTCAGGCTACAGAAAGCGAGCTTTGCGAAGATGGCCTCATGTATAGATATAAGAATAATGATGATTTTGGAAAACCAACATCTTCATTCACGATCTGTACCTTCTGGCTAATTGATAGTCTTTATAAAATTGGAGAGAAGAAGAAAGCAAAGGAAATGTTTGATCAGTTATTATCCTATAGTAACCATTTAGGTTTATTTAGTGAGGATATCGATTTTAAAACCAAACGCCTACTCGGGAACTTTCCACAGGCTTATTCTCATTTAGCACTTATTGAAACAGCTGCGAATTTCTCAAAAGGAATTTCTGCGGAAAATGCCTTATTTCAGGATTAATTTAATTCCTGATCTTTTTCTATACTTACCCGGGCCTTCGGAAGATGTCCCGGGTAGTTTTTTTGTATGAAATCAAGTAATTTCTCTCTTAAGTGGACACGAAGATCCCAGGCTGTAGGAGAATTTCTCGCACTTACCAGTATTCTTAACTCCACGGTCTTTTCCGAAGCATTTGTAACCTGAAGTACATTCACATTACCATCCCAGAGAGAAGTGTTGTTCAATAACCTTGTAAGCTCTTCCCGAAGCGGTTCTAAAGGCAAACCATAATCTGCATAAATAAAAACTGTTCCCAGTATATCTGCCGAACTTCTTGTCCAGTTCTGGAAGGTTTTTTCAATAAAATATGTGGTGGGAACAACGAGTCGTCTTTTATCCCAAACCCGAACCACGACATAAGTAAGATTGATCTCTTCGATCCAGCCCCATTCACCTTCAACGATCACGACATCATCCAGGCGGATTGGCTGAGTTATGGCGATCTGTATACCAGCAAGCAAAGTAGCAATTGCTTTTTGCGCAGCAAGACCAATAATGATTCCGGCAATACCAGCTGAGGTCAATACACTAATTCCAACAGAACGTATACTTTCAAAGCTCATTAATGCTATACCAACGGCAAGTATTACGATAATGAAAATGACAATATTTTCAAGGATCATGTACTGGGTGTAAACCTTCCTGGCTTTGAGATTATCATCACTAGCCATATCGTACTTCTTGAGCATTCTTTTTTTAACTACTCTAAACAATAAGATTAGAAACCAGGCTATACTTAGAATAATACCTATTGTACTTAGGTGACCAACAATTTCATAGGTGGCTTCAAACCTGAAAATTTTACTGATGATCGCTATTCTGGCAATAATTGAGGCCAGAAAGATCAATAATGGCAACCTTATTTTATGGGCGAAATTAACCGGAAGTATATTCGTTGGGTTTTTACCAAGCTTCCTGATGATATAGAATGCCAGACCGAAACTTATCATTAAAATGACAAGCGCTGAAACGAGGTATAGAAGTCCGCTTTTTTCCAATTCGAGCATAATTCAGGTTTAGATATTCTAAAATTAAAATTTTGAAAGCTAAGTCGCTACAGGTTTACAGAAGATTAACCTATAACGTTTTAGCCCTTTTCATCCTCCATATCTTACTGTTTACCTAATTCTGAATTTTTACTGTCGAGTGCTACGCGCTCCCGTTTCAAATAGATTCCGTTTTCCAGTTCACTGATGTATCGCACAATGTTTTCTCGGAGCTCGCAGTGTAGTGCCCATGCCGTTGGAAAATCTTTAGCACTTACCAGACATCTCAACTTTAGATAATTGTGATCCATTCCAGAAGCTTCTACCAAGGGCGATTTTTCCTCATCACCATCCCAGTTATCTGATGATTTCAGTAATTCTGTAAACTTCTCACGTACTTTTTGAACGTCTACCCGATGATCTACAAATAACTCAATCTCCATAATGTTCTGTGGGTTAGACATGGAAAGGTTCTCGAAACTTTCAGTAATCACATCAGATAACGGAATGACCAATCTCCTTAATTTAAAGGTGTTAACGACCATATAAGTAAATGTGATGTCTTCCACAAACCCATATTCACCTTCAATAATCACTGCATCACCAATTTTAGCGGGACGGGTTAATGCAATTTGAACTCCTGCGATAATATTACCTAACGTACTCTGGGCTGCAATACCAACTACTACTGTAGCGATTCCTGCGGAAGCCATTAAAGATATTCCCAGTTTCTCAAGAGATGGAAATTGTGAGAATATGATTGAAGCTCCAATAATTACTACAATAAAAATAAATATTCTTCTACCAACCGAGATATAGGTCATCAAGCTTTTCGCTTTGCTATCTTCCTCGGTTCTCACATCGCCAACTTTCTGCACAGCAAAAAAGTCCATGATGTAATCTATAATACGCATGATCAACCAGGTGAAAATTGATATAAGTACAATTAGGATAAAAGTGTAAATACCTTTAGCAAGCGATCCGGTAAACGAAATCAGGTTGTTGAGCAATAAGTAAAAAGCAAGAATTCCGATAGCAGCGCCTGCAGGCGATGCTAATCTATAGGCAATATTCCGGATCCAATATCGATCCACACCAGAGAATGCTTTTCTTATGATAGAGCTGACTCCTTTTGCGATTAGGTAGCAGATGAGAATGAGTAACAGGGTTCCTACAACTTTCCAGATAGGTATTCCCAATACTTCAAAACTAATCCATTCAGGAATCATTCTATCCAGCTTTCTTGGACCATAGGCCGTATAAAGAGGTTCCGTATTTTCTACAGTTTGTGAAGAAATTAGCCAGATTGGATGTTCATCTTTGTACTTCACCCGTTGAACCCTGAAAGTGATATCACGATTGTCCAACGTTGTAGTACCAAATAATAAGCTTCTTCTGGGTTTTCCAGCTACAGCCTTATTAGTTGAGGTACTTACATCAATTTGTCCATCGGGACGATCAGGCAGACCATCCCACCCAATAGAAATTCGTTGTTCAAGAACGAAATGTAGTTTTTCCGCAAGTATCGCTGCATCTGCTTTTGAAATATTATCTGGCAACAAATTAAAATTCATTGCATACAAAGCTTCTTCGTAATTGTTGTTTCTGGCCTGTATTATAAAATGTTCCAAGGCTGCCTGCGGAGATTGCAGATTTATCGTGTTCGGAGGGAAACCAATACCATCATTCCATTGTTTTGTCTGGTAGTAGGCATCTGCATATTCACCAATATCATTCGTAGCAACCGCGGCTGAGTCGCTTAGGACGGTCGCCTTACTGGGCAGTTTCTGATCTTTAGATTTTTTGTCTTCTGGTTCCTGCTGGAATGCAAAAGCCGTTTGCTGTAAAAATACAATGGAAAGACATAGCCACAAGTGGCGTAAGGAGCGGTTCATGAGTAATTTCTTTGGTCGGTCAACTAAGATACTCAATTTTGGAATTAAAAAGGAAAGGCTGGCCGGTAAACGAAAAAAGCCACCTTAAAGGTGGCTTTTGTGGTTATATTTTGGTTGATTAGTTTACGAAACCAGTTCTTGGTCCTCCACTAGCGAAAACTGTTCTCATACGAGCTTTCTGACCTTCAGAGAACATATACATACAAGCATCATTAGTGTAATCCATGTAGTTCATAGTCATATCTGTAGATCTACAGTTAACAGTAGGGTAAGAAGGACAGCTGTAGTTTGGTCCATCAGAAGAAGGAGTATCTGCAACGAAATCATCTTGTCTACATCTTCCATCACCCCAGATATGACGAAGGTTTAGGTAATGTCCCACTTCGTGAGTCGCTGTTCTACCTTTGTTAAATGGAGCTGCAACATATCCAGTAGTTCCGAAATACTGAGGAGAGATTACTACACCATCAGTTGAAGCCGGTCCACCAGGAAATTGTGCATATCCAAGGATACCACCACCAATGTTACAAATCCAGATGTTTAAAGTATTAGAAGGAGAGGTTGGAGGGTATGCATATTTCATAGCATCACTTGTTCCCCATTCAGATCTTGAGTCACTATATCTGTTTACTCCAGCTAGGCTAAAAGTTATTTCTGAATCGGCAACCAATCCAGCAAATTCACTAGGTACATTCCCGGCATCATTGTTTGAAGCTCTGAAGTCCTCATTCAAAACAGAAATCTGGGAGTTAATTTGAGCATCAGAAATATTTTCCTGAGAGTTGCTGTAAATTACGTTAACCACAACTGGAATATCTACAATTCCAAGATTATCACCTACTGGCGGCTCGGTTGTTCCACCACCACCAGATCCAGGTTTCCCTTTAGCGTTGGTACTTTTTGCTAAAATAGAACGCGTATTCTGTTCTACGTCGTACATTTTTTTGTGTAAACCTGGATTCTCGTTCAATAAACGATTAAGGTTTCTCATTGAGTAACACTTCGTTTTGTCATCTTCAGTCTTTTTGCCGTCTGCCTCAGCATCTGTGTAAAGATAAAAATCACTCATGTCTACCTGAGCTACTTCCTGGTCAACACTGTTTTCTGTAGGATCTTGCTCACAAGAAGCAAATAGGAAGGCCATAGCTGCCATTCCAAGAAAAACTTTTTTCATAATGTTAAGTTATTGTTTGATTTAGAGCCAATATATCTAAATATTTAGAAACAATTAACGATAACTAAAGGAATTTGTAACATTATTGAAACAATTAGTATAAAAATAAAAAAACCACCCTTTTGGGTGGTTTTTCTCAGTTTAAAAGAATGTTTCTAAAAACAGTATTTGTTTTCAGAAGTTAATTTCTCTGCAATCGTATTCCGAAGTGCCACAATATTAGGCAGATTCGTATATTTAGTATATCTCTTAAGACCCATAAGCATCATACGTTGCTCGTCTCCTTCAGCAAAAGAAGCAATTCCCTCTTTCGCCTTTGTATTCACAGTATCAACTGCATGATAAAGATAAAGTTTAGCCATGGCGATCTGTTCCTTCTGGGTATCTACTCCAAATCTCTTGGCATTTTTCTCTGCTCTAAGAATTCCAGATTCAGCCATATAGACTTCTATTAGAATATCTGATGCAGCTAATAATAATTGCTGATGCTCTTCTAGTTGCGGACCGAATTTCTGTACTGCACTACCTGCAACCATCAAGAAAACCTTTTTCAGTTTACCGATCATTTCCTTCTCTTCAGCGAACAATTCAGAATAATCTGGTTTGTCCATGGAAGGAATTCCAGTAAGCTCATCTGCTACTTTCGTTGCTGGCCCTAGTAGGTCAACATGTCCTTTCATTGCTTTCTTAACCAACATTCCTACAGATAACATTCTGTTGATCTCGTTGGTTCCTTCGTAGATTCGAGCAATTCTGGCATCTCTCCAGGCAGATTCCATTGGAGTATCTGCAGAGAATCCCATTCCTCCGAACACCTGGATACCTTCATCAGCACAATTCTGAACATCTTCTGAACATGCAACTTTCAGAATAGAACATTCGATCGCGTATTCCTCAACACCTTTAAGTTCAGCATCTGCATGTGAACTACCTTCTTCCAGTCTAATATTTATACGATCTTCGATATTCTTAGCCGCACGGTAAGACGCTGCTTCTCCAACGTATGCTGAAGTAGCCATTTCTGCAAGCTTAGATTTAATAGCTCCGAATTTTGCAATAGGCGTATTGAACTGAACTCTGTCATTTGCGTATTTAACTGAAAGATCTGTTACACGACGTTGCGCATCTAAAGAAGCTGCAGCAAGTTTTATACGACCTACATTTAAGGCGTTCATTGCGATCTTAAAACCATTTCCACGGTCTGAAAGCATATTCTCTACTGGCACCTTGGTTTCATTAAAGAAAACCTGGCGGGTAGAGGAGGAGTGAATTCCTAATTTCTTTTCTTCCTCTCCAAAGCTAATCCCATTACCTTCTTCGTTCTCTACGATAAAACCGGTAATGTTCTTATCATCTTCAATTCGTGTGAATACTATGAAAACATCTGCAAAACCAGCATTAGATATCCACATTTTCTGTCCGCTTATAGAATAAGACTTTCCATCTTCTGAAAGGACAGCTTTGGTTTTTCCTGAATTTGCATCAGATCCAGCACCCGGTTCTGTAAGACAGTAAGCTCCAAACCACTCACCAGTAGCTAATTTTGGTACGTATTTTTTCTTCTGCTCTTCGTTACCATATAGGGTGATTGGCATTGTTCCAATTCCTGTATGTGCTCCGAAAGCAGTAGCTACAGATCCTGTAGCACCAGATATATAGTCACAAACAAGCATCGTAGATACGAAGCCCATCCCTAAACCGTCATACTCTTCAGGCACAGCAACACCTAGAAAACCAAGTTCTCCAGCTTTACGCATTACCTCTTCAGTTAGAGCATAATTTTTCTTTTCAAATTCTTCTTTATGAGGCCAGATCTCGCGCTCTACAAATTCCTGAACGGAATCACGCATCATTTTCTGTTCCTCATTAAAATCTTCCGGCGTGAAAACGTCTTCACTTTTAGTTTCCTTCACAAGAAACTGTCCACCGCGAAGAAGATCTTTTTTAGTTGTATCTGTACTCATTATAATTTTAATATTGACAGTAAACCTGCCTGTTAGTTAATTTACTAGTTTAAAAATTCGAAAACTCCAGCAGCGCCCTGTCCAGTTCCAACACACATTGTTACCATACAATGCTTGTTCTTAAGGTCACGCTTACGCATTTCATCAAATATCTGGACTGATAGTTTTGCTCCTGTACATCCCAGTGGGTGTCCCATTGAGATCGCTCCACCGTTTACATTTAGTTTGTCTTTATCCAGACCAAGTTCCCGAATTACAGCCAACGATTGCGAAGCAAATGCTTCGTTCAATTCGATAAGCTCCAGATCATCCTGTTTCAAGCCAGCTTGTTTTAAAGCCTTCGGAATAGCATGAACCGGTCCAATACCCATAATTCGAGGTTCAACACCCACTGCGGAATAACTTACCATTCTAGCAATTGGCTCAAGATTCAGTTCCTTAACCATGTCTTCGCTCATTACCATTACGAAGGCAGCACCATCACTCATTTGTGATGAATTACCTGCAGTAACACTTCCGCCTTCAGCAAAAACAGGTCGTAATTTATTGAGAACTTCTACTGAAGTATCCTTTCTAGGGCCTTCATCCTTATTTACGGTATAAGACCTTGTCTTCTTTTTACCATCTTCAACATAAGTCTCATCAATGGTAATTGGAACTATCTGATCCTGAAAACGATCTTCCTGCTGAGCTTTGATAGCTTTCTGGTGAGAATCGTATGCAAACTGATCCTGATCTTCCCGGGAAACATTGTATTTATTAGCTACCGCTTCCGCAGTAAGTCCCATTCCCCAGTAATAATCTTCATTACCTGCTTTCGCAACCTCATAATCTGGCACCGGCTTATAACCTCCCATTGGGATGTAACTCATACTTTCTGCACCACCTGCGATCACGCAATCTGCCATTCCCATCTGGATTTTAGCAGTTGCAATCGAAATCGTTTCCAGTCCTGAAGCACAATATCTATTTACGGTCATCCCTGGAACGTCTTCGATCTTTAATCCCATCAAAGAGATCAATCTACCTACGTTCAATCCCTGTTCTGCTTCTGGCATAGCATTACCAACCATGACATCATCGATACGAGTCTTGTCAAAATCTGGTAACTTATCCATCATATACTGGATGGTTTCTGCAGCAAGTTCATCAGGTCTTTTAAATCTAAAAACACCTCTGGGAGCTTTCCCAACTGCTGTTCTGTATGCTTTAACTATATATGCTGTTTTCATTTTATACATTTTAATTGTTAGAACTTGACTTCCTGCTTAGTTTCTTAAAGGTTTTCCTTTTTTCAACATATGCTGAAGGCGTTCCAGCGTTTTTCTCTCCCCGGTTAAGGATAGGAATGCTTCTCTTTCAAGATCAAGTAAATATTGTTCACTAACCATCTGGCTGGATGATAGATCTCCACCGGCCATCACATATGCTAGTTTATTTGCGATCTTGTGATCATGCTCGCTAATATATTTACCTGCAGCCATCTGGTCTGTTCCAACCATAAATGCTCCAAGCGCCTGCTTACCTAGCACCTTGATATCTGTACGTTTGATAGGCATGGTATATCCATTTTCTGCCATTAACAACGCATGTTTCTTCGCGATCGCCAATTGTCTGTCTGGATTGATCACTACAATATCTTTTCCTTTCTGAAGAATATTGAGATCGTATGCTTCGTATGCTGAAGTAGATACTTTTGCCATTCCAATGGCCAGGAAATTTTCTCTTAGTCGGTTTAACTCCACATCATCCTTCTCAAAAGTATCAGAAGCACGGAGTGTCATTTCCTTAGTTCCACCACCACCTGGTATTACTCCAACACCAAATTCTACGAGTCCGGTATAGGTTTCTGCTGCAGCAACAACTTTATCAGCATGAAGTGAAAGTTCACAACCACCACCCAGTGTCATCCCATGTGGTGCAGCTACTGTTGGAATAGAGGAGTAGCGCATTCTCATCATGGTATCCTGGAAATACTTGATCGCCATGTTCAATTCTTCATATTCCTGCTCTACGGCCATCATGAAGATCATTCCAATATTTGCTCCTACAGAAAAGTTCTTTCCATCGTTCGCCACTACAAGACCCTGATAATCTTTTTCAGCAATATCTATGGCTTTATTTATTCCATCCAGAACATCACCTCCAATAGAATTCATTTTACTTCTGAATTCAACATTAAGGATTCCGTCACCAAGATCTTCCACTACAACTCCGCTGTTCTTGAATACTTCTTTAGATTCACGAATATTATCAAGAATTATAAATGAATCCTGACCAGGAACTTTAGTTTGCTTCTTGTCATCGATATTATAATAGTAAGTATTACCATCTTTTACACTGTAGAAGCTTTTGCTTCCATTATCCACCATTTCACTTACCCAGGCTGCAGGTTCATAACCTTCAGCTTTCATCATTTCAATACCTTTTTCAACACCAATAGCGTCCCAGATCTGGAATGGTCCATGTTCCCATCCAAAACCAGCTTTCATGGCATCATCGATCTTGTATAACTCGTCTGAAATTTCAGGAATACGATTCGACACATAAGCGAATAGTGCTGAGAAATTCTTTCTGTAAAAATCACCGGCTTTGTCTTTTCCTTTGATCAATACTTCGAAACGATCTGCTACATTATCGATAGACTTGGTCATTTCAAGAGTTGCAAAAGACGCGCTTTTACGATCTCTGTAATCCATGGTATCAAGATCAAGAGATTTGATCTCACTTGAACCATCTTTATTTTTTATCTTTTTATAGAATCCCTGGCCAGTTTTACTTCCCAGCCACTTGTTCTCCATCATGGTGTCGATAAAACCTGGTAAAGCAAATAAATCATGCTGCTCATCATTTGGAACATTCTCATGAAGTCCGTTTGCAACGTGCACTAGAGTATCCAAACCTACAACGTCTACCGTTCTAAAGGTAGCCGACTTCTGGCGTCCTATAACGGGACCAGTAAGCTTATCAACTTCTTCAATGGTCATTCCCATATCCTTCACGGTGTGGAATAAGCTCATAATAGAGAAGATACCAATTCTATTACCAATAAATGCAGGAGTATCTTTTGCTAATACAGCATTTTTCCCAAGGAATTTTTCACCATACATTTTCAGGAATTCCAAAACTTCAGAAGAAGTTTCTTTTCCTGGAATGATCTCGAATAATCTTAAATATCTTGGTGGATTAAAGAAGTGAGTTCCGCAGAAATGCTTTTTAAAATCATCAGATCTTCCATCGGTCATGAAATTGATAGGAATACCTGAAGTATTTGAAGTTATAAGAGTTCCTGGTTTTCTGTGCTTTTCAAGGTTTTCAAACACCTGTTTTTTAATGTCCAGACGTTCTACAACAACCTCAATGATCCAGTCTACTTCTGAAACTTTTGAAATATCATCTTCCAGGTTACCAGTAGTGATACGGTTTACGAAGTCCTTATGATAAATTGGAGATGGTTTGGATTTTACTGAAGCCGTTAAAGCATCATTCACGATCCTGTTTCTAACCACTTTGTCATCAAGACTAAGACCTTTTTTCTGTTCTTTTTCATTGAGCTCACGGGGAACGATATCAAGTAGAAGTACTTCTACTCCGATATTTGCAAAGTGACATGCGATACCACTTCCCATAATACCGGACCCAATAACTGCAACTTTATTAATCCTTCTTTTCATTATTTGATTTTTATGGTTCAAAAAAACCAAACCTATTAGGCCTGGTTTATTATTGTTTTACACTAATTTCTTCAGTATATATTTTCTTCTCACTAATAAGACCAGTGATCGTATTTGCCACCTGTATAAAAGTTTTAAGATCCCTATCGCTCACATTTTCTTTTACAGACTCATCGAATCTCAAAACTACTCTCTTAGAATAATCGCGCATTTCTTTTCCGAAATCTGTTAAATAGATAAGCACGCTACGTCCATCATGTGGATTGCGTTTTCTTTCTATTAAACCTTTTTCTTCCATAGTTTTCAAAATTCGCGAAAGGCTGGTAGCTTCCATTCCCATTTTTGGACCCAATGAGGTAGATGGGGTTCCTTCTTCCGGATCTATACTCAATAAGGCAAAACCTGTAGCCATCGTACTTCCAGCCTTACCTGCTTCTTCATTATACATTTTAGAAACAGCCATCCAGGTGGCACGTAAAACATAATCTATGGTTTTCTCCTTCATGGGGGATTTTGGATTGATTCCAAAGTTAGGAAAAAATATTATGCATGCATAATAAAATGTCTTTAAAAATACTAATATGTTGTTTTAATGCTATTTAAATTCCTAAAACCAAAAAACTCCCCGGTAGATGGGGAGTTTTCATTAGCATATTCTTAATGGTAGATTAGAATCTACCGTATAATTTTTCGTAAAGATCCTGATATCGGTCACGAATATTACGTCGCTTTAGCTTCATAGTAGGAGTAAGGTGTTCATCTTCTACAGTCCATGGTTCCGGAGTTAATTCAAATGTCTTGACTCTTTCCCATTTCCCGAATTTCTGGTTGTAGAAATCTACTTCTTCCTGAATACGTTCACGTACCATATTGTTTCGTGATATATCTGCAGGATCACCTGAGCCAAGATCGATATTCTTTCTCTGCGCCCATTCAGTAATAAATTCGTAATTCGGCTGGATCAAAGCTGCCGGCATTTTCTCACCATCTCCAACAACCATGATTTGCTCAATGAATCTTGATTGCTTCATGGTATTTTCAATAAGCTGCGGAGCAACATATTTTCCTCCAGATGTTTTGAACATCTCTTTTTTACGATCTGTGATCTTAAGGAAACCATCTTTATCGATCTCTCCAATATCACCTGTATGGAAAAATCCTTCAGAATTAATTACTTCTCTGGTCTTTTCTTCATCCTTATAGTAACCTTTCATTACGTTAGGCCCTTTTGTCAGAATTTCTCCGTCTTCAGCAATTTTAACTTCTACATTATCAAGAACTTTTCCAACAGTACCAATTCTGAAACCTCCATTGCGTTCATCATTCACTGCGATTACTGGAGATGTTTCTGTTAGACCGTAACCTTCCATTACCGGAATTTCAGCAGCAGCGAAAACTCTGGCGAGTCTTGGTTGCAATGCTGCACTTCCAGATACGATAAGGTCTATATTTCCACCCAAACCTTCTTTCCATTTGGAAAATATAAGTTTACGGGCAAGTTTTAGTTTTGTTTCGTACCACCAGCCGTTCTGTCCGTATGGTTCATATTCAAGTCCAAGCTCTACAGCCCAGTAAAATAATTTTTGTTTCACGCCACCTAGTGCAGTTCCTTTAGCGATGATCTTGTCATATACTTTTTCCAGCAATCTTGGTACCGCGGTAATTACGTGTGGCTTAACCTCTTTCAGGTTATCGCTTATCTTTTCGATAGATTCAGCAAAATAAACCGATACCGAATAATACTGGTATAGATAAAGGATCATTCGCTCAAAAATATGGCAAATAGGGAGGAAGCTTAAACCTACGTACGTTCCAGTATCAAAGGGAACACGAGGTGCACTTCCAAGTACGTCACTAACAATGTTCTTATGAGTTAGCATGACACCTTTTGGTCTTCCTGTAGTTCCGGAAGTATAAATTAAAGTAGCCAGGTCATCTTCTGTAACTGCTTTCTTAAGTTTTTCAACTTCATCCTGGTTAGCCTTATCTTCTCCAGATGTTAGTATTTCTTTCCAGTTCTTACAGCCAGCGATCTCATCAAAACTATATACTTCCAATAGGCTGGTCGTAGCTTTAATGCTATTTAGCTTTCCAAGGATCTCTTCATCTGAAACGAAGCAGTAAGTGGCTCCACTATGATTCAAGACATATTCATAATCTTCCTCGGAAATAGTTGGGTAGATTGGTACATTTTGAGCTCCAATCTGAAGAATTCCAATGTCCATTATATTCCACTCAGTTCTATTATTAGTGGAGATAACTGCAATTTTATCATTCGGTTTCACACCAAGTCGAAGAAGTCCCCGACTAATTGCATTCGCCTTATCAATATATTGCTGAGTCGAAACAGTTTCCCATTTTCCATCATATTTAGTAGCAAAAGCAACATCCAGTGGATGATTTTCTAATTGATAGTAAGGAAAGTCAAAAAGACGTTTAATGTCGTTCATGAAAAGGAAAGATTTTAGATATACCTTGCAAAATAGCAATTTTCAAAGCTCATTCAAATCAAATATGATAAAAAAAAATCTTATTGTTTGCGTATTTACTAAAATGTGACCTATAATTACTATCTGTAAAAACTGTTAATTATTCCTTAAACTCTTCAGTATCAATCTAAATTCAGCTTTATCAAATGATTTTTTCCGCTGAAATTTAAATACTTTTCCAATCAAAAAAAATTTGAACATTTCAGTTCAATTAAATTTATTCATCTCTTCTTTGAATATATCAGCGCACTTGTGGATTCGATCTCTACCAGGATAATGCATTTTTCGCTTTTGAATTTATAATCTCAAGGAAGATTATGGATCTTATAGTTTGGGAAAACTGACAGCTACACAGAAGTGTGCTACCGGATTGAAAACAAAAAAGGAACCGAATGGTTCCTCTTTCATATTTTATTTCTCCAGCCATTTTCTGGCATTTACAAAGCCTTCCAGCCACGGTGACACTTCATCCTTGCGTCCATCTGGATAATTTGCCCAGTTCCATTGGAAAGTAGATCGCTCCATATGTGGCATCATTACCAGGTGCCTACCACTTGCATCTGTAAGTGCGGCAGTATTATAATGTGACCCATTAGGATTTGCCGGGTAGCCTTCATAAGCGTACTTTCCAACAATGTTATAACGGTTTTCCTCATACGGGAAACTAAATTTACCCTCACCATGTGCTGCCCATATTCCTAGCGTACTTCCCGATAATGTGGAAAGCATAACAGAATTGTTTTGTGGAATCTCTACGGAAGTAAAATTACATTCAAATTTCTGCGATTCATTGTGCAGCATCTTTGGTTTTTGCTCATGTTCAGCATTGATAAGGCCTAGCTCAATAAACAGCTGACATCCGTTACAAACTCCCAGGCTCAGCGTATCTTCTCTACGGAAGAAATTTTCCAGCGCAGCTTTTGCCTTTTCATTATATAAGAATGCTCCAGCCCATCCTTTTGCACTACCAAGAACATCTGAATTTGAGAATCCTCCAACAGCTGCAATAAAATGTATGTCTTCAAGGTTTTCTCTACCGGAGATCAGGTCGGTCATGTGCACATCTTTCACATCAAAACCTGCGAGGTACATAGCTCTGGCCATTTCCCTTTCAGAATTGGAACCTTTTTCACGAATGATCGCGGCCTTTATACGCGGTTTCTTAGCATCCAGTTCAGGTAATTTTCCGGTAAAATGTTCTGGAAATTTAAATTCTAATGGTTGCTTTTTATAGTTATTGAATCGTTCGGTTGCTTTGTCGATCCCGCTTTGACGCTCATCCAGTAGAAAACTGGTTTTGTACCAGGTATCTCTCAGTTCAGCAATATGAAAATGGAAGTCATCTTCACCAACCTTTATATTTAGCGCTGCACCTTCAGTCGCAACTCCAATTTTATGATATTCTATTCCAAGCTCCTTCATAAAAGCTTCCGCAGTATCATCTTTAGCCTGGAATACGATTCCGCAGTTTTCATTAAAGAACAACTTGATGATATCCTGTTCGCCTAACGAACTTAAATCAAGATCTGCACCCAGATTAATATCTGCAAAGCACATTTCAAGTAAAGTTGTGATCAATCCACCCGAACCCACATCATGACCCGCAGCGATCATATCGCTTTTGATCATGGATTGCATGGCATTAAAGATCTTACTGAAACGCTCGTCGTTCTTTACAGTAGGAGCTTCATCCCCAACTTTATTCAGGATCTGAGCGAAAGTAGAGCCTCCCAGTTTATAATCATCTCCGGAAAGATTGATATAATAAATACTTCCTGAGTTCTTTTTAAGTACCGGTTCTACAACCGATTTAATATTATCACAATGTCCGGCAGCAGAAATTATCACCGTTCCTGGCGACAGAACATCGCCATCTTTGTATTTCTGTTTCATGGAAAGAGAATCCTTTCCGGTTGGCACATTAATCCCAAGAGAAATTGCAAAATCTGAAATTCCTTTTACTGCTTCATAAAGTCTTGCGTCTTCACCTTCGTTATTACAGGGCCACATCCAGTTCGCAGAAAGTGAAATAGATTTAAGTCCTTTTTCTAAAGGAGCCCAGATAATATTCGACAAGGCTTCTGCGATAGAATTACGTGAGCCAGCTACCGGATCGATCAATGCAGAAATAGGGGAGTGTCCAATTGAGGTGGCAACTCCTTCTTTACCATTGTAATCTAACGCCATCACTCCGCAATTGTTTAAAGGCAATTGTAAAGGTCCTGCAGTTTGCTGTTTAGCAACGCGTCCCGATACACAGCGATCCACTTTATTGGTAAGCCAGTCTTTACAAGCAACAGCTTCTAGTTGCAAAACCTGTTGTAAATACTTGTGAATTTTCTCCTGTTGATAATCGATTTTTTTATAATTGCGAGTAATCGTCCTATCTTCCATGATCGTCTTGGGAGAGCTCCCAAACATATCTGCCAGAGCAAGGTCCATTGGTTTATCACCAGATTTCATGCCTTCAAAGGTGAATCTATAATCACCGGTTACGTTTCCAACTTCATACATTGGAGAACGTTCACGATCTGCTACTCTTCTTAAGGTATCGAGATCTTTCTCGCCAATGACCAGTCCCATTCTTTCCTGAGATTCATTTCCAATGATCTCCTTAGCAGAAAGAGTTGGATCACCAACAGGTAAACTATCCAGATCTATCTTTCCACCTTTTTCTTCTACCAATTCACTCAAACAGTTCAGGTGACCACCGGCGCCATGATCATGAATGGAAACAATCGGGTTGTGTTTGCTTTCTACCATTCCGCGAACAGCATTTGCAGCTCTCTTTTGCATTTCCGGATTGGAACGCTGTATGGCATTTAATTCTATACCACTGCTAAATGCACCAGTATCTGCTGAGGAAACGGCAGCGCCACCCATTCCAATTCTATAATTTTCTCCACCAAGAACAACGATCTTGTCATTTTCTTCAGGAATATCCTTTAATGCCTGATCCTTTTTTCCGTAGCCAATACCACCGGCAAGCATGATTACTTTGTCGTAACCTAGAGAGCGATCGTGTTCGCTATGTTCGAAGGTAAGTACAGATCCTGAAATTAGTGGCTGACCAAATTTGTTACCAAAATCTGAAGCTCCATTAGATGCTTTTATTAAAATGTCCATTGGAGTCTGGTACAACCATTCTCGTTTTTTCATTCCATTTTCCCATGGTCGATCTTCTTCAAGTCTTGAATAGGAGGTCATATAAACTGAAGTTCCTGCTAAAGGAAGCGAACCTTTACCACCAGCAAGCCTGTCCCTGATTTCTCCACCACTACCAGTCGCTGCTCCGTTAAATGGTTCCACGGTTGTAGGGAAATTATGAGTTTCAGCTTTTATGGAAATAACGGATTCAAAGTCCTTTATTTCATAATATTCCGGAACATCAGGAGCTTTGGGAGCAAATTGTTCAACTATAGGTCCGTTTATAAACGCGACGTTATCCTTGTATGCTGAAACAATTTCGTTCGGATTCTCTTCGGAAGTTTTTCTAATTAATTTGAAAAGAGATACTGGTTTCTCCTCGCCATCAATAACAAAAGTTCCATTAAAGATCTTGTGTCTGCAATGTTCTGAGTTCACCTGGGAAAAACCAAAAACTTCAGAATCTGTAAGCTTTCGATCCAGTTTTACTGAAAGATCTTCCAGGTATTTAACTTCTTCAGCATTCAATGCTAAACCCTCCTGTTTATTATAGGCTGCGATATCATCGATCTCTATAATTGGCTTAGGCTCAACATGAATATCAAAAATTTCTTGATCGAGTTGCTTATATTTCTGAGATAACATTGGATCAAAATCAGAGAAATGTTCATCAACCTTTAGAAATTCCTCGATTCTAATGATTCCGGTAATCCCCATATTTTGAGTGATCTCTACAGCATTCGTACTCCAGGGAGTGATCATTGCGGCACGTGGACCAACAAAAAAATCTGCCAGAGCAGATTTATTTATTTGAAGAGTATTTCCAAAAAGCCAGTTTAGTTTTGAAATAGACTGAGCAGAAAGGTTGGAATGCGTTTCAACCGCAAAAACCTTGGTAGTTTGATTTCCGAAGAAAAGGATCATGTAAGTTGTGTTTGTGTTGTTTTGAACAGGACACAAATTTAAGATTTTTTCTGCTCTAGTTTGAAAGTTTAGAAAAGGAATATTTCTTTTAACGCCTCTAATTTCTTATCTTTTTTTGATAAAAATCATCATCATGAATTTCAATCGATCAATCTTAATTATTTGCGCCTTTATATTAAGTTTTAGCGCAATATCCTGTTCCTTAAAAGGGGATGCTTCGGGTTCTGAAGTAGTAAACCGCTCTGAGGTAGTAAACCTTAGAATTGATCATCATAGAGCTACTGCATTCGGTTTTGCTCCAACGCTGGTAATGCTTTCTCAGGAAGACGAGGAAATAGGTAGTGAGAATTGGTTGTATTTTTATGATTGGATAGAGGGATTTGAATATGAACCAGGTTTCATTTACGACCTGAGGGTTAGAAAATATAATATAGAAAACCCTCAACAAGATGGTTCCTCCATACGCTATGTTTTAGATCAACTAATATCTAAGACTGAAGTGCCGGCAGATGAGGTTTTTGAGATAAAATTGAAGTGGGGGCAACATAATTTTGTAGAGAAGGATAACGAAAGATTGCTTATAAATGAGAAAATTGAAATCAATTGCGAGACATTATGTGAGGAACTGATATCCAGACTTGAGCAAGATGAACAAGTTGTTGGAAACTTTGTTCGAGAGAGTCCAGACAAAATTAAATTAGTGTTGATTCAATAAAAAAAGCGACATTGTTGGTCGCTTTTCTCTTTATTCTTTTTCCAGTAGGGCCATATAGAATCCATCATAGCCACTTTCGCTGGATAGAATCTTCTTTTCTCTTAGCAAACGGAACTCTTTACCTTCATCTGTTTTTAGAAACTTCTGAACCTGTTTATCATTTTCTGAAGGTAGAATGGAACATGTAGCATAAACCATTTTTCCACCTTTTTTTAAAATTTTTGAATACTGCTGAAGGATCTCAGCCTGCGTATTATTGATCTTTTCCAGAAACTCTGGTTGTAGTTTCCATTTCGCATCTGGATTTCTACTAAGAACTCCAAGTCCGCTACACGGAGCATCGATTAAAACCCTGTCTGCCGAATTATATAATTTTTTGATCACTTTCGTGGTCTCAATACTTCTGGTTTCCACGTTATGAGCGCCGGCACGTTTAGCACGTCGTTTTAATTCCTTCAATTTATTTCCATAAATATCCAGCGCAATGATCTGGCCTTTATTCTCCATAAGTGCAGCCAGGTGAAGGGTTTTCCCACCTGCGCCTGCGCAAGTATCTACAACTCTCATTCCTGGTTGTACGTCAAGAAATTCTGCCACTCGCTGAGAATTTGCATCCTGAACTTCGAAAAGACCATCCTGGAAAGCTTTTGTTCTAAAAACGTTAGAGCGTTCTTTTAGCTCCAGTGCCTCAGGGTAATTTCTAACTTTAATAGTTTCTATTCCTTCTTCCAGTAAAATACCAGCCAGTTTATCAGGATCAGTTTTTAAGCTATTGGCTCTTAGAACTACCAGAGCCTGTGTATTTAACGCGCTCAATTCCTGCGTCCAGATCTTTTCACCTAACTCTTCCACACCAAGTTCATCCAGCCAGTCTGGCACAGATTCTCTAAATTTTCGAGTTCTGCTTAGCTCGTCAAATTTCCCTTTGATTCGTCTCACCGGAGTTCCATCAAATTGTGGCCATTCCGGAATCTTAACGCCTCTAAGTACACACCAGACAGCGAAAATCCTAAACAGGTCTTCTCTGGAAAACGGTTCTTTTACTTCAGCAATTTCAGCATATAATCTTTTCCAACGAACTATATCGTACGTTGTTTCAGCAATAAAACTGCGATCTCTTGATCCCCATCTCTTATCACGCTTAAGCGTCTTTTCAATTACCTTGTCGGCATATTTTCCATCGTTGAAAATTTCAGCAAGAGCATCTATAGTTGCAAAAACGAGATTTCTGTGTAGGCGCATAATTCTTCTTTAAGCCGGCAAAGTTACGTTTTTTTGATTCGGAAAAATCTATATTTGGATCAAATCTATTTTATGAAAAAACTGGTGCTACTTCTATTAGTCCTTACTGCAGGTTGCAAAAATAATAATGAGTCTAAAGCTGATGATTCGGCTTCTACAAGTAAGCATAAAACCTTTAGAGAAGTTCATGTCGAAAATATACTTGAAGATGATTCATTGAGCATCAGGGCGATCCAGGTGATTGGTGAGAACCTGGCCATTGCAGCTAATAATGGAACTTATGGGTTGTATAATGCAGCGACCAGAACATGGAAGACGAATACTCAGGCTTACGACAGTATTTATCCCGAGTTTCGAGCTATCGCCAGCACATCTAACGACTTTTTTATGCTAGGTGTGGGAAGCCCGGCGCTCTTATATAAAACTGGTAATAATGGCCAGTTAGAACTGGTGTATAAAGAAGATCATGAGAAAGCGTTTTATGATTCCATGACTTTCTGGAATGATACAGAAGGAATTGCGATGGGCGATCCTACTGATGGCTGTATTTCTATTTTAATCACAAGAGATGCGGGGAAAAGTTGGGAAAAGCTTGATTGTGGACAGCTACCCAAAGCTGCCAAGGGTGAAGCAGCTTTTGCAGCTAGTAATTCAAATATTGCAACTTACGAGGATGAAACCTGGATTCTGACAGGCGGAATGAAATCGAGAATTTTATACTCTTCAGACAAAGGAAATAACTGGGAGATCTTTGATACCCCGCTTATTCAGGGAACGGCCACTTCTGGAGGATATAGTGTAGATTTTTTTAATTCTGAAATTGGATTCATTATTGGTGGAGATTATACCAAGTCTAAAGAGAACAAAGGAAACAAAGCAATCACGACAGACGGAGGTAAAACCTGGAATTTAGTTGCAGAAGGGCAGGAGCCCGGCTATAGAAGTTCGGTTAGATTCGTTCCTGGTGATGATGGCAAGGAATTAATTGCCGTAGGTTTTGAAGGCATCAATTATAGCAAGGATAGTGGAGAAACCTGGACAGAATTGAGTGATGAAGGATTTTTCACTATAAGATTCATCAATGATTCTACTGCATATGCCGCCGGAAGTGGAAGAGTAGCGAAGCTTAGATTTAAATAAAAAACAAGCCCGACTTTTAAAGCCGGGCCGTTTCATTCTAACCAAATACTTAACCAATATTATTCGTCACTCGATTTATTATTTCCCTTTTTCGCTCTGTATTCTCTAATGAGCTTTTTATGAAATTCGTCCTCGAGTTTATGTAATTTTATAATGTCTTTCGCTGTAATGATCTGCTTTAAATCCTTGAAGAGTTGTTTTTTTATCTTGTATTCCTCGTTTTCAACAGAAAGGAATTCATTTAGAAGATCTTCTGCCTGGTCCTCATTATAGCAATTTACATCTTCCAGTTCGATATGCTCACGTTCATGAAGTTTTCGCTTCTTTCGTTCATATTCATTGTAAATTGGCCAGAATTCCTGGGCCAGTTTATCGGTAAGCTCGAGTTCCTGAGTAATAAAAGCCACTTTTAAAGCTTTGATCCTCTTGTGTTGTGCTTCCCGATCTTCGTTTTTTTCCTGGGCCAGTAAAATATTCGCTGGCAAAAGAAATAGAATTATTAGTAGGTATTTTTTCATAATTAGTCCATTATATAAGATGGATCTTCAACGTTCTCATCAATATATTCGAAAGCTGCTTCAGTATCAATTTCAGTAAAGTCAGCTTCCAGATCACCTTGAGTTATCAAATCTGAATATTCAACACTATTAAGATCGATACTTCCCATTTCGTAACTATCGTAAATGTAATTTTCTAATGCTGTAACCTCAATATCATCCCATCCAAGATCATTAGTTTGGTTAGATGGAAAGAAGTTACCAAGCATAATGACCATGATTGCAGCGACGGCTGAGGCATATAGCCAGTATTCTTTTTTGAATAACGGTACAACTTTGGTTTCAGGAGCAACAGATTTTGACAGGATACTATCTTCAAGCTCATCGAAATAATTATCTGGAGTAGTAAAGCCTGAACCTTCGATTGCAGGTAGTTCATTTTCAACCGAAATCTTATTCATAAGACTGTTCTCAAGATCCTGGAAATAAGTTTCCGGGACTTTGAATCCAGAGTTGTTCTTATGTTTAAAATTATCGGTTTTCATCGTACTTATGACTTAGTTTTTTAGTAATGGTTTAATTCGACTTTAAAAATTCTTCGATCTTCTTGGTCGCAATGTGATACGAAGCTTTCAAAGCTCCTTCACTAGTACTCAAAATCTCTGCCATTTCTCTATATTTCAGTTCTTCGAAATATTTCATATTGAATACCTGTTGTTGTTTCTGCGGAAGGGTGGCGATGGCTTTTTGTAATTTCAATTGTATTTCACTTCCTTCAAAATATACGTCACTTTCAAGATTATCGATGATTTGATCCTGAAGTTCTTCTGAAGTGATCTTTAAGCGTCGCGCTTTTTTATTGATGAATGTGATCGCTTCGTTAGTCGCGATACGGTACATCCAGCTGTACAGTTTGCTATCTCCTTTAAATTTATCAATATTTCTGAAGATCTTTATGAAGGTATTCTGCAAAATATCGTCTGTATCATCATGACTTTTTGCAATATTTCGGATATGCCAGTACAAACGCTCTTTATAAAGCGTGATCAATTCCCTGAAAGCTTCCTGGGAAGTTGATTGCTTCTGCAATCTTAAGATAAGATCCTGTTCAGCTTCTAGTGTGTTGGACATAATGGACGTTCAATGCAAAGATATTCAATTCGATCATCGGTCAAAATAGAGATGGAAATAAAAGTTTGTAAATATTAACTTACAAAACAACTACATATTCGGACGAAAGGAAGTATTTGAGGGTTAAATGCAAAATAAATTTGGTTGATATGCATTTTAACGTATATTTACAACAGTTAAAAGATTTAATCCTTTTTTTGCCCCTTAAAAATTGAATTATATCGCATTATTCTTGCTGCCCCAAGTGAGAATAATAATTAAAAAAAGGATGATACCTATGTAGTCATCCTTTTTTTTATGTTGTTACTTCATAAAATCATTCGAAAGACTGCATGGCAACCAATTTTTTATAGTTTCCATTGGCGTCGATCAATTCCTGATGTTTTCCCTGTTCCACAATTTCACCTTTTTGCATCACGACAATCTTGTCTGCATTCTGTATCGTAGATAATCTGTGCGCGATCACGATAGAGGTTCGGTTCTTCATCATATTCTCCAAAGCTTTCTGAACCAGTTTCTCACTTTCAGTATCTAGGGCAGAAGTGGCTTCATCCAGTATCATGACTGGTGGGTTCTTAAGTACAGCTCTTGCAATGGATAAACGTTGCTTCTGGCCACCACTCAATTTATTTCCGCTATCTCCAATATTTGTATCCAGCTGTTTAGGAAGTTCTTTTACGAATTCCCATGCATTGGCAATTTTTAAAGCATCAATAATTTCAGCATCTGTAGCATCATCTTTACCTAGTGCGATATTATTCCGGATACTATCATTAAATAATATTGAATCCTGAGTAACCAGACCAAGTAGATCCCGGAGATCAGATTTCTTCATCTTCCTGATATCGATTCCGTCGATCTTAATAGTTCCAGCATTTACATCGTAGAATCTGGTGATCAAATTTGCAATAGTAGATTTTCCAGATCCTGATTGTCCTACCAAAGCGACGGTTTCACCTTTGTTCACGTTAATAGAGAATTGTTTTAATACCTTATCATCTTCATAAGCGAAATCCACATTTGAGATCTCTATGCCTGTTTCGAAATCTTTCTTATCAATGGCATCTGGATGGTCTGTAATGGTCGAAGGTGTTTCGAGAACCTGCAGGATCCTTTCTGCTGCCGCATCACCTTTCTTTACGCTGTAAGTTGCTTTAGAAATTTGTTTAGCCGGCGTCAGGATGTTATAAGCCAATCCCAGAAAAGCTATAAAAGTTGCTGCATCCAGGGATTCTTCGACAAGAACCATATTACCTCCAAACCATAGAATTACTACAATGACAAAGATCCCCAGGAATTCACTGGTAGGTGATGCGAGGTTTTGCCTGTTAATCAGGCTATTCAGGATTTCCTTGAGACGGTTTGTGCTTTGCTGAAACCTATCGTAAAATTTACTTTCTGCATTAAAGCCCTTTACAATTTTTAAACTGGAAAGTGTCTCCTCAACAATACTAAGAAAATGACCGTTTTCTTCCTGAGCAAGATTCGACTTTCGCTTCAATTGCTTCCCAATCAAACTAATGATAAAACCAGCGATTGGTAGAAATATAAAAACGAAGAGCGTTAATTGTGCACTCATCACTAACATTGCCAGGATTGTAAACAATATAGTGAGTGGTTCTCGTACAATGAGTTCCAGAATGGAAAGAAACGAAGTTTGAACCTCGTTTACATCGGCAGTGATTCTTGATATCGTATCACCTTTTCTTTTTTCTGAAAAATAGGATACTGGCAAGGCAAGTATCTTCTTATACATCGCATCACGAAGGTCGCGTAATACGCCATTCCGAAGAAATGTTAGAAAGAACGAACTAAGATAGCCGAACAGGTTTTTGAGAAAGAAGAGGAGAACCACAATTCCGCAGATAAATATAAGTGCGGCAACTTCATCCTCGTTCACTCTCTGCGTGACCTCATAATTAAAATAATCTGAAAAATAATCCTTAGCGTTAGAAATTCCGGTATAAACTGGTTTCTCAGCAACCCTTTTTGTTTTATCAAAAAGTACCTGGATAACAGGTATTAGCGCGATAAACGATAAAGTACTGAATATCGCATAAAAGATATTACATATAATATTGAGGATCGCAAACTTCCTGTACGGCATTGCGAACATCATGATCTTTCTAAAATAGGTCATTTAAAGAAATTTAGCCCAGTTTTAATTCATCTTTGATTCGGGCAATCTTATCACTTAATTTCTGATTTTCAACATCGTAATTCTGAATATCATCCAGCTGAGAATTTACGCTGATGTAGAATTTGATCTTTGGCTCTGTACCACTTGGCCTTGCAGCGATTTTCGTTCCATTTTCAGTATAATAAATTAGAACATTGGATTTTGGAATATCGATAACAGACTCATTTCGTTCTAATACATTTCTAGCAGTAGAGGCGTGATAATCTTCAACTAAGACCACTTTTTCTCCATCGATCTCTTCCCATGGATTTTCTCTAAGATCTACCAGCATTTGCTTTATCTCCTGCTCTCCTTTAATTCCTTTCTTTACAAGGGATATAAGTTCTTCGCGAAAAAGACCGTGTTCAGTATAAAGCTCAAGAAGTTTTTGATAGAAAGATTTTCCTTCTGCTTTCATCTTTGCTGCGATCTCACAGGCGAGTAGGGTAGCGGTTACCGCATCTTTGTCTCTAACAAAATCACCAACCATATAACCAAAACTCTCTTCACCGCCACCGATGAAATTCATTTCCGGGTGGTCCTTGATTAGTTTTGCGATCCATTTAAATCCTGTAAGAACTTCTTTATATTCTACTCCGTAAGATTCGGTTAAATTCTTCATCATTGGAGTGGAAACTATGGTAGAAGCAACAAACTCTGAACCTTTGATCTTATCCTGTTTTTTCCATTCCTCCAGCAGAAACCAAGTCATCACCAACATGGTTTGATTTCCATTAAGAAGTACCATTTTACCATCTAAATCACGAACGGCAACTCCAAGTCTGTCACAATCCGGATCGGTTCCAATAACTATATCTGCATGGATTTCTTCAGCTTTTTCCAAAGCCATTTTTAATGCTTCAGGTTCTTCCGGGTTTGGTGATTTCACCGTTGGGAAATTACCATCTGGTTTACGCTGCTCTTCAACAATATGAACATTATTAAATCCTGCCATTTCCAGAACTTCAGGAACCATAGTAATAGAAGTTCCGTGGAGAGAAGTAAATACTACTTTAAGATCGCTCTTTGATGTAGCTGAAGTATCAAAACTTCCATTTTCTACGGAAGCTTTTGCGAATGAATCGTCAACCTTCTTGTCGATCTTTTCAATAAGTGATTCGTTCGCTTCAAATTTAACTTCAGTATAGTCAAGATTATTGATAGTTTCGATCACTTCTTTATCCTGTGGTGGAACCAACTGGCCACCATCCTGCCAGTAAACTTTATAACCGTTATATTCTGGTGGATTATGGCTAGCGGTAAGCACGATCCCACAGTGGCAGTCTAATTCTTTAACTGCAAAAGATAACTCAGGAGTCGGTCGTAGTTCAGAAAAAAGGTAAACTTTGATATCGTTCGCTGAAAAGACATCTGCGACAACTTTGGCAAGCGTATCACTATTATCTCTGCAATCGTAAGCAATCGCCACTTTAACCTGCTCTCCAGGAAAAGATTTTTTCAAATAATCTGAAAGTCCCTGGGTGTTTTTACCCAAAGTGTACCTGTTGATTCGGTTTGTACCAACGCCCATAACACCGCGCATTCCACCTGTACCAAATTCAGCATTTTTATAAAAGCTTTCTTCCAGTTCACCCGGATCATCATTTATAAGACGATTGATCTCGGTTTTAGTGTCTGCATCAAAGATATCAGTAAGCCACGCCTGTGCCTTCTGAAGAATTTCAGGTTTATTTGTTGCCATAATTAGTTGGTTTTGCTAAACAAAAATAATGATTAATACGAGAAAGGTACTAAATATTACTGGTGGTTTTTCGGATGAGGTAGCGCTCTTTCTCACGTTTTGAACGAAGAATAAGCTCTCCCAGAAAACCAGCAAGAAAAAACTGTGTTCCTATGATCATCACTGCGAGTGAAATATAGAACCATGGATTCTGAGTTACCAGTACGTTGGGTAAGCCATGATAGAGTTTATAGAGCTTGGAGACACCAATAATAAAGGCAGAAACAAAACCGATGATGAACATTAGAACGCCCATTGCTCCAAAAAGATGCATAGGTCTGCGACCGAATTTGGAAAGAAACCAAATGCTGATTAGGTCAAGGAAGCCATTTAAAAATCTACTGGCGCCAAATTTTGTGTTACCATATTTCCTGGCCTGGTGTTTAACTTCTTTTTCGGTGATTTTACTGTAACCGGCATTTTTGGCAAGTACAGGAATGTATCGATGCATTTCACCATAGACATCGATGTTCTTGATCACCTCTTTTCTGTAAGCCTTTAGTCCGCAATTGAAATCATTTAATTTTACTCCGGAAGTTTTTCTTGCAGCGGCATTAAATAGTTTGGAAGGAAGATTTTTGGTGATCACATTATCATAACGCTTCTTCTTCCATCCTGAAACAAGATCATATTTCTGCTCCTTAATTAAGGCGTATAATTCTGGAATTTCATCAGGATTATCCTGAAGATCGGCATCCATGGTGATGATCACATCACCCTGAGCTTCAATAAAACCAGCATGAAGGGCCTGGGATTTCCCGTAATTTCTATTAAAACGTATTCCTTTTACACGATCATCGGCTTCAGAAAGTGATTCGATCGTCTTCCAGGAACCATCTGTGCTGCCATCATCGATAAAGATGATCTCATAAGAAAAGGAATTGGATCGCAATACTTTTGCGATCCAATTATATAATTCAACCAAAGATTGCTCTTCGTTGAGTAATGGTATAACTACCGATATCTGCATCAATTATGCGTTTGTCTTATCTTTCTCTCTAAAGATCAAAGCTACGATTAATCCTATAATTGAAAAGAAAATCAATTGACCACCGAAGCTAATAGCAATATTTTTAAGCGAAAAAGTGTCCTGTTTTGCAGCTTCAGCCATACCGGCATTAATCTGCTCTTCAGTCATTCCAAAGCCTTCCAGCATTTCAGCTTGTTTCTCTAAAGTCAATTCTTTTACGGTTTCTGCAGCTTCTGGGTCTATGACATTGAACAGAAGTAAAGTAAATATGGTAGCCAGGAGCATACCAATAAAAACGGTTAGAAAATAAGGTGTAAACGCCTCTTTAAAGCTGAAAAGTGAGGTGCTGGCAGCTTTTGATTTTTTGACAGCCATGGTCGCAAGTGTGACGACTAATACTAAATTAACGAAAAACATATACCATTCGGTCATAATTGAGACGTCAAAGGCATAAATAAGTACAGTGATTAGAATTAAAGCGATCCCAAGGTAAATTCCATGACTGGTGCCTAACTTTTTAGTTGATTGTTCCATTGTAAGTTGTAGATTGATTAGTTTAGCAGTTAGTTAACAAATATAAGGAAACGTTACACTCAATAATAAATAAAAACTTTTTTCAATTTTATTTGTTCGTAAGTAGTAATTAGTTAAATTTGCACCTCGAAAATTAAAAGATCAAAGCGATGAAGCAGGGAATCCATCCGGAAAATTATAGATTAGTAGCATTTAAAGATATGTCTAACGAAGACGTGTTTTTAACTAAATCTACAGCAAAAACAAAAGAAACTATTGAAGTTGACGGAACTGAATACCCGTTGGTAAAACTGGAAATTTCCAGAACTTCTCATCCATACTATACTGGACAGACCAAATTACTGGATACTGCAGGTAGAATTGACAAGTTTAAGAACAAATACTCAAAATTCAAGAAGAAGTAATTCTTCCGAATTTTCGACATATAAAGCCGCTTTTAGCGGCTTTTTTCATTTTAGCAGCAGTCGTTTCGCTGGAAACTTTATTTTTGCTGAATCAAAGCATACGATATGAACTATATTCTATTTGACGGTACTTTCCGAAATAATCTATTACCATTTACATTCACCAGGCCAGTAGCCGATCTACGAATTGGGATACTAACTATCCGTGAAAAATGGGAGCAACGATTAAATGCTACTACGTCGACTAAAACTGAAGAATATCTTTCAGAAAAGTGGCCATTGAAATTAGAGAGTTCAAACATCTTTATCAATGCTTCCGTATTACCGGAGGATAGTTTGTTGGAGGAAATTTCAGCACTTCAGCATGGTGAAAAATTAGTTTTTGAAGACATCCTTATAGCATATAAGTTTGAAGGGAATTCTGAACCATCTCCTGAAGATCTTCAGCTTAAAAAATCATTTAGAAAGCCTTTTATAGTTGCTCATACCTGGGATATCTTCTCTAAAAATGCTGAAGCTATTCAGTTAGATTATGATCATTTAACCAAAGGAAAAACTTCTCAGAATATAGATTCTTCAAATTACACCAAAGTTTCAGAAAACATTTTTATTGAGGAAGGTGCAAGCGTAGAAAACTGTTCGTTGAACGCCAGCGATGGCCCTATTTATATTGGTAAGAATGCTACAGTTATGGAAGGATCGCTGATTAAAGGCCCTTTCGCTTTAGGGGAATCTGCAACGATCAAGATGGGTGCTAAAATTTATGGTGCGACTACCATCGGGCCTTCATGCAAAGCGGGAGGTGAGATCAGTA
Organism: Gramella sp. Hel_I_59; assembly: GCF_006714895.1. Taxonomy (NCBI): domain Bacteria; kingdom Pseudomonadati; phylum Bacteroidota; class Flavobacteriia; order Flavobacteriales; family Flavobacteriaceae; genus Christiangramia; species Gramella sp. Hel_I_59. The sequence goes on along the minus strand of NZ_VFME01000001.1, from coordinate 2,074,403 downwards.
ACTCTGTGTTGTTTCAGAATTCTAACAAAGGGCATGATGGCTTTTTAGGAAATTCTGTACTTGGTGAGTGGTGCAATATAGGTGCTGATTCCAATAACAGCAATCTTAAAAATAATTATGCCGCCGTTAGATTATGGGATTACGAGACAGAAAGATTTGCAGATACCGGGTTGCAGTTCTGCGGACTTATAATGGGAGATCACAGTAAATGCGGGATTAATACTATGTTTAATACCGGGACTGTTGTTGGAGTGAGTGCTAATATTTTTGGAAGTGGTTTCCCTAGAAATTTTATTCCTTCCTATAGCTGGGGTGGAAGTGCAGGAACGACAACATACAAACTTACCAAGGTTTTTGAGACCGCCAGACTGGTAATGCAACGCCGGGGAGTAGAGCTCACAGCAGCCGATGAAAAGATAATGGAGCATATTTTCGATTATTCCGCGAAATGGCGACGGGATTAAACTCTATAAACCCTAGTTGATCATTTGATTTTCAGTTTGATAAATGATTTTTTAGAAACACTTTAAGTTGGTATCTTTGCAGCTCGAAATACAGGATTAGACGAATTGATCATGAGCGCAAAAAAAGTAGCATTTTATACCCTTGGCTGTAAGCTGAATTTTTCTGAAACTTCCACGATCGCTAGATCTTTTGAGAATGAAGGATTCCAGAGGGTGGAGTTTGATGAAGCGGCAGATATATACGTGGTCAACACCTGTTCTGTTACTGAAAATGCAGATAAAAGATTCAAAACTATTGTTAAGCACGCGCAGAAAGCAAATGAAGATGCTTTTGTTATTGCAGTAGGCTGCTATGCTCAATTAAAACCAGAAGAACTAGCCGCGGTAGATGGTGTGGATCTGGTCCTGGGCGCTACTGAAAAATTCAAAATTACAGACTACCTGAATGATCTCACCAAGAATGATCATGGTGAAGTTCATAGCTGCGAGATCGATGAAGCCGATTTCTACGTAGGTTCTTATTCTATAGGTGATCGTACCCGCGCTTTTTTGAAAGTTCAGGATGGATGTGATTATAAGTGTACGTACTGTACTATTCCTTTGGCCAGAGGAATTTCCAGAAGCGACCGTCTTGAAAATGTTCTTCAGAATGCTTCGGAAATTTCAGAACAGGGAATAAAAGAGATCGTTCTCACAGGAGTAAATATTGGGGACTACGGGAAAGGTGAATTCGGAAATAAAAAGCATAAGCATACGTTTCTTGAGCTCGTAAAGGCCTTGGATGATGTTGAAGGGATCGAAAGACTGCGAATCTCGTCTATAGAACCAAACCTACTAAAAAATGAAACGATCGATTTTGTAGCGTCAAGTAATACTTTTGTACCTCATTTTCATATTCCACTTCAAAGTGGAAGTGACGATATGCTAAAGCTCATGCGTAGGCGCTATCTTAGTGATCTATATGTAGATCGCGTAAATAAGATCAAATCAGTCATGCCAGATGCCTGTGTTGGAGTTGATGTCATTGTTGGTTTTCCAGGTGAAACTGATGAGCACTTTCTGGAGACTTATAATTTTCTTCAAAAATTGGATATATCATACCTTCACGTTTTTACTTATTCAGAAAGGGATAATACTCCAGCAGCAGAGATGGATGGAGTAGTGCCATTAAAAGTGCGAAAGAAAAGAAGTAAAATGTTGAGAGGCTTGTCTGCTAAAAAACGCAGAGCTTTTTATGAGAGCCAGCTTGGGAATACATCAACGGTTCTATTCGAAGGAGAGAACAAATCAGGTTATATCCATGGATTTACAGAAAACTACGTGAAGGTAAAGGCACCGTGGAATCCAGAGATGGTAAATACACTTAAAAAAGTGAATCTTACCGAGATCGATGAAGATGGCTTGGTAAGATTCGAAATGCTTCAGGAAGAATTGGTTTAAATATTAATCCCTACAGGAAGTAGATCTTTATATTTTCTTCTATTTTTCCGCATGAAACCGGCAATGGTTGGGTTCGTAGGAACCACTCTCATATTGGTTTCGCTAATCCTGGATAGAACCGCTTCTATAAAATCATTTTGCTTGTCCAGAACTTTCTCAGATACTTTGATCTTTGTTAAGAAGATCTTTCTATCCTGTTGAGAATATTCTATAATGCAGAGTTCTCCATCAATCTCAGTTTCAAACTGTCTCAAGAATTCATTGTCTGTAATCTTCATTTCTTCTACATTCATATTTCAAGAATTAATTCATAGGTACCTCAATAAAAAGTACCGTTGATTTATTTTTAACGTCAACATTTATCTTAGGAGTATTCCAGACACCAACAGCATCGCGCTTTGAAAGCTTCAAGTCATCAATTTCTGAATCTCCCTCTATCATAAAGATATAAACACCATTGGCGGTATCATTTAGCTTATACTCAATATTCCTGCCAGCTTCGGTCTTTCGGATTGATAGGAAGGCGTTTTGATGAATTTTCAAGGCATTTTCATCATCATGATCTATTGGAGCTACTACTGTAACCAACTCACCAGTATCTAACTGTTTGCTATAATTCTTTTGATCATACCGGGGTTCATGTCCGTTTTTATCAGGGAAGATCCAGATTTGAAGCATGTTTAATTCTTCAGTCGAGGAATTAAATTCGCTATGTTCCACACCTGTGCCGGCGCTCATTACCTGCACTTCGCCTTTCTCAATGACTGCCGTATGGTCCATGGAATCTTTATGTCTTATTGCACCATGAAGAGGAATCGAAATGATCTCCATATCCTTATGTGGATGGGTGCCAAATCCCATTCCAGATTTAACGTAATCGTCATTAAGTACACGAAGCAGTCCGAAATTGGTTCTATTAGGATCGAAATAGTTAGCAAAGCTAAAGGAGAAGTTAGCGTTCAACCAGCCATGATTAGCGGTACCACGAGATCCTGCAGCGTGAAATATTTTATCCATTATTTATGAGTTATAAGATTTGAAAGTCTAAGATTAAAGGCTAATTTTGATTGTTCAATTTACGATTTTGTGAGTGCATTTCATGTAACTCGCATGTTAAAAAGATTAGTTTGCAGAAGCGTACACATGTTTACTTCATGCCGGGTATGGCAGCAGCTCCAACAATTTTTGAAAACCTGATTTTATCTGCGGAAAAGTATGAAACACATTTGCTTGAGTGGGTAATTCCTGAGACAGATGAATCACTTGAAGATTATTCGAAAAGAATGCTTCAGTTTATCAAACATGAGAACATTGTATTGATTGGTGTTTCTTTTGGAGGGGTTATTGTACAGGAGATGGCAAAGTTTCTGGACTTACAGAGGCTTATTATAATATCCAGCGTAAAATGTACGAACGAGTTACCTCCACGTATGAAATTCGCTGCCAGAACAGGTTTATTTCGAATAGTACCCACAAGTCTTGCGAATTACGTAGACCAGTTTGAGAAGTATGCCATTGGACCATTTCTTAAGAAGCGTGCGAAATTATATAAACAGTATATTTCAATTACAGACAAGCAGTACCTGGACTGGTCTATAAAACAAATGGTTAACTGGAAGTGTGAAAAGCCTGATGAAAAGGTAATTCATATTCACGGTGATCAGGATGAAGTTTTTCCAGTAAAAAATATTGACAATGCGATCATCGTTAAAGGCGGAACGCATATTATGGTTGTAAATAGATTCAGGTGGTTCAACGACCATCTACCTGAAATTATTGAAACCGGTGAATTGATTAAAAGAACTTAAATAAAAACATATGAATTTATTGAAAAGCGCATTGATCTTTGTAGGGATTCTAACAATCCTTGGAGTAAGTATTAATGCATATGTTCAGGATGGGGAATTAAATTCAAGTGAATCTGGTAGTACATTGGCTGATACGATCAAGGATCGTAGTGTTGCAACTAACTACCGAATAAAGGCGTTGCCTGTGCCAACAAACCTGGATTTTGCAGGAGAGCCAGTTCCCCTGGAAGATCCTGATGTTTATGAAAGAATGGATAGAGAACTTCTGGTAAATACTTACTGGCAGTCGAATGCTTTACTACTTATAAAAAGAGCTAATAAGTTCTTCCCGATCATAGAGCCGGTTTTAGAAGAAGAAGGGATCCCTGAAGACTTCAAGTATCTTGCGGTTATAGAAAGTGGTTTGACTCAGGCCGTATCACCTGCAAAGGCAGTCGGTTTCTGGCAAATCCTTGAAGGTACAGGGAAGGAATACGGATTGGAGATCAATTCGAATGTTGATGAGCGCTATAACATTGAGAAATCTACACGTGTAGCTGCAGATTATCTGAAGAAAGCAAAGGCACGTTTTGGTTCCTGGACATTGGCTGCGGCTTCATACAATGCCGGGCAGTATGGTGTAGATAAGCAATTGGATAGACAGAAGGTCGATGAGTACTACGAATTATTACTAGGAGAAGAAACGGGTAGGTATGTTTTTAGAATTCTTGCCTTGAAAGAGATCATGAACAATCCAGAGAAATATGGGTTCGATTACCAAGAAGAAGATCTTTATGCGCCAATTCAGCTGAATAAAGTGAAAGTAGACACTGCAGTAGCGAATTTCCCGAATTTTGCGAGAGAATTCGGAATCAATTATAAAACTCTGAAGATTCATAACCCCTGGTTAAGGGATGATCATCTTAATAATTCTTCAAGAAAGACTTATTTTATTGAGATCCCTGAAAATGGTCAGTATCCAAAACTAGATTAGTCTACACTAACATTATCAGCATAAACTTCATCGTACTCGGGCACCAGGTTTTTTGAAATAGAAGTTTCCAGTGCGATGTAGTTTTTTTGATAGGCCGTTTCGAGATCGGTTGCTGGTCCTGAGAATACGCTTCTTCGAATGGAAGTGATTCTTTTATCTTCGGAAAGTAAGAAGCAAGTTGGAAGTCCTAAGGAGTGCTTCAGTTGTTTTACAACGTAACCACCATTATTTTCAGATTCATCCACATAAACTACTGAAATTTCTGAATCAAATTGATCTGAAAGTTTCTTTACAGTTTTTCGCTTATCCCAGAACAACACCACGAAATCTACTTTATCAGAATATTCTTTCGCTAGTTTGTTAATTGCAGGAATTTCTCCCTTTGCAGGAATACACCAGCTGGCATAAGTAATAAGGAAGGTTGGTTTATTAAAATCGTAAAGCTCGACTTCACGATTTCGAAGGTTCCTGAATTTAAAATTATTCATGTAAGAACCTGCAAGTTGCTCCGAAGTGAATTCTTCGAAGAGCTCCTTGGCTCTTTCATATTTATTAGCTCGAAATGCAGCATCTGCCTTTTTATTATAATCAGATAAATGCTCGAAAAGTGCTTCGGTGAAATAATATTTGTCGTCCAGATCTTGCTGGGCGAATAAATGGGGTGTAATAAAAAGAAGCGTTAACAAAAGTAACAGTCTCTTCATAATCTATTTTTGGGGCTTACCCCTTAAAAGTATTATGAATAAAGACAGTTCAGAAAAATACTCGTTTAAATGCCAATTTATTTGTTGAAAGAAAAGATCCTAAAAAAAACTCTTAATTAGATCTTTTTCATTTGTTCTTTCATCATTCGAATCTGGTCGTTTAGCATTCCATGTTTGTCCAGTTTCTTAGCTTCACTTAGTAGTGTAGTCGCTTCTCTCTTTCTTCTTTTGGTCATGGCGATTCCAGCAAGGTTTAATTTTGCCATTGCAAGATCATGATCCATTGAAAGTCCTAGCTTGATCGCACGCTTAAAGAATTTTTCAGCCTGGGTCATATTGGTTTGAGAAACCATGAGACCATGCAGGTACCAGTAATATCCCTGTTGTTTAGGTACTAGTGCCTTTTCGGGATCTTTGATCTTATCAAGCCATCTTTTTGCGCCTGGAAAATCTTGCTTTCTAAGTCTAAGAAAAGCCAGAAGTATCATTTCATTCTTAAAATACAGGAAGATAAAGATCCCGGAGAGTAGAATTAGTGCAATTCCATTTCCAATTTCCCCTTCAATAAATTGCCAGACAGCAACGGCGATAAGTAATCCTGCGATAATTAGTTTGATATTCTTATTGAACATAGATAAATTTGTTTTCCGGCGGCAAAGGTAGTAAAAACTATTAAAATTTTTTATGTTTAGTATTTGCAGTACATAAAAAGCTTTGTATATTTGCACGCAGTTTTTAAGACAGATAAACGAATTTAGAAGATAAAAGATATTCACAATGAAAAGAACGTTTCAACCATCCAAAAGAAAAAGAAAGAATAAGCACGGCTTTAGGGAGCGTATGGCAAGTGCCAACGGTAGAAAAGTCCTTGCTAGAAGAAGAGCAAAAGGAAGAAAGAAACTATCTGTATCTTCTGAAAACAGACATAAGCATTAATGATTATCATTAATTGAAATATTAAAGGTGTTACTTTTTGAGTAACGCCTTTTTTTATACCCAGACGCTTCTTAATTTTATAGTACACAACTAACAACACGATCAAATCTTAATCATGCCTAAAAACAACAACATCAAGTGCGTTTTAATCATTGGATCTGGTCCAATTATCATTGGCCAGGCCTGTGAGTTCGATTACTCAGGTACTCAATCTCTTAGATCTCTGCGAGAGGACGGGATTAAAACCATACTTATTAATTCCAATCCTGCAACGATCATGACGGACCCTTCCATGGCCGATCATGTTTATCTTAAACCACTTACGACAAAATCCATTATTGAAATTCTGAAAGATCATCCTGAGATCGATGCTGTTCTACCAACTATGGGTGGCCAGACTGCACTGAATTTATGTATTGAAGCAGACGAAAAAGGTATTTGGAATGATTTTAATGTAAAGCTTATTGGGGTTGATATCGATGCGATCAATATTTGTGAAGATCGTGAGCAGTTCAAGCAGCTAATGGGAAGACTAGGAGTGCCAGTTGCTCCAGCCAAAACAGTGACCTCTTATTTACAAGGTAAAGAAGTTGCCCAGGAATTTGGATTTCCACTAGTCATTAGAGCGTCATTTACCCTTGGTGGTGGTGGAGCCAGCTTTGTGCACCGTGCTGAAGATTTTGACGAGATGCTTTCCAGGGGTCTCGAAGCTTCTCCTATTCATGAGGTATTGATTGATAAAGCTTTGTTAGGCTGGAAAGAATATGAACTGGAACTACTGCGCGATAGAAACGATAACGTAGTAATTATTTGTGCTATTGAAAATATGGATCCAATGGGAATCCATACCGGAGACTCGATTACAGTTGCTCCTGCGATGACACTTAGCGATAAGACGTATCAAAGAATGCGTGATCTCGCGATTAAAATGATGCGTAGTATTGGAGATTTTGCCGGAGGTTGTAATGTCCAATTTGCGGTAAGTCCTGATGAAAAAGAGGATATCGTAGCAATTGAGATCAATCCTCGGGTATCTAGATCTTCAGCTTTAGCTTCTAAAGCGACTGGATATCCTATTGCAAAGGTCGCTACAAAACTGGCTTTAGGTTATAATCTTGATGAACTTGAGAACCAGATTACCAAATCAACTTCAGCATTATTCGAACCTTCTCTTGATTATGTGATCGTGAAGATCCCTCGATGGAACTTTGATAAGTTCGAAGGATCAGATCGCACCTTAGGTCTTCAGATGAAATCTGTAGGGGAAGTGATGGGAATTGGACGTTCGTTTCAGGAAGCTCTTCATAAAGCTACACAATCGCTTGAGATCAAGCGAAATGGTTTGGGTGCTGATGGGAAAGGTTATAAGGATTATGATCAGATCATAGATAAATTAACTAACCCGAGCTGGGATCGTGTCTTTGTGATCTACGATGCCATACAAATGGGAATTCCTCTTAGTAGAATACACGAGATCACTAAGATCGATATGTGGTTCCTGAAACAATATGAAGATCTTCATGCTCTTGAAGTGGAGATCACTAAGTATGATAAAGAAAATCTGCCTAAAGATCTTCTGCTAGAAGCCAAACAAAAAGGTTTTGCTGATAGACAAATTGCACATATGCTTGACTGTCTGGAAAGTGAAGTTTACAAAAAGAGAGAAGAATTACAGATTAACCGGGTTTATAAACTTGTAGATACCTGTGCTGCAGAATTTGAAGCTTTGACTCCGTATTATTATTCCACATTCGAGGAAGGAATTCGTTCCAAAGATGGAAAGCATTATACAGATAACGAAAGCAAAGTTTCAGATAAGAAAAAGATCATAGTGCTTGGTTCCGGTCCCAATAGAATAGGACAGGGGATAGAGTTTGATTACAGCTGTGTTCACGGGGTACTTGCTGCTGCAGAATGTGGTTACGAGACGATCATGATCAATTGTAATCCTGAGACTGTATCTACAGATTTTGATACTGCTGATAAGTTGTATTTCGAACCTGTATTCTGGGAGCATATTTATGACATTATTCAACATGAAAAACCTGAAGGAGTTATAGTACAACTTGGAGGTCAAACTGCTCTTAAACTGGCTGAAAAACTTGATCGCTACGGAATCAAGATCATGGGAACCAGTTATGAAGCCCTGGATTTAGCTGAAGACAGAGGTAGTTTTTCAACTTTACTACAAAAGAACGATATTCCTTATCCAGACTTTGGAACTGCAGAAAATGCAGACGAAGCCCTAAAACTTGCTGAAGAACTTGATTTCCCTATCCTGGTAAGACCATCTTATGTACTTGGAGGTCAGGGAATGAAGATCGTGATCAATAAGGATGAACTGGAAGCTCATGTGGTAGACCTTCTTAGAAAAATTCCTAATAATAAATTATTACTGGACCATTACCTTGATGGAGCAATCGAGGCTGAAGCAGATGCTATCTGTGATGGTGAAGATGTCTACATTATCGGGATCATGGAGCATATCGAGCCTTGTGGAATACATTCTGGTGATTCTCACGCCTTGTTGCCGCCTTTCAACCTGGGAGACCTGGTAATGCAGCAAATCAAGGATCACACTCGCAAGATCGCTCTGGCGCTTAATACAGTTGGTCTAATCAATATTCAATTTGCGATCAAGGATGATAAGGTATTTATTATCGAAGCGAATCCAAGAGCTTCGAGAACAGTGCCGTTCATAGCGAAAGCTTATAAAGAGCCTTACGTGAATTACGCGACCAAAGTGATGCTTGGTGAAAAGAAGGTAAAGGATTTCAACTTTAATCCTCAGCTGGAAGGTTACGCCATTAAACAACCTGTTTTCTCATTCAATAAATTCTACAATGTGAATAAGCAGCTAGGACCTGAAATGAAGAGCACCGGAGAAAGTATCCTGTTCATTGATAGTTTGAAGGACGATGAGTTCTACGATCTATATTCCAGAAGAAAAATGTACTTAAGTAAGTAATTAAAAGAATAGAAATTAAAGGTCATTTTGAATTATATGTTCAGAATGGCCTTTTTTAATAGTTGAAAATGAAAGAATTCGTTTTAATCTTTGGCGGAATTATGGGTGCCCTCTCTGTAATCTTAGGAGCCTTTGGAGCTCACGCTCTTAAAAAAACCTTTAATGATGATCAATTAAAGAGTTTTGAAACCGGTGTAAAATATCAAATGTATCATGCCATCATATTGATCATTACCGGTATTGTATTTCCTTTTACTCAAACTGGACAGCAGCTCACCGCCTGGTTTTTTATGATCGGGATCTTGTTATTTTCCTTCAGTATTTATGGTCTTACCTATGGTAGTTCCATTAATAAAAAGCTAAAAATACTCGGTCCGGTTACACCTCTGGGTGGTTTGTTCCTAATCCTGGGATGGATTTTTTTTACGATAAATATTACTGAAATAGCTGTCTATCTAAATAACTGATTATCGGCAATCTGTGCGCTGTAATATGTAGCGATCATTTAACTTAAAATCTTTATTTCTGAAGCTGGTTTTTCCATCAGATTCTTCAGTTTCTGTAAAGCCTTCAACGAAGCCATCAGGGCTTTTCAAAAAGAATACTTCTCTTTCTGAATCCTTTCCTTCTGAAGAAAATTGATAGCTGGCAAATAGAGAATCATTAGAAATTCTTCCTCTAATACTACCTTTGTTCTGGTCTTTTTCGAACAGTGAATAAGAAAGATCGCCTTCTACAATAGAATCATCTTTGATTCTTAAGGCCATAAAGATCGTATCCTTATTCTCAAGGTAAGTGTAGCATTCGATCTTCTGAATACTTTCGGTCTTTGGAGCCGCAATTTCCTGTTTTTCTACTGAAGCTTCTTCAGGTTTTTCGGGTACTTCAGATTTACAGGCAAATAAAAAGATGCTGATAAAAAGGAAAATGTAGGTAGTGCTTTTCATAATTCAGCATAAAAATAGGACAATTATTGAATATCTGATTTTCTGCTTCTATATTTTTCAGCAAACCATGCGATCAAAATAAGTTGTGTGGAATGATATAGCATTATGGGAAGTAGTATCAAACCGGAATTTGCGGTGCTTCCGAAGATCACCCGAACCATTACTGAGCCATGAACTAATGATTTTTTTGTTCCGCAGAATTGAGCAGTAATGGTATCGCTAGTGTTCAATTTTAACGCCTTACTCGCGAACAACGTGCCGTAATAAACCAGGAAGAAGAGAACGATAACGATTCCTGCCATTTTCAAGATCTCGTTCCAGCTAATGTCAGCAAAGATGTTTGAGGAAAATGAATTGCTGAAGCTTGTATATATGATCAATATGATCGTAGCCTTGTCAAAATTACTAAGTTTCTTGCCATGTTTTCTGGCCCAGTTTCCCAGAAACTTTTGAAGAACTAATCCAATTAGCAAAGGTGCTACGATTTGCAACATCAATTTTTGCAATACGCTTAAAAAGTCAAAATCTGTTGAGCTTTCCAGTACCAGTCCCAACCATAAAGGCGTTGCAAATATCCCGATAAGCCCGGATAAACTAGCATTGAATATAGCTGCAGGAAGATTTCCTTTCGCTAGTGCGACCATTACTACAGATGATGAGACCGTTGAGGGTAAGGTTCCCAGAAAGAACAGCGCAATCCAGGATTCAGATTGTAGACCCTCTTCGAATAGCGGTAGACAAGCGATGCATAATAGAGGGAAAACGACAAAAGTTGTTAAATGGATAATGATATGAATCTTATAATTCATCAAACCCTGTTTAAACTCTGCCGGCGATAATTTGAGTCCGTAGAAAAAGAATATAAGTCCAATTCCTATGTCGGTAATGGTTTTTAAAGGTAGAATTTCTGGACCTTGCGGAAGAAAGTATGCTATCGCGATCGCTACAAATATCGCTATGATAAACCAGTTCGATCTCACGAATCCATCTCAATTTTAGCCTTGTGATCTTCCAGGATATGCAAATATTTTTCAGAAGCAAAATCGGTTTCATGAAATTCTTTAACCCTGAAATCCTTCATTTTCTTACGTTTGATACTTTTAGCAAAACGCCGAATTTCATCATCAGATTTCAGGACTAAACCTGGAACTTCAATGGAATTGCCATCTTTATCCTTTGCAACCATTGTAAAATACGAACTGTTGCAATGTTTAATATCACCTGTTTGAATATTTTCAGATTCCACCCGAATCCCTATGACCATAGAGCTTCTACCTACATAATTCACCGAAGCTTTCATCGTTACCAGTTCGCCGATCTCTATGGGCTTTAGAAAATCAACAGTATCCACACTTGCAGTCACGCAATAGGCCCTAGAATGTTTGGAAGCGCATGCGAAGGCGATTTGATCAAGGAGGGATAATATATAGCCACCATGTATCTTACCGTTAAAATTGGAGTGGGAGGGCAGCATCAATTCAGAGATCACTACCTGGCTTGCTTCAACGCTTTTGTAATTTTGCTGCATATTATCTTCTAAAATGTGGACTTTGAGATTGTTCTACTTCCGTAATAAAATATTTGCTGTCTCCCCAGAAAAAGAAGGTTGAATAGCGTTCTACATAGGTAAGTTTCACGTAATTCCCTTCATACTCCTGAAGGCCTTTGATCACTTCGTCATTTTTATCGAGAACAGAAAAACTAAATATCTGAGCACCGCTTATTCCCTGGCTTATTTCACCTTCCCAGGTTTTTGTGATCACTCCTTTACGGCTGAATTTAATGAGCTCACCGCTTCTGGTTCCTTCACTATAAGGCACAAAATAGACAAATGCATAATAAAGCAGCCAGAGTAAGAATATACCACCTAGTATATATATTAATGTTTTTTTCATGTTATCGATTTTTATAGATCAGGTTGAGAAATTCTTCCAGTTTAGAAGGTTCAAGCCATCGGGTCACGATTACTAATTTTTGTTTTTGATCGATGATGATAAAATTACCGCCAAATCCCGCTGCGTAAAAAAGATCTTTATCTAAACCTTCCATATGTCGGTCTCCTTCAGCATTCAGCCACCACATATAACCATAATTGTTGTTGGGAATAGAAGGTATTATAGCCTCCTCAATTAGATCTTTTTCAAGAAGCTCCTTATCGTTCCACACACCATTATTCATGAATAGTAACCCAAACCTGGCCATATCTTCAGTATTGATAAACATGCCGCCACCGGAATGACCACCGCCGCTTACAGATTGCATTTTGTAGCCATCGATGGTTGTCCAGGAATTGTCATAACCAAACCAGCGCCAGGAATGCGATGCCCCAATGGGATCCATAATATTTTCTTTTAAAACAGAAGGTAAAGGCTTTCTGAAGACCTGCAATAGGCTATAGGCGAGTACATTTACTCGCACATCATTATATTTAAAAAATGTTCCCGGTTCATTTAATTTACGGGATCTCCAGCTATCGAGATTTCCATTTGCCGAAGGTCTGTCTGCCCAGTCATGACTATTCCATAACTCACCATTCCAATCAGAATTTTGCTGAAGTAGATGTTTCCATGTGATTTTAGAGTTGTGTGGGCCATCAAATGTACCATCCCAAATATATCCTGATACGGTATCATTAAAGTTATGGATGATATTTTCCTGTAAAGCAATTAATGCAGTAGTAGAAAGAAAGCTTTTGGTAACACTAAAGGTCATATCCACTCTTTGAACATCACCCCATTCGGCTATTTTATAGCCGTTCTTCAGTATCATCCCTGCCGGACCTCCACGGCGCTTTACGGGTCCCATGATCTTGTGAAAAGGTTCTCGTTCAAAACCTTTCAAAATGGCCTGTTCAAGGTCTCTGGATTCGGAATATTCATTTTTTTTAGCAAAGTCGATTGCTGCATCCAGGTTGAGATCAAAAGTTTCAGGTGACTTTGATTCCCAGAGTGTATCTGCAGGGAAATAGATCTCCTGCGCCTGGGTGGTGCATATAAAGATGAATAAAATTGAACTGATCCAGAGTTTCATGGATGCAAGATATTTAATTCTCGTTCAAAGTTTCTGAATTTGAGCCTCGAATTAGTTTAGGGTCGATCTGTTTTGAGGCTTTGGCACCAAGTTTTTTCAAACGCTCCACTTTTCTAATAAGATTTCCTTTTCCTGTAAGTTTTTTCATGGCACCGTCATACGAATTCTGAACTGTCCCAATCTGTCTGCCAACTTTTTCCAGTTCTATGGTAAGATTCGTAAAAGAATCATACAAAGCACCGGCCTGGTTTGCGATCTCTATCGCATTTTGCTTTTGCTTTTCATTCTGCCACATACTTTCAATCGTTCTTAGTACCGCGAGCAGGGTGGTAGGAGTTACCAATATGATGTTTTGCTCAAAGGCTTCATTATAAAGATTAGGATTTTCGTTACTGGCAACCGCAAATGCCGCTTCAATTGGGATGAATAATAGTACAAAATCCGGGCTTGCTTCCTGGTGAAGCATCTGGTAATTTTTCTTACTTAATTCCTGAACACGCTGTTTTAAGGCCAACAAATGATCTTTAAGATGAGCAGACTGCTCAGTGAGATCTTCGGCATTTACATATCTTTCATAGGCATTAAGTGAAACTTTAGAATCCACGATCATCTTTTTATCGCCCGGCAAATTGATTACTACATCTGGGATTACCCGTTTTCCTTCCTGTGTGGTTAAACTTTGCTGCACGTCATACTCATTGCCTTTGGTAAGTCCGCTTTTTTCCAGAACACGTTCCAGGATCATTTCACCCCAGTTTCCCTGCATTTTGGTGTTCCCTTTTAAAGCCTTGGTGAGATTGTTCGCTTCTTCGCTTATTTTGATATTTTGCTCATTCAGAAATCGCAATTTTTCTCCCAGTTCTGCATGTCTTTTAACTGAAGCCAGGTTACTATCATTAATTTTATCTTCAAATTCCTTTAATTTTTTATCAAGCGGATTCAATATTGCAGAAATATTCTTCTGATTCAGATCCGTGAATTTTTCAGATTTTTGTTCGAAGATGCGATTAGCGAGGTTTTCAAATTGCTCGTTAAATTTTGCGTGCAGTTTCTCAATTTCCAGGTTCAGGGTCTTACTTCTCTCTAATAAATGCTCATTTTCGGCTTCTTTCTGTGTCAGCAGAATCTGAATTTTTCCACGTTCATTTCTAAGAGTTTCCAACTGCTCTTCTTTTTTCTGAAGCACTTCTATGTTTTCATTTTTAAGCTGTAATATATTTATTTTATTATCTTCTAACTGACTGGTATATAATTTTTTATCACTCTCTATCTGAAGTTTAAGTTTATCAATTTGATAGTCGGCATTTTTTAAAACCTCTTTTGATTTTGTGCCTTTTAAGAAGTAAGCAAGTGCGAAACCTAGAGCGAAAATGAATAAAAAAAGAAATATCAGGTAGACCGGTTCAGTCATAAATCGTGGTTTTGCTCAATATAATTAATTCGGAAATTTTTCAGGGCGTTTTATCAGATTTAGCTGCTTATTCTGAAGCTGGCAGATTGCCTGTCGAAGGTAATAAGTTCAGAAGGAAATAACGAATCAAATACACCAGAAGCCATCAATTCCTTCGGTGTACCAGTAAACGATTTGCCATCCTTCAAGATGATTAGCTTATCACAAAGTTGTATAGCCAGGTTGATCTCGTGAGTGGCAAAGATGATCGCTTTACCGGTCTTTTCTGTAAGTTGTTTGAGTAATTTCAGCATAAACGCTTTATGGTAAATGTCAAGATGAGTGGTTGGTTCATCCAGGATGATCAAAGAAGTGTCCTGTGCAATTGCTCTGGCTATTAATACCTTCTGAAACTGTCCGTCACTAAGTTCGTAGCATTTCGTGTTTGCGAGTTCTTTAATGTTAACAAGCTCTATTGCATTTTGTACGGCTTCTTTATCTTCCCGATCCAGTTTTCCGATCCAGTTTGTGTATGGTTGCCGACCCAGAGCGATCAATTCACGGGCGCTTAAATTTCTTGAAACATGTTGTTCAGTAAGTACAAGGCTAAGCTGTTTTGAAAGTTCTTCTGAACTAATGTTACTTATATTTTTATCATTTATAATAACCTGACCCTTAATAGGTTCAATTGATCTACTTAATGTTTTTAGTAAAGTAGATTTTCCTGCGCCATTTACTCCAATAACTGCAGTAAGTTCATTCCTATCGATCTCAAAATCAATATTCTCAGCAATGATCTTAGCTGTAGATCTTTCAGAATAACCTATGGAGAGTCCAAAAGTTTTTAAAACGCTATTTGAGCATTTGTTCTCCATTAGAAATTAAATCTACGTTTTCTTATAAGCAACCAGATAACTACGGGTGCTCCAATAAGTGATGTGATGGCATTTATAGGCAAACTAAATTCACTGCCGGGCAGCTGAGAGACAATATCACATAATAACATTAAGATAGCTCCGCCAAAAATTATCGCCGGGAATAGTATAATATGGTTCGCAGATGGGATGATCTGTCTTATCAAATGCGGTACCGCAAGCCCTATAAATGCTATGGGACCAGCGAAAGCGGTAATACTACCCGCCAGAAGACTGGTTGCTAATATCACCAGGAATCTATTTCTTCTAATGTTAGTTCCCATACTTTTTGCATACTGTTCGCCAAGAAGCAAGGAATTGAGATTTTTAATGGAAGTGAGAGTGATCAGGATGCCTGCGGTCCAGAATATGGCCAGGATACCTACTTCTTCCCAACTCAGGTTTCCCAGGCTTCCGTATGACCAGAATATATACTGCTGTAGATCTGCAGCGGGACTAAAGTAGGCCAGAACACTCACAATGGCAGCGGTAAAACTGGCAAACATAAGTCCGATGATCAATATCGCCATGGTATCTCTTAATCTTAGTGATGCGACGATAACGGCTAGCAGCACCAGTAAACTACCTAAACTCGATGCTATGACGAGACTCCATTTTGATAATAATATTGCGGCAAAACCGGCACCAAATAGTGCAGATCCCATAAAAACGATGGCAACTCCCAGGCTGGCACCACTGCTTAAACCCAGGACATAGGGTCCGGCGAGCGGATTTCTAAATAGTGTTTGCATAAGCAAACCACTAACCGCCAGGCCAGACCCTGTGATAATCGCTGTTATCGCCTTCGGTAATCTGAATTCCAGAATTATATATCTCCAGGTTTCTTTTTCTACTGCAAAACCAGTAAGAGAGGAAATTACTTCAGAAAAAGGTATGCTAACAGATCCAAGGCTAATATTGAGCAGCAGGCAGAATAGAAGCGCAACTCCCAGGAAGACGATGGTTAAACTATACTTTTTCCTGCTCCACATTAGTTGAGGGGTTTGAAAAATACATTCTCGTGATCCTGAAGAAGATCAGGATGAAAAATTGTGATAAGGTCTTTTAGAATGAGATCTGGACGTTGTGGACCAAGTTCATAAAAAAGAACTCCTCCAGTAGCGCCTTTTGATAAGCTTACAGAATAAACCTCTTTTTCCTGTACTGCCTTGAATTTATCGTAGTGAAGCGAGTTCTCAGCAAGTTGAGCATAGCTCTCAAACTGCCCCGAACTTATCCAGGTATCGGCATTACCAGCTTTGTCCAGTACACTTTCGAATGAAAGTGCCAGACTGCCTTCTCCTTCAGTATCAGCATACAGATAACTGGCATTAGCATCTTTAATAAATTGCGCCTGCCAGCTATTTCCATAGGGAACGTACCACTTGTCGTTATACATGGAACCGGCTATGACCACTGGTTTCTCTTGAGAAAGAGAAGCCAATTCTTTTGCCTCAAGGTAGGAAGTTTCTATATCATCAAATATCTCTTCAGCTTCCTCATTTTTGTCGAACAGCACGCCAAAAAATTTGATCCATTCAGCTTTACCTAAGGGTGTTTTTTCTGTCCAGTCTCCGTTATAAAGTACTGGAATTCCGGTTTTTTTAATTGTTTCAAGACTTTTATTAGAAGCATCAATCGAGAATCCAACAACCACATCTGGTGAAAGATCGATAAGAATTTCTGTATTAATGTTCTCATTTTGACCAAGTTCATGCACTTCGCCTGAATCGATTAGTTTTCTAGTTTTTTCTGAAGAAATATAACGAGTTCCGGGAAACCCGCTTAATTTATCTTCCAGACCTAGCGCTTCGAGGGCAGGAATATGGGTCGTAGAGGTTACCACGATATTTTTTACTGGAATCTCCAGTTTTTCATCAAAGTCGATACTATCAGGAATAGTGGAATTAGCAGAGTGGAGTAGATATTTAAAGGGTTCTTTAGCTCCGGGCCATGGAGTTGCAACTTCCAGAATTTTATAACCTTCATAGGATTTAATGCTAAATCCCTGAGCATATTTCATGGAGATAGTTTCAGCTTGCTGGTATTCAGGTTCATGCCGGGATGAATTATCCTTACAGGAAATGAATGCTATAAAAATGATAATGAATGTTAATTGCTTCACGAATGTAATTTGGTCACCAAAAGTAAGATTATTTAAATTTTTGAAAGACTTACCAAACTTAATTGTTTATTTTCGCCTCGAAATTTTGGTTTGACGTCGATTTATTTCTGCGTTAATTAAAAGGGAATCAGGAGAGATTTTATCAATAGCCTGAGCTGTTCCCGCAACTGTAAGCTTAGCCCGATTGGGTGGCTGCAATTATTCTTCAAACCACTGCCAACAGGCGGGAAGGTAAATTGTAGTACGTAAGCCAGGAGACCTGCCCGAATTTCGACTAGTATCGAGTGACTTTCGGGATAAAGGTCGGCAGATTATGAACAGAACTAATTACATTTTTTTAATCCTTATTGGCATTTGCTGTATTTCAGTTCATGCTCAAACTGATTCTATTCGCTGGTTACAGGAGGTAGAGCTTAGCGATAGCAAACTTAAGAGTAACTCTTCTGGTCAGCATTTGCATTCGATCGCCGATTCTATCGTACAATACAGCGATCCAGCTTTAACCAATGTGCTTAAATTTAATTCTTCCTTTTTTTTTAGAGAAAATGGTTTTGGGATGGTTTCTTCGGCATCTGTGAGAGGTACCGGTGCTTCTCAAACTGCGGTGATATGGAATGGGATCAATATAAACTCTCAGTTCACCGGGCAAACCGACTTTAATACTATTAATTCCAAAGCTTTCGATGATATTAGTCTAAGGCCTGGCGGTGGCAGTGTTTTATACGGGAGTGGTGCAATAGGTGGAACCATTCATCTAAATAATTCTTTGAGATTTAAGAATACGAGTTCAGTTTTTGTTTATGCCGGCGCAGGTAGATTTGATACTTATCAGGCTAGCGCAAACGCTCAGGTTTCCAGCGACAAAACAGCTCTGAATATATCTTTATCCTGTATACGTTCAGCGAATGATTATGATTATCCAGTGGATGATTTTAAAAATGAAAATGGAGACTTTGATAATATAGCTTTGAATGCTTCAGTAGGGCACTGGCTTGCTGAAGACCACCTGGTGAAATTTTATTCCAATCTATACCAGGGAAATCGCGGGTTTTCTGGTACTGTATTTATAGATTCAAATAGTAAATATGAAGATAGAAACTTTCGGAATTTACTGGAGTACAAGGCTTTCTTCGGAAAATTTACGAGTAGCCTGAAGTTCGCGTTGCTAAGTGAGGAATTCAAATATTATGAGAACAGAAATTCCTTAGATCATTCCTTTGGTTCAGCTGAAACAGGAATTATAAAGTATGACCTGAAGTATGAGGTATTTGAAGATGCTTTTCTTAATTTGATTGCAGACTATACTGAAATCGATGCTGAAGGCTCAGGGATTGTAAACCAGAAACGAGAAACTTCAGGAGTTGCTATACTTTATAATCAATCCTTGAATGATTTTCAATACGATATTAGTCTTCGTATTGAAGAAACTTCAGATTTTGAATCGCCGCTACTATTCTCTGTAGGATCCAAATATCAACTAACCGAGAATTACCTGCTAAGATTTAACTTTTCAAAGAATTATCGCATCCCGACTTTTAATGATCTATTCTGGTTACAAGGTGGAAACGAGGATCTACAACCAGAAAACTCTTTGCAATCTGAAATTGGAGTGGATTTCAGAAAGAAAGAGCTGGAACTCAATGCGACCGTATTCTATATAGATCTTGAAAATCTTATACGCTGGATACCTAATGAAACTGGAGTCTGGCAACCTGTTAATACAAAATCGGCATATAATTACGGTCTGGAACTTTTTGCAACCTGGCAGAAAGATTTTAAATCCTCAAACTTAAAGCTTACTGGGAATTACGCCTATACTAGATCTATAGATAGATCTAATGGAAATCAATTGATCTATACTCCTTATAATAAAGCGACTGCGCAAGCTTCGTACGCATTCAGTAATTGGAATCTATTCACTCGGGGATTATACAATGGGAAGATTTTCACTTCAGCCGATAATAATTATGAGCTTGATTCTTATACCATAGCCGATCTTGGAATTTCCCGGCAATTGAAAACAAAACCTGCAATTCGAATAGGTGCTGAAGTCAATAATCTTTTCAATAAAGACTATCAAAGCCTTCCAGGCAGATATATGCCAGGTAGATCATTTAAAACTTTTCTAACTATTAAATTTTAACCATGAATTTTAAACACTATTTCAGCCTGCTGGCACTAATTTTTTTACTGAACTCCTGTAGCGACGATGAGGATTGCTGTGTAATTCCTCCAGGTGAGGATAAAGAAGCATTTGAAGAAGGCATTTTTGTACTGAATGAAGGTAACTTTGGTTCGGGAAATTCTTCTGTATCATTTATTAATGAAGAGACCGGAGAAGTTCAGTCTCAAATATTCAATTCAGTAAACGGAACTTCACTAGGGGATACCGCGCAAAGTATATACCTTTCTGAAGAGTTGGCATTCGTAATTTTGAATGTATCCAATACAATTGAGATCGTAAATCGAAATACTTTCGAAACTGTTGGGCAGATTTCAGAAAACTTGCAAAATCCGCGATTTGCAACGGTTTCAGGAAATTCACTATATGTGAGTAATTGGGGAGATGCCAGCAATCCTGATGATGATTATGTTGCTGTTTATAATTTATCTGACTATTCTTTCGACTCTTCTATTGCTGTTGCAGAAGGACCGGAGAAGATACTAGCTAATAATGGTTCGATCTATACTGCGCATAAAGGTGGATATAACTTTAATAATATCATTTCAGTAATCAATACTTCTACAAATGAGGTGTCTACTGAAATTGAAGTAGGAGACGTGCCAACTTCAATGATTAGTGATGGTTCGAACTTAATTGTATTATCTGCAGGGAAACCATCATATGCAGATATAGAGACTGCGGGAAGTATTAGTGTAGTCGATATGAATGTGAATACATTATTGAATTCTGCAGAATTCCCAACATCTAGCATTCATCCAGCTAACCTTGTACAAAGTGATGACAGGTATTACTTTACTGTAGGTAAGGCTGTTTACGAATACTTAAGTGGAGGAGACCTTCCTTCCGGACCAAAGTTCAGGTTGGAAGATGTGGAGTCTTTATATGGTTTTAACGCCAGAAATGGAATGCTATATGCTGCTTCAGCGAATGCGAGTTTTACTGGTAATGGGCAGGTCTTTGTCTATGATGCTTCTAATGGAAGTCTTTTAAATTCTTATGAAGCTGGAATAAACCCCAA
The DNA here is from genome assembly GCF_006714895.1 of Gramella sp. Hel_I_59. Taxonomy (NCBI): domain Bacteria; kingdom Pseudomonadati; phylum Bacteroidota; class Flavobacteriia; order Flavobacteriales; family Flavobacteriaceae; genus Christiangramia; species Gramella sp. Hel_I_59. The sequence continues at coordinate 2,053,501 of NZ_VFME01000001.1, read as the reverse complement.
CGGTGTCTATTTTAATTAATGCTGTAATTTTTATTATAACAAAAAAACCCAGCTCAATGAGCTGGGTTTTTTATACTTTAAAATTAGAATTATTTAGAGAATTCAAATCTTTTATTCTGACCAGGAATTTCAGGTAATTCGTCAATATACATTTTCTGATATGTAGCCTTTTGAACTCCAGACTCACTAAATTCATTATACCAGTATTCTTTTTGACTTGAGATCATACTTCTGTTTCCAGCGATTACATTTAAAGCAGCATTCAATAATGGATCTGAAGCTTCTCCAAGAACACCAAGATCTGATATGCTTTCAACTATTTCAGTATCTGGTGTAATTCCGTCAAATGGTACACCTACATCATTAGAGTTTACAGACTCATAAACCAATGGTTGAATTGCATAGGTGTGATCTGGATTAGCACCAGTTCTTCCAAAGTTGCTTGAATCATATAAGGTTACTGATGCCTGTGATTTACCTACGGTTTGATCTCCTACAGTCACTACATCAATATATGGTGCAAGTCCATTTACTACAAGTTCACTAGCCGATGCTGTAGAACTAGATACAATAGCATATAATCTCGTAAGATTCAGACTGTTGATCGCCTCTCCACCTTCAAGAGTTGTGGTAAATCTATTCAATAACCTATCTGGATCCTCATTGAGGAAATAATTCTGATAATCTTCATTCCATTGTTGTTTTGCGAATATCTCACCGGTAAACTGTCCTGTGATCATACTGGCCAATCTGGTAGCTGAGCTAACACGTCCACCACCATTGTAACGTAGGTCAAGAATTAGTTCTGTAATTCCTTCAGCTTTAAAATCTGCAAATGCAGCGTTCATCTCATCGTCAAAGTCGGCCACGAAGCTATTGTAAAGCATGTATCCAACCTTAGTTCCATTTACATCAAGTACGTTGGTGACAAGAATCGGATTTTCTGTTAATACTTGAGTATCAATAGTTACTTCTTCTCCAGTTGAAGTTACGGTATTATCTTCAATAGTAGCTAGGCCAAAGGTAAGTGTAGTTTCCTCTAGTAATCCGCGATAATTAGCGATGGTCAGCGCTTGTCCATTTAATGTGGTAAACAAATCTCCTCTTTCAATATCGGCATTTTCAGCATTAGATCCAGGAATAATATAACGAACCACCCCAAAAAGGTCATCACTTCCTGAAAATCTATAAAGTCGGAAATCAACTCCAGTTGTTTCAGAAATACCGGCAAAGCTATTTTCGAGAGCTATGTAATCATCAGTAATAAAACTAAAACGATCCTGTTCGATCACTAGACCATCATAAAAAAGATCTTCTGGAGAATCGAAAGTCATTAGATAGTCGTTAAGTTCGCTTTGAGTGTCAAAAAAGCTATTTCCAAGTTCAGGAACCTGGCTTTTATAAACATAAATCTCGTTCATTCCTCTCCAAACGAAATCTTTTATCTCTAATTCAAGATTGTCTTCCGGATTTTCACCAGTTATCGGTGGCTCGACCACAGGCTTTTCTGTAACTCCAGAGCCGTCGTCATCACTGGAACATCCGGTAAGTAAACTTCCTGCAACAGCAAAAAGCATTAAGTATTTACTTATTTTCATAATATAATAAAGGGTTAAATTTTTCTAAATTTTTTTTAAAAATACTTACATAAAGGCAAATAAAAAATTTATTGTAACATTTCTAGTTCCTATTCGTCGTAAGTATAACAAGGCAGTATCAAACTAACCAACATTTAATGCAAGAGCGAATCTTTCTTAATCATATAAATCCTGTAAAGGATAAAATATATCGATTGGCGTTGAGACTCCTCACATCAAGAGATGCGGCAGAAGATGCTACTCAGGAAGTGATATTAAAACTATGGAGCCGAAAGGATAAGATCAAGCATTATGCCAATGTAGAAGCTTTTGCGATGACTGTCACCAAGAATTACTGTCTGGATCAATTAAAACTAAAGCAGAATAATAATCTGAGAATTGTACATCAGAATTATGAAAGCAAACAAATTCCTTTACAGACAGAAATAGAAGTAAATGATGAAATGCAGTGGTTGGGCAGGATTGTTGACAGTTTGCCTGAACAACAAAAATTGATCTTTCAGCTAAGAGATGTGGAGCAATATGACTATGATGAGATCGCTGAAATCACTAATATGAATCATACAGCTATACGCGTGGCGCTTTCCAGAGCCAGGAAAGAGATAAGAGAAAAGCTGATAAAAAAACACAACTATGGAATTAAATAGAATAGAAGGGTTACTCAGTCGGTACGAGGAAGGTGAGACAACTCTTGCTGAAGAAAAGGAGTTAAGAGAATATTTTAGTCAGGAAGAAATTCCTGAGCATTTAGAAACGTATGCATTGCTCTTCAATTTTCAATCACAACAAATTAAAACAACCTTTAAGGAGAGTGAACCTTTAGAATTACAAGGGAAAAATTACAGGTTTGCATGGACTTCAATAGCTGCGGTGATCATCGTTGCCTTAGGTCTTTTTTACTTCAACCAGCCACAACCTTCATTAACAACCTCGAAAATGAGTTCTGTTACCGAACAGGAGCAAGCTCTTGAAAAGACGAAGCAAACCTTGAAAATGGTTTCAGCAATGATGAATGAAGGCACCGCAGACCTTGTTTACTTGCAGGAATTTAATAAAACTAAGAATCAAATAATTGAATTAAACTAAATCTATAAACCATGAATAAGTTAGTAATTGCCCTGCTGTTAGCTGCAGCTCCAATGTTTACTCAAGCTCAAAACTTCGAGAAGTATGAAAATATGAAAGAAGTTGATGCGATGGTAATGACCAGTAAAATGTTTAAAATGCTGGCAAAAGTAGATCTCAGTGAAAATGATCCTGAATCACAACAGTATATGAAGCTTATAGAGAATCTGGAAAGAATCCAGATCTATAAGTCATCAAATCCTAAAGTGATGTCTCAAATGTCAAGTGACGTAAAATCTTATCTGGCTAAAGGCAGTCTTGAAGAGTTAATGCGAGTGAATGACGATGGTAAGAATATTAAATTTTATTCTCTGCCTGGGAAGAACGATAATTACGTAAGCGAACTTTTTATGTTTCTTGAGGGAACAGAAGGATCGGAGCCTATGAACATTATTCTTAGCATCACGGGCCAGATCGATCTTTCACAATTGTCGAAATTAACGTCAGACCTTAAAGTTCCGGGAGCCGAAGAATTAAAGAAAGCCAACAAAAAATCTTAATCTTATGAAATCAATCAAATTATTAGTCTTAAGCTCCATTACTTTAATTGCAGTATCCTGTAGTAACGAAAAATCTTTACAGAAATATTATGTAGAGAATCAGCAGGATACCGATTTTCTCGCTGTAGATGTTCCTACCAGCCTATTCACCAATGCAGATGCACTTGATGAAGAGCAAAAGTCTACCATGGAAACTATCAAGAAAATAAATGTACTGGCTCTTGAGAAAGATGAGAATCCTCAGAAATTTGAGGAAGAAAAACTTAAACTGGATGAGATCTTCCAGGATGAGAAATACCAGTTATTAATGCGATATGGCGGTAGCGACCGTAAGGCGGCTTTGTACTTTATTGGTGAGGAAGATGCTATCGATGAGCTTATCGTATATGGATATGATAATGAAAAAGGGCTGGGAGTTGCTCGAGTATTAGGAGAAAATATGGATCCTGAGAAGATCATGGCAATGATGCAATCATTAAAATCTGAAGATATCAATACAGGTGGAATAAAAGGAGTGATCGATATCTTTGGAAATTCTAAACAGAAGCAAAAAGATACTACTGAAGTTGAAATGAAAACAACGGCAGATACATTATAGATTACTAAACAGTATATTTTTAGTTAGTTGAAAGAAAAAGCCTCCGGAACGTCCGGAGGCTTTTTTAATGAGGTGAAATGAGTTATTTAGATTCCAGTATAATTTTGTGGCGTTATCTTATGAAGCTCAGTTCGAATTTCTTCAGTCACGTCCAACTCGTCAATAAACCTGGAAATACTTTCCTTTGTAATTCTTTCATTGGTCCTTGTAAGACCTTTTAAAGCTTCATAAGGATTTTTATAACCTTCTCTTCTTAGAATCGTCTGAATCGCTTCAGCAGCAACAGCCCAGTTATTCTCAAGGTCAGCATGTAGTTTATCTTCATTTAAAAGCAACTTGTTAAGTCCTTTTAAAGTCGATTTAAAAGCGATGATCGTGTGACCCATTGGAACACCAATGTTTCTTAAAACCGTACTATCGGTTAGATCACGTTGCAGCCTGCTTACCGGTAATTTCGCTGAAAGATGTTCGAATATCGCATTGGCAATCCCAAGATTCCCTTCGGAATTTTCAAAATCTATAGGATTTACTTTATGTGGCATCGCTGAAGAACCGATCTCACCTTTTTTAATTTTCTGTTTAAAGTAATCCATCGAAATATAAGTCCATATATCGCGATCCAGATCCAGCAGGATATTGTTGATGCGTTTGAAAGCATCGAATAATGACGCAGCATGATCATAATGTTCTATTTGTGTAGTAGGGAAGGAGTGGTGAAGCTTCAGTTTCGATTCGACAAAATTCTGTCCAAAAGCTTTCCAGTCGGTATCTGGGTACGCTACTTTGTGAGCGTTGAAGTTTCCAGTTGCTCCTCCAAATTTTGCTGCGTGAGGAATATCTTTCAAAAACCGTAGCTGCTCTTTGATTCGAACCACAAAAACCTGAATTTCTTTTCCAAGTCGGGTAGGTGAGGCCGGTTGACCGTGGGTACGGGCCAGGAGTGGAATATCTTTCCATTCTTCAGCCAGGGATTCCAGTTTTTTTACAATTTCATCCAGTTCTGGAAGATACACTTCTTCCGTAGCCTCCTTTAAACTTAGCGGAATCGCCGTGTTATTAATATCCTGAGAGGTAAGACCAAAATGGATAAATTCTTTTGAATTCTGCATTCCAAATTTTTCGAATTCTTCTTTCAGAAAATATTCAACAGCTTTCACATCGTGATTGGTCACTTTTTCGATCTTCTTGATAGCCTGAGCATCGATCGAAGTGAAATTTTGATACAGCTCTCTTAGCTTCGGGAAGTTTGCAGAATTTACATCCTGTAGTTGAGGTAAGCCCTGTTCGTAAAGTGCAATAAAATATTCTACTTCTACCTGGATACGATAGCGTATCAATGCTTCTTCACTAAAATATGCTGAAAGTTGCTTGGTTTTGGATCTATACCTTCCGTCTATTGGAGATACTGCAGAGAGCGATGTCATTTCTTGTATTTAAAAAATTAAAGCATAAAGATACTTCTTCCAGATTGACTAAAAAACAGATGTTACAATTTCCTCAGGATCTTCAAAGCCCGTGCTCTATATCCTGAAGTTGAAGCGGAAATATCTTTTTCCAGCAGCGCTTTCAGTTCAGATTCAATCCATTTTTCTTCTGTTCTGAGATCATAAATATTCTGCATGGCAAAAACCTTTACTGCAGTTTTCTCATCATTCATTAAAAATTTAAATGAAAGTCTGATAATTTCTTCTATTTCAGCAGGATTAAGATTAATTGGAGAATTTTTATAAAAATGTGATTCAACTAGAAAACCGAATATTTTCATCATACACCTTTTGGAAGAGCTATCAGAATACAATTTTCCACTATTAATTATAGTAGACATAAATTCGCCGAGTATTGCACAGTTATCACGTCCAAGCATTTCAATTATCATCCATGCCTTTATCGATAATTCCTGAGGGAACTTGATGAGTTCTATGGTCTGTGGCAGAAGATTGTTAGATAGGATAAATTCTGTAGCATATTTTCTGGAAGCAAGTCGCAAGCTGGTATTTTCCAGAATTTATTGAACTTGCTGCATCAAGCTAATAATTGTGCTACAAGCTTTGGAATACCCTCCACAGCCTTTTTACTTATTATTTCAAGCGATGCATTTTCACTAATATTTGGTTTAGGATCGATAAAATATACCGGACATTTCTTCGGAATAAAATCTACCAGTCCGGCAGCTGGGTAAACCTGCATTGAAGTACCTACAATAATAAGAATATCTGCCATTGCACAATGATCTGCCGCCTTCTGAAACATAGGAACGGCTTCGCCAAACCAAACAATATGAGGTCTAAGTTGTTTATTATGTTCACAGAAATCTCCACTTCGAATATCTTTTCTCCAGTCCATCACCAGGTTTTCATCGAAGGTACTTCTGGCTTTCAATAATTCTCCATGAAGATGTAAAACATTTGAGCTACCAGCTCGTTCATGCAAATCATCAACATTCTGATTAACGATCTGTACGTCATATTGTTTTTCAAGTTCTACTAAAGCATGGTGGGCTGCATTTGGTTCTACCTCCAGAAGTTGTCTTCTCCGTTGATTGTAAAAATCCAGTACTAATTCGCGGTTGTTATTCCACGCCATTGGTGAGGCAACTTCCATAACATCATGTCCTTCCCATAAACCGTTTTCATCCCTGAAAGTTTTTAAGCCACTTTCAGCACTTATTCCAGCTCCGCTTAGTACAACTATTTTCTTCATTTATTATTGATTTCTGATTTGTAACGCCAGCTTTAAGTTTTAAAATACAAAGAAATTTTGATTAAGCTTCCAGATAAGGGCTCTGTCACTTCATCTACCTTATAATTTTTCAACTATTAATTATTGAAAATCAGGTGTTATCAAATATAATATTGGTATCGAAGATAAATACTAGCGAATCGCTTCTAAAAGAGCACAGTTTTTATATTTTAGTACAGCCATGACCGACCAGAAATTACTTGAACATCTACAGGGATTGTTGACCCAGCGCAGGATCAATCTCTTCGAAAAAGTTCTGACTCAAAGAACAGATCATTTTACCGTAGTAGCCCAGGATGTGTATCAATTACATAACACCAGTGCGGTGGTTCGTAGTTGTGATGTATTCGGGATACAGAACTTACATATCATCGAAGAAAACCTGCCCAGGCGAATCGACAAGGAAATTGCGATGGGTGCCCAGAAATGGGTAGATGTGCATCGATACAATACTTCCCGGGAATGTTTGCATGAATTACGGCAACATGGCTACCAGATCGTTGCCACCACTCCTCATAATGATTCAACGATGCTGGCAGATTTTGATATTACAAAACCTTCCGCCATATTTTTCGGGACGGAGCAAAACGGACTTTCAGAAGAAATTCTTAGAGAGGCCGATGCAAGTATCAAGATTCCTATGTATGGGTTTACTGAAAGTCTTAATATCTCAGTTTCTGCAGCGATCATACTTCAGTCTTTAAGAGAAAAACTTGATACTTCTAATATAGACTGGCAGTTTTCTGAAGATCGAATGCAAGAAGTAAGACTGGCATGGACAAAGAAAACTATTAAAAATTCAGAGGAGATTATTGAACGTTTCCGTAATCAGTAAATATTCGTAACTTTTAAATCCTAAAGCCGAGCAATGACCCTGTTTTTCTACTTAATTATTGCCTTAATTACTTTTTTTGCATTTCTGCACGCATGGGCAAAAAAAGACTTCGATGTTAGCAGGACCGTGGTGATCAATAAGTCCAGAGAAGAAGTCTATGGCTTTGTTCGTCAGCTAAAAAATCAACCTTTATGGAACCCGTTGTTTCAGCGTGATCCTAATGCGGTTTTAAAATACAAGGGACCAGACGGTAAAGAGGGAGCTTCTTTTTACTGGAAAGGAAATAATAAAGTAGGTGAAGGGATACAGAAAATAGTAAAGACCAAGCAGGGTAGGGTTTTTGAAACCAAGATTCTTTTTATAAAACCGGTAAAGGTAAATGCCCTTACATATATAGGTGTTAAGGAATTGGATAGCGAGAAAACTAAGATGGTCTGGGGAACAAGAGGAAACTTAGCGTTTCCACTTACTATCATTAGTATTTTTTATTCTCCTGAAAAAGCTATGGGAAATAATCTTGATCAAGGTTTAAAGGAATTAAAACAGATTCTTGAAAATCGTTAATTCTTCTGAAGAACTTTGTATTCTTCGTAACAGCCGTTGATGGCATTCAGTATTTGGAGATCATTTGCTGTTCGCATAAAATCTTCAGAATAGTTACAATTATTCAGGATTTCATCAATTTCAGCCCGGTTTACCTGTAATAACGCCATTAAGGTTTCCCGATCAAACTTATTCCGAAGGAGATCTTTAATATCTTCATCCTTCTTCATCTCCCTGAGTTTCCGCATCTGTTTTGGTCTCGCGCCAAATATATTATATACGAGATCTGCAGGATTGGAAAGGGAGCGTAATGCCTTTGTTACAGCATTAGGAGATTTGTCACCACCTTCATAACCAGAGTTTAAACCAGAAATACTATAGCGGTAATTATCATAAATTGGAATGTTTTTAGCGTCGATTTCGAGGTAACCTGTTAGATTATTGGAAGTAACCGTTACTTCTTCAAGATCAAAACCTAGTTCGGTCATCTTTACCTTTACGTTACCGTACTTAAGCCAGTCATTAGTGACTCGAACTCTAATCGATCTAAATCCCAGGTAAGAGAAATATAAAGTGTCATTAACGGTTGCCTGAAGTTTGAATTCCCCTTCTTCACCAGTAGTAGAACCTTTAACCTGGTTGAGGTTCACTATATGTACGTTTTCAATAGGCTTGTCATTAGCCGCGTTCATTACCGTACCGGCAACGATATCTACTTCCTGTGCAGATAAGATACCTGTGAGTAGAAAAAATAATAGGGGTAAATATGTCTTCATAGCAATCGAGCCTAAAAATAGAAAATCTTCATAAAAAACAGTGCCAAACTTAAACTAAGTTTGGCACCTTTTATTTTATGCTTTCGATCTTCTTCTTTTTATAGAACTCTCGACATTTTTGTTTCGGCTTCCTTTCCGGTTGCCCTTTTTGTCTCCTCGATCTGAACTGCTACGTCTTTTTCCGAAGCTTCCTTTATCGTTAAAGCTTTTTCCGCCGCCTTTACGACCGCCGCCGCCGCCGCCACGTTCTCTTTTACGACCACCGCCGCCATCAGACTTCTGGTCTTTAGTGATCTCCACATTCACATATCTACCATTTTGCTGGTATTCTGTAAATGTTTTAAGAATTAGATCAGCGTGCTTCTCATCTGTATTAAAGAAAGAAAAACTTGCTTTACAGTCTACTTTAAAGATATCATCCCTGTCAAGGTTTAGTTCGCCTGTTAGGAAATCTTTAAGACTCTTCCAGTCATAACCATCTTTAGAACCAACATTAATGAAATATCTTGTATTTCCTTCTGAAACTTCTGGTCTACCTCCTGCAGATTCTGCAGTAAGATCTGGAGCCTTCTCATAATAGTTAAAGAAACGAGTAAACTCAACCGAAAAGAATTTTTTGATCAATTCTTCTTTAGTGAAATCTTCCAGAGCTTCATTAATATTTGGGAGATAAGGATCAATATCATGATTGATCTCAGTCTTCTTGATATCATTCGCTAAATGGAATAACTGGATCTTACAGATCTCTTTTCCATCAGGAATTTGCTTTTCTTCGAATTTCTGCTGAATGATCTTTTCAATCGTACGGATCTTACGAACCTCACTTTTGGAAATGATAACCATCGATACACCGCTCTTACCAGCTCTACCTGTTCTACCACTACGGTGAGTATAGGTTTCTATTTCATCTGGCAACTGGTAGTTAATTACGTGAGTAATATCATCTACATCAATTCCACGGGCAGCAACATCTGTAGCTACCAGCATTTGGATTTGTCTGCTTCTGAAACTCTTCATTACCAGGTCACGTTGATTCTGGCTAAGATCACCGTGCAATGCAGCAGCGTTATAACCATCTTCGATCAGCTTTTCAGCAACCTTTTGAGTATCTCTTTTTGTTCTACAGAAAATTACAGAGAAGATATCAGGATTAGCATCTGCCAGCCTTTTTAAAGCATCATATCTGTTTCTGTGATTTACCAGGTAGTATTCATGAGTAACGTTAGACGTACCCATGTTCTTTGATCCTACCGTGATCTCAACAGGATCTGTCATGAACTTCTTAGCGATCTTAGCAACTTCCTTAGGCATGGTAGCTGAAAACAACCATGTTTTTTTGTGTTTTGGAGTGTGCGAAAGTATGCTTTTGATGTCTTCATAGAATCCCATGTTCAGCATCTCATCTGCCTCATCAAGAACACAATAGTTAATTGAAGAGATGTCTGCAAGGTTTCTTCTAATCATATCCTGCATTCTCCCTGGAGTTGCAACTATGATCTGAGCTCCTCTTTCAATCGCTCTTGCTTGATCTGTAATACTAGCGCCACCGTAAACGGCAACTACATTTAGAGATCTTTTATATTTACTGTAGTTCTTTAACTCATTGGTGATTTGTAAACACAGTTCACGAGTTGGCGATAAGATTAAAGCCTGAGTTTTTTTAGAATTGGAATCTATTTTCTGGATAAGTGGAAAACCGAAAGCTGCGGTTTTTCCCGTTCCTGTTTGTGCCAGAGAAACCAAGTCGGTTTCCTGGGATAGAAGAATTGGAATTGATTTTTCCTGTACTTCACTTGGGGTTTCGAAACCCATGTCGTTTATGGCCTGTAGCAGATCTGCGTCCAGTCCAAGTGCTTGGAATGCGTTCATTCTTTTTTGTAAGTATTCGATTATCGTATGTAAGTGTTACATAAGAAGCGAATCGACATACTTAAACCTAAACTTCCAGTAACACATCCTCACCCTGAGGAATTTCAAGCCGCAAAGATACGTTTAAATCTGAAGCAAACTAATTTATAGTGATTTATTTAAATGGCTGACTATTAAATAGATAGGTAGTCTATGAGTTCTTTGAAAGCTTTTGCACGATGACTAATACCCGATTTTTCTTCCAGATTCATCTCGGCAAAGGTTTTATCAAATCCCTTGGGTTGAAAAATTGGATCATATCCAAAACCGTTTACTCCACGTTCTTCCCTGGTGATCGAACCCTCGCAAATCCCTGTAAACAGATTTTCGTTTTCTTTTAAATTCAATGCAATGACAGTCTTAAACCGTGCCGTACGATCATTACGCTCCTCAAGCTGATTCAAGAGCTTTCTGCGATTTGCGCTATCATCTTTAATTTCGCCAGCATATCTGGCTGAGTAAACGCCTGGAGCTCCAGCCAACGATTCGACTTCCAGTCCAGTATCATCCGCAAAGCAATCATAACCATACCGACTCCGCACATATTCTGCCTTTATAATGGCATTTGCGTCGATTGTGTCGCCGGTTTCTTCGATATCTTCCTCACAGCCAATCTCCTCCAGGCTTAGCAATTCAATATGATCTGGCACTAAAGCCTGAATTTCTTTGAATTTGTTCTTATTATGTGTTGCAAAAACTAATTTGATAGTATTCATTATCTATGATGGTAAGGTTCGTTCTTAAGTATAGTAAAAGCGCGGTATAATTGCTCAGTTGCAAAAAGTCGCACCATTTGATGAGAAAAGGTCATCTTGGAAAGAGATATTTTTCCATCAGATCTTGCATAAACGGCGTCTGAAAAACCGTATGGGCCGCCTATTACAAAGATCAATCGCTTCAATCCGGTGTTCATTCTTTTCTGAATATATTCTGAAAATGCTACGGAATCATACTGCTTACCATTCTCGTCCAGCAGAACCACGAAATCTGAATTCTGAGTTCCGCTTAGTATAAGATCACCTTCTTTGGTTTTCTGCTGGTTCTCGTCGAGACTCTTGGTTTTCTTAAGGTCCGGGATCAATTCAAGTTCATATTTGATATAATGCTGAAGTCTTTCAGAATAGATGTTTATTAGATCTTCTAGCTCCCTTTTATCGGTTTTCCCGACGCACACTAATTTTATGGTCATCCCGTGATTTTAGTACAGACTTTACTACATTTACAAAAATAAGCAGAGAAAATGATCTCACCGGAACAATTCGAAAAAGAAATAGATTTAATTATAGGAAATGCCATTCGTGAGGATGTTGGAGATGGAGACCATAGTTCTCTGGCTTGTATTCCGAAGGCTGCAAAAGGCAAAGCAAAATTGCTTGTAAAGGATCAGGGTCTTATCGCAGGAGTCAGATTTGCCGAAAAGGTATTTCATCACGTAGATCCAGAATTATCTATCGATCTTAAAATTCAAGACGGACAGAAGATATCGAAGGGAGACATTGCGTTTTACGTAGAAGGTTCTTCGCAATCTATCCTCAAAGCAGAGAGACTCGTTTTGAATGCTATGCAGCGAATGAGTGCTATTGCAACTAAAACCGCAACTTTTGTCGAAAAGTTAGAAGGCACGGGAACTAAGATTTTGGATACCCGTAAAACTACACCGGGAATTCGCGCTCTGGAAAAATGGGCAGTTAAGATTGGTGGTGGCGAGAATCATAGATTTGCGCTCTACGATATGATCATGTTAAAGGATAATCATATAGATTTCGCCGGAGGTATTACCAAGGCGATAGATAAAACGAAAGAGTATCTTACAAGAAACGATCTCGACCTCAAGATTATTGTCGAGGCAAGAGACATGAATGAGATCAGGGAAATATTAAAGTCAGATGGGATCTATCGTATTCTTATAGATAATTTCAATTATGAGGACACGAGTAAAGCTGTGCATTTAATTAATGCAAAATGTTTGACGGAGAGTAGTGGAGGGATCACTCTGGAAACTGCCCGTTCTTATGCAGAATGTGGAGTGGATTATATAAGTAGTGGTGCGTTGACGCATTCTGTGTACAATTTAGATCTGAGTTTAAAAGCCGTTTAATAATGGCACCAAAAAAAGCGTTCAATTCCAAATTAAAGGATCTTTCGGCCTGGTGGAAACGCTGGTCGAAAGGGGTTGTTTTACCCGGCCTTGATGGATTAACGCTTTATAATTTATGGGTCATTTATTGGGGAGGGATCGTAAAAGGAACTTTTTCTACCCGGGCAAGTAGCATTGCTTTTAGCTTTTTTATGGCAATCTTTCCATTCCTGCTATTTGTGCTGAATTTGATCCCGTACATTACTTTCATTGATGATTTCCAGATAGAATTTCTGGTTTTTATGGATTCTCTATTGCCTCCTGAGACTTCAGATTTCTTCGGAACTATTTTCGAGGATATTGCAAGTACACCCAGGGGAGGATTGTTATCTGTGGCGTTTATACTTTCTGTATTTTTAATGACCAACGGTGTAAACGCCATTTTCACTGGCTTCGAATTTAGTTATCATACCAAGAAAAACAGGTCAATTCCCCGGCAGTATGCTGTTGCACTGGGTGTTGCACTTATATTGGCATTGTTGTTGCTTATATCAGTTATAGGTGCTGTATATACGACTTATGCTATAGCCGATCTAACAGATCTGGGATTGGTTAGCGAAGAAGGAACTGGAGCACATCTAATAAAATATATTGGATTTGTTATTCTAATTTATACATCGGTGGCGATACTCTATTATTTTGGAACAAAGGAAGCAAGAAAGGCAAGATTCTTTTCTGTAGGCGCAACCTTTACTACCATTCTTATTATTATTGCTACCTTTTTATTCAGTTTATACATTACAAATTTTTCAAATTACAATGAATTATATGGTTCTATTGGAGCTTTATTGATCCTTATGTTTTATATATGGCTCAATTCCAACCTTTTATTACTCGGTTTCGAACTAAATGCTTCATTGATCAAATTGAAAAGGAATTTTAAATAACTTTAAACCAAACTAAACTTACAATCATGAAAAAACTAGCAGTTTTATTTATTGCAATGATGAGCTTCGGCTTAACTTCAGCTCAAACAGAAGTTGGTGGCGTAAAACTTCCAAATTCTGAAACGTATCAAGGGAAAACCCTTCAGCTCAATGGAGCAGGAGTTAGAGAGAAATTATGGATCGACCTTTATGCAGGTGGACTCTATCTTTCTGAAAAATCTTCCAGTGCAGATGCTATTATGTCTTCAGATAAACCAATGAGCATTAAATTACATATCGTAAGCAAGCTAATTAGCAGTGATAAGATGGTGGATGCTGTGAATGATGGTTTTGAAAGCTCTATGAATGGTAACACCAAACCACTAGCTGCAGAGATTAAAAAGTTCAAAGGTTTCTTTATGGAAGAAATCACTAAAAATGATGTTTTTGACATCGTTTATCTTCCAGGATCTGGTGTGACAGCTTACAAAAACGATAAAGAACTAGGTACTATTAAAGGAATGGAATTTAAGAAAGCTTTATTTGGAATCTGGTTGTCAAAAAACCCGGCAGATGATGATCTTAAAGATGCCATGTTAGGTAAATAATATGAAGAAGTTTTTATTAGTTCTCTTAATTCTTCCGCTATTCACTCATGATCTTAGCGCACAGGATGTTCTGGGTAAATGGGAGAATAGAAACGAAGAAGGTGTGGTAAATAGCATTATTGAGGTCTACAAGAAGGACGGTAAGATTTACGGGAAAGTAGATCGAATCATGCGGGAAGAAGACAGGGATAGACTTTGTACGAAATGCGAGGGTGATCTTCGAAATAAACCGGTTGAAGGCATGGAAATTATGCAGGGCCTGGTTAAGGACGGAGAAGAATATAGTGATGGAACTATCGTTGATCCTAAAACTGGTAAGGAATACCGTTGTAAGATCTGGATCGATGAAGAGAAACCGGATGTGTTGAATATTCGTGGATATATCGCTCTATTCTATCAAACCAGAACCTGGCAAAGAGCCGAATAATAAACTACAAGCATAAAGCTGCCTGGAAAGTCAGACTTATTTTATAGAACTAAAGTTTCTTAATACTTTTGAGTTCTTAGAAAAAGTCGCTGTCCAGGCAGTTTTGTTTTATCAATCTGAGCTAGTATGTCACAATTTGTAGATCTTATTTTACCGTTGCCACTGGATAACAGGTTTACGTATGCTGTCACAAATGAAGAGGCAGAATTCATTCAGGAGGGAATGCGATTGGCTGTTCCTTTTGGTAAGAACAGGATTTATACAGGTATCGTTGCTAAAATTCATAGTACTCCGCCAGAAGTATACGAGGCCAAACCAATTCACCAGATCATAGATGAAACTCCGCTGCTTACGCATAACCAGTTGAAATTCTGGAACTGGATCGCTTCTTATTATTTATGTACCGAAGGCGATGTTATTAGAGCGGCATTACCCGGAGCATTTTTGCTCGCGAGCGAAAGCATCGTAAAGCTTTCTTCGGAAGTGAAAATTGAGGACGAAATGCTTACTGATGATGAGTATTTGGTAACTGAAGCTTTGCAAAGGCAATCTTCGATGAAGATCCAGGAGATCGAGCAATTACTTGACAGGAAAAAAGTATTACCTATTATAAACAAACTGGTAGCAAAGAATCTGATAGAACTCAACCAGGAAATTTATGAGCAGTTCAAACCTAAGGAAGTTCGTTATGTAAGTCTCAATCCTATGTACGAAGCTGAAGCTGAAATGCATGGTTTGCTGGATGAACTATCCAAGGCACCGAAACAACGTGAGGCTTTGCTAAGCTACTTCAGTTTAACCGCAAAATCTCGAAAAGCTCTTAAATTAAAGGAACTTTCGAATGAATCCGGAGTTTCTGCTGCCGTGATAAAAGGATTAATTCAGAAGAAAATATTAATTGAAGAATACCGGTCTACAGACAGGATTCAATTCAATTCAGAAATTAGTAACCACGAAATAAATTTCAGCAGCGAGCAACAAAGAGCATTTACAGAGATTACAGAAAATTTTGCTGAAGATCATGTGTGTTTGTTGCATGGTGTAACTTCTTCCGGGAAAACGGAAATCTATATTAAACTTATTGAAGCAGCTCTTGAAAAAGGTAAACAATCATTATATCTATTACCAGAAATAGCACTAACCACTCAGCTGATCAAAAGGTTACAGAATTACTTTGGTGATAAAGTACTGGTGTATCACAGTAAGTATTCGGTAAATGAACGGGTAGAGATATACAAACATGTAAAAGAAAATAAGGATAAAGGTAAAATCGTAATAGGAGCAAGGTCATGTATTTTCCTGCCATTTCAGGATCTTGGACTTATTGTAGTAGATGAGGAACATGAAGCTACTTTCAAGCAATTTGATCCTGCGCCAAGATATCACGCTCGTGATGCGGCGGTGGTTCTAGCCAATATTTTTCAGGCTAATATCATACTTGGATCGGCCACGCCTTCTGTAGAATCCTATTTTAATGCCGTACATAATAAGTATGCTCTCGTCGAACTTCATAGCAGGTTTGGAGATGTATTGATGCCGGAAGTAGAGGTGGTCGACATTAAAACTGCGCATAAGAAAAAGAAGATGACCGGCCATTTTTCTGAGAGAATGATTGAAGAGATTAAGTCCAGTCTGAAGGAAAACGAACAAGTGATACTTTTCCAGAATCGTAGAGGTTTTTCACCTATTCTGGAATGTAATACTTGCGGACATTCACCACAATGTCCAAATTGCGATGTTAGTTTAACCTATCACTCGCATAATAACCAGTTGCGATGTCATTACTGCGGTTATCATATTGCAATGCAACACCATTGTATGGCTTGTGGTAGTAACGAAATTACTACGAAAGGATTTGGAACGGAGCAAGTGGAAACTGAACTAAAAGCGCTTTTTCCAGAACATAGTATAGGTAGAATGGATCAGGATACTACCCGTGGAAAATATGCTTACGAAAAGATTATTGAAGCGTTCGAAAATCACGAAACCGATATTCTTATTGGGACTCAAATGCTTAGTAAAGGACTGGATTTTAGAAAGGTGAGCCTGGTTGGGATTATGAATGCAGACAATCTTCTTAATTTTCCGGATTTCAGGGCACATGAACGAAGTTTCCAGTTGATGTTACAGGTAGCAGGAAGATCGGGCAGAACTAAAAAAAGAGGAAAGGTTTTGATCCAGAGCTACAACCCACACCACCAGATCATTCAACAGGTGTCTACTGGCGCATATAAGGAGATGTATGAGGAACAATTGGAGGATCGCTACCAATATCAATATCCGCCATTCTATCGTCTCGTACGGTTGACACTAAAAAGCAGGGATTTTTCGAAAACAAATGAAGCAGCAGAGTGGTTGGCAAGAGCATTGGAGAATGTTTTCGATAGATACGTTCTGGGACCAGAATTCCCACCGGTAGCCCGAATTCGTAATGAATACTATAAGAATATACTTATTAAGATTCCGCAGAAACAAAATCTGGGAAAAACTAAAGCGATGATCACCAGAATCTTAAAATCTTACCAGGCGATCGGCGTATTCAGGTCGGTTAGAGTTATAACAAATGTAGATCCCCAATAAAAAAAGCCACCGGTTAGGATGGCTATATATTATTGGAGTGTTGATCGTTCTTCTTATTGTATCGCACTGAGTGCTTCTACCAAATTCGCTTTCTTATGTCGGCTTAACGGTAGTAATTCTTTATCGATCTCTATATTTTTACTGTTATATCTTTCGATCTTATCCAGATTCACAATATAGGATTTGTGAGTACGCAGGAATCTTTCACTGGGAAGTTCTTTTTCAAAAGATTTCATCGTTGCGAGAACTACAAAATTATCTTTCTCGGTCACGAACTTCACGTAATCTCCAAGAGCCTGAATATACTTCAGCTTGTTTAGAAATACTTTGCGATTCTTGAGATTACTTTTTACGAAGATAAAATCATCGTCTTCCTGTATTGGAGCCTGGTGTTTAAGTTTATACAGATTCACCGCTTTATTCACGGCGTTGTTAAAACGGTCTTTAGTTACGGGTTTGTGAATATAGTCTACGGCATCATAGTCAAAAGCCTTGAAAGCATACTTGGTCTTGCCAGTAACAAATATTATCTGCGGTTTATTTGGAAGATTATCGAGTAATTCAAAACCTGAAAGAATTGGCATTTCGATATCTAAGAAGATAAGATCTGTCTCGGTATCCAGCAGGCCATTCTTAGTTTCTATAGCATTGTTATATTCGGCAACCAGGTTAAGATTAGGATGGTCTTTTATCAATTTAACGATCGATAACCTTTGCAGGCTCGAATCATCAACAACAGCACATTTAAGTAAAACTTCTTCCACGATAATTAGGTTAGACTTTAACAATATTACTCATTATATATAACAAATGCAAGGTGCATATAATTTAGCTGGTTAAAAATAGTATTTTTACCTGGGTAATAAGCTTTGAAATATGAATAATAAATTCTATTTTTGCAGCCGATTAAATTTAAAGTAGAATTTTATGAACAACTATGAAACTGTTTTCATCTTGAATCCCGTTTTATCTGATGAGCAGATAAAGGAGACAGTTAAGAAATACGAAGATTTTCTTGTTTCTAAAGGGGCTAAGATGGTAGCTAAAGAAGATTGGGGCCTAAGAAAACTGGCTTATGCAATCCAACACAAGAAGAGTGGTTTTTATCACTTATTTGAATACGAAGCTCCAGGTGAGGTTATCGAACCTTTAGAGTTGGAATTCAGAAGAGAAGAGCGTATGATGCGTTATTTAACTGTAAAGTTAGATAAACATGCAATTGCTTGGGCTGAGAAGAGAAGAAAACGTAACAAGGAAAAAGCGTAATCATGGCAACATCTATTGAACAACAAGCAAAAGGAAAAAAAGATGGAGAGATCAGGTATCTAACTCCTCTTAATATAGAAACTACCAAAGCGAAAAAATACTGTAGATTCAAAAGATCTGGTATTAAGTACGTTGATTACAAAGATCCAGATTTTCTTATGGGGTTTGTAAACGAGCAGGGTAAATTGTTACCTCGTCGTTTAACAGGTACTTCTTTGAAGTTTCAGAGAAAAGTGGCTACTGCTGTAAAGCGTGCTCGTCACTTAGCACTAATGCCTTACGTAGGTGATTTATTAAAATAAAAAGAGGCAGTTATGGATGTAATACTTAAAAAAGACGTAGACAATCTAGGTTTTAAAGATGATGTTGTGGCTGTTAAAAACGGTTACGGTAGAAATTATCTTATACCTCATGGATACGCTGAACTGGCAACTCCTTCTGCAAGAAAAGTTTTATCTGAAACTTTAAAGCAGCGTGCCTATAAGGAACAAAAGCACATTGACGAAGCTAAGAAACAAGCTGAGAAACTTAATAACATTGAGATCAAGATGACTGCTAAGGCAGGAGCTGGTGACAAGTTGTTTGGTTCTATCACTAACGGTGATTTAGCTGATGCTCTTGCTAAGGTAGGTGTAGAAATTGAGAAAAAATTTATTAACATCGCCGGTGGAAACATCAAGCGTTTAGGACAGTATGATGCAACTTTGCGTTTTCATCGTGAAGTAGTTTCAAACCTAAGTTTTGACGTTGTAGGGGAAGCTTAATATTATAATTTTATAGCAAAAAGCCCGCTCATTTATGAGTGGGCTTTTCTTATTTTTAAAAAAATGAAATACGCTCGATTAACTAAAGAACAATTTGAAGAGATGCACCAGGAGTTCATAAACTTTCTGGCAACTCAGTCCATCACCGGTGAGGAATGGGATAAGATCAAAAAAGAACAGCCTAAGGTTGCTGAAGATGAAATGGATCTGTTCAGCGATCTTGTATGGGAAGGAGTCCTGAATAAAGTCGAATACCTGGAGCATTTTTCTCCAAACCAGGTCTTCCTTTTTTATATTTCTGAAGTGACTATCAATCTCATCGCGATTAAGGTAGATAATGAATCTGTAGATATTACAACCCGGGAAGGTTACCAATGGTTACAAACCAATCTTATGAATGAGATGGTGAATATTTATACCTCTTCAAAAGCTCTTAGTGAGGACAGAAACAAGGATATTTTTGCTTTGATCAAACAGGGAGCAAATATCACAAAAGGTGAATTATATGCTTACTTTAAGGATATCGTAGACAAAGATGCTTAGAACTATTCGTATCTAAGTGATTCTATTGGATCCTGTTTTGCAGCTTTAGCAGCAGGATAACTCCCTGCAAGTATGGCTACGAATATGGTAATCCCGGTAGCCCATAACATGGCTTTCCATGGTGTGGTGAAATCGAAATCCAGGGAAGACGATACGGCCCAGCCAATAAGAATTCCTAGCAATATACCGAGTAGACCACCAAGCTGACCAATCACCAAAGTTTCCAGGAAGAACTGCATTGCAATAGTATTTTTCTTAGCACCTAGTGCTTTTCTAACTCCAATTTCACGTGTTCTCTCGGTGACACTTACCAGCATGATGTTCATCAAGGCGATAGATGAACCAAATATGGTAATGATTGAAATGATCCAGGCGGCGATATTCAAAGCGCCAGTTATTTGAAGAATTCGATTAATAAGATCATCGCTTCTTTCAATCCCAAAGTTGTTATCTTCTTTTGGGTTTAACCCACGAATATTTCTGAAGGTAATAATAGCTTCATCCATTGCCGATTCCAGCACTTCCTTGTCGTCCACCTTTACGCTTAAGCTATAATTGATATTTGGCTGAGAAAAGATCGAGCGAGCATGTTGAATAGGGATAAAAACTCTTAGATCCTGGTTGTTTCCGAAGGTACTTCCTTTACTTTCCAGAATTCCAATAACTCTGAATTTCGCCCCACGAATACTAATAGTTTTATTAACGGGATCCATTCCATTGAAAATTCCGTCTTTATAGTCGGCACCAATCACCGCAACATTATTATTATTGTTAATATCGAAGATGTTGAACTCTCTTCCTTCTTCAACTTCAAGTCCGGAGTTCTCTAAATAATATTCGTTTACCCCGAGAACTGAGATATCCGGATCTGTTTTTTCATTCTGATATTTGATTTCTGCAGATCCTGTCCCCGTAAATGATATAGCGGTTTCAGTAAATGGAAACTGAAATTTCTCCTTAAACTCGGTCACTTCCCTATAGCTAATTGTAGGATTTACCTTCCGGTCCTCGTTGCTTATTCGCTCTCTGAATTCGTAACGTTGCAGGTTAAAAGTATTTGCGCCCATTGAAGCAAAATCCTGACTTATAGTGTTTTCCAGTGCGGCTACAGCACTAAGGATCCCAACCAATGCTGTGATACCTATAGCGATGATGAGAACGGTTAATACAGTTCTTAGTGACTGATTTCTTATGGAACTTAGAGCAATTCTAATATTTTCCCGCAGGAGTGAAAACATGGGCTAACTTTTCGATCTTAACGATTAGACTATAAAATGATAGGATTGTTACTTAAAATATCAAATTTGTTTGGGTTCACTCAAAAATTAAGATATTTGCAGTCCTTTAAAAATCATATTTCAGCTTAGAACTTTATGGCACAAAAACCGTCAATTCCAAAAGGTACCAGAGATTTTTCTCCGGAAGAAGTAGCAAAAAGAAACTACATTTTCGATATCATCAAAACTCAATTTAAAAGTTTTGGTTTTCAACCTATCGAAACTCCTAGTTTTGAGAACTCTTCGACTCTAATGGGGAAATATGGTGAAGAAGGAGATCGCCTGATATTCAAAATTCTTAATTCAGGTGATTATCTTAAAAAAGCTGATGCGAAAGCTCTGGAATTGAAGGATAGTACAGCATTAACTTCCTCTATAAGTGAGAAAGCACTAAGGTATGATCTTACGGTTCCTTTTGCCAGGTACGTGGTACAACATCAAAATGAGATCGAGTTCCCTTTTAAACGTTACCAGATACAACCCGTTTGGAGAGCAGATCGTCCTCAAAAAGGAAGGTTCAGAGAGTTTTTCCAATGTGATGCAGATGTGGTGGGAAGTGATAGTCTATGGCAGGAAGTGGAATTCATACAATTGTATGATTCGGTATTTACACAATTAGGTCTGGAAGATGTAACGATCAAGATCAATAATAGAAAAATCTTATCTGGTTTTGCTGAAGTTATTGGAGAACAGGATCGACTTATAGATTTTACTGTAGCGCTGGATAAACTTGATAAGATTGGTGAAGCTGGAGTACGAAAAGAAATGCTGGAAAAAGGTATTTCTGAAAAGGCTATAGAAAAAATTTCTCCAATTTTTGATCTTAAAGGTTCTTTTGCTGAAAAGATCTCAGGATTACAATCTATTCTGGAAAGTTCAGAAAACGGGATGAAAGGTATCGAAGAATTACAATTCATTCAGAATGCTGTAGCTGAAATGCCTTTGAAAACCGCTACTCTCGACCTTGATGTGACTCTGGCACGCGGACTCAACTACTACACCGGAGCTATTTTTGAGGTTGCTGCTCCCGAAAAAGTGAAGATGGGAAGCATTGGTGGAGGAGGAAGGTATGACGATCTTACCGGAATTTTTGGTTTGAAGAATATGAGCGGAATGGGAATTTCCTTTGGTCTGGATAGAATATATCTTGTACTTGAAGAATTGGATCTGTTTCCTGAAACTGTACGGGAGAATACCAAAGTGCTTTTTATAAATTTTGGAGATAAGGAATCCCTATATGCCATGAAGTCCATCCGTTCTTTAAGAAACTCCGGAATTACTGCTGAACTTTATCCGGACAGTTCCAAAATGGGTAAACAAATGAAATATGCCGATAAACGAGATATTCCATTTGTAATACTTGCTGGAGAAGAGGAAATTGAGAAGCAGACCTTTACACTAAAGCATATGAAATCTGGTGAGCAGGATACACTTCGTCTGGAAGATCTTATCTCTAAACTTTCATAAATTAATGGTTGCTTGCCGCATTTAAATTTGCCATTTCTTCTTTGGTAAGTTCCATGTTGACAGCTTCTTCGAAACTCTTTAGATGCTCAGCTTTGGTTGCACTTGCAATTGGAGCAGTAATGCCTGGGCGTTGCATGATCCACCTCAAAGCAATTCCTGCCTGGGAAATATTATGATGGTCTGATATATCTTTAAGTGCGTTGAGCACTTTTTTACCACGATCGTCGAAATAATCTCCAAGGAACTGTTCGCGATCACTGCCTTTTATATCTTCGATACTTTGGTATTTTCCAGAAAGAAATCCGCTGGCTAAGCTAAAGTAGGAGGTAACTCCAAGATCGTTTTCCTGGCAGATTTCCTGAATTTTCCCTTCGAACTTGTTTCGTTGCATCAAGCTATATTCCGGCTGGAAAACCTGATACTTTGGTAAATCGTCATTTTTTGAAGCATCTATAGACTCCTGTAATCTTTCAGGACTTAAATTTGAAGCTCCAATATATCTCACCTTTCCCTGCTCAATTAATTTCTGATAGGCACCAAGGGTTTCTTCAACGGGAGTTGTATTGTCATCCCAATGGGTGAAATAAAGGTCTATATGATCTGTTTGCAATCTTCTTAAGCTATCTTCTACTGCATTAAGAATATGTGTTTTAGAAATATCCTTGTCGCCACCTTGTTGCATACTGGAGCCTACTTTGGTGGTAATGGTCATTTTATGACGGTTACCTCTGGACTTCATGTATTTTCCCATAATACTTTCAGATTCACCACCAGAAT
Organism: Gramella sp. Hel_I_59; assembly: GCF_006714895.1. Lineage (NCBI taxonomy): Bacteria > Pseudomonadati > Bacteroidota > Flavobacteriia > Flavobacteriales > Flavobacteriaceae > Christiangramia > Gramella sp. Hel_I_59. The sequence continues at coordinate 2,030,167 of NZ_VFME01000001.1, read as the reverse complement.
TTCCTCTAGCCCATCTGGAATAAACATCTGCAGAATCAATAAAGTCAAATCCCATATCTAGCAGTTGATCCATCATTCTGAAAGATTCTTTTTCATCGATCGTCCACCCGAATACATTTCCGCCGAAAACAATAGGAGGAGTATATAATTCTGTATTTCCTAATTTTAGTCTTTTCATAATGCTAAGTTTTTTCTAATTCGGTCTTAGAAGTTTGTCGTAGAGATAATAATATCGAACCTATTAAAATTAAAGCTATAAAACAAAGAGAAATCCAGATTGGTATTTCGTAAAGATCACTTACCAGGAATTTTATTCCCACGAAAGCCAGTATAATTCCCAGACCTTCATTTAAGTAAATAAACCTGTCTTTCATATCTGCCAGTAAAAAATACAAAGCACGAAGACCCAGAATGGCAAATGCATTTGAGCTTATGATTATAAATTCATTCCTGCTTACCGCTAATATTGCCGGGATAGAATCCACCGCAAAGATTATATCGGTTAGTTCTATGATGATCAAAACGGTTAATAGAGGAGTGGCAATCTTCTTACCATTTTCTCTTACAAAAAAGTTGTCTTCCCTGTAACCTTCAGTTTGAGGTATCACTTTTCGTACCCATTTGAAAATCCTATTGTTATCAGGATTGGCTTCAGAAATATCGCTTTTAAAGATCTTATAAGCGGTATACAGTAAAAATGCGCCGAATACATATATGATCCAATGTACATTTTCGATCAGGGCAATTCCGCCGAAAATAAAAATGACTCTTAGAACAAGGGCGCCGAATATTCCCCAGAACAAAACTTTATGCTGAAATTCCTTCGGTACTTTAAAATAGCTAAAGAGTACAGCCCATAAGAACACATTATCCATAGACAGAGATTTCTCGATCAAATACCCAGCGAGATATTCTCCTGCGGCGAGAGAACCCTGCCACCAATAGATCACAGCTGTAAATAGAAGCCCCAGGCTTATCCAGCCGGCACTATACCACGCAGCTTCCTTAGTATTTATCTTATGAGGTTTTCTCATCACCAGTTTTAAGTCTACGATGAGAAGAAGGATGATAAAGGCAGAAAAGGCTATCCATACCCATGGATCTACCATGAAATCTTCGGAAGCTGCTGCCACAGGCTCGATGTATCCGGCAAAATTAGATGCTTTTATTATCACAATTTTTTGAGCAAATAAAACTCAAAATTGGATATGAGATTTGATTTTACAACAACTATAACAATTAAAATTTGAGCAATATATTTCTAATTTGAATGAAATGAGAATAACTTAAAAGGTAGACGTAAAATGCATAAAACTAATAACTTATGATCAACTTAATGATTAAACAAAAATCATAAAAAAATATTAAGATGAGTGATATAAATAATTCTGATCAAATTATTATCTAGCTTTAAGAGGTGTTCTAATAAATAATAGAATCCAATCACCAACCAAAACCATACAAAATGGAAATTAAACAACATCCTGATACCGAAGATTTGGTATTAAATATTAATGGACGAGATGTTAGTATGAAAGTTTCTGCATGGACAACTCTTGTTGATGCCTTGCGGGAACATTTACAGCTTACAGGAACTAAGAAAGGCTGTGATCATGGTCAATGTGGAGCCTGCACAGTGCTTGTAGACGGAAAACATATTAATTCCTGCCTGACCCTCGCCGCAATGCAAACAGGTAAAGAAATTGTCACTGTAGAAGGATTAGCGAATGGCGATGAATTGCATCCAGTGCAGGAAGCTTTTATCAAACATGATGCATTCCAGTGCGGCTATTGCACACCCGGGCAGATATGCTCTACCATTGGACTGCTGAATATGAATAAAGGAAGCGATCCTGCGGAATTACGAGATCTCATGAGTGGAAATATTTGTCGCTGTGGAGCTTATGCCAACATTTATAAAGTAGTGGAAGAGTTAAAAGACAGAAATACCGAAGCTTCATCTAAAAACAGCAATTAGACTATGAATAATATTTCCTACAAAAGAGCACAAAGCGTGGAAAACGCGATCGAACAAATTGGTTCTGAAAAAGAGAGTAGCAGATTTATTGGTGGAGGAACTAATTTGCTGGATCTTATGAAATATCGGGTTGAGAATCCTGAGCATTTAATTGATATAAATCATCTGGATCTTTCGAAAATCGAAAACTCAGATTCTGGAGGTTTAATATTAGGCGCTACCAAGACCAATGCCGATACAGCTTATCACGAACAAGTAGAAAAGCGATATCCGCTACTTTCTGAGGCTATGCTTTCTGCTGCTTCAGCACAGTTACGGAATATGGCGACCAATGGCGGGAATTTATTACAGCGTACCAGATGCTTCTATTTTTATGATACTTCAACGCCCTGTAACAAGAGAGAGCCTGGAAGTGGATGTTCCGCATTAGAAGGTTTTAACCGTTTGCATGCGATTCTTGGAGAAAGCGAGCATTGTATCGCAACGCATCCTTCAGATATGGCGGTAGCGCTCGCGGCATTAGATGCGACAGTTCATATTAGTGGAGCTGAAGGTGATAGAACAATTGCCGCGACTGACTTCCATAAACTTCCTGGTGACACCCCGCATATAGAAACCAATTTAGAACCGGGAGAGATCATTACCGGAATTGAGCTTCCTGAAAAAGGTTTTGCTAAAAACTATCATTATTTAAAAGTGAGGGACAGGCCGTCTTATGCTTTCGCTTTAGTTTCAATAGCTGCCGCAATTGAACTGGAAAACAACACTATCAAGGACATTAGAGTTGCTTTGGGAGGGGTTGCCCACAAGCCCTGGAGAGAATCTTCCGTAGAAAAAGAGTTTATTGGAAAAGAGGCAAATACGGAGAATTTCGAGCAATTAGCGGATAAACTTACCGAAGGAGCTAAAGGATACGGTGATAACGATTTTAAAATACCACTGGTTAGAAAATCCATTTTAAGAGCATTAACAGAAGCAATGAACAAATAGCATGATAACAGATACAAAATATATAGGGAAACCTACCAGAAGGGTAGATGGTATAAAAAAAGTAACAGGGAATGCTACCTACAGCGCTGAATTCAATCCTGAGCATTTAGTACATGGATATATTATTAATAGTACGATTTCCAGAGGTAAAATTGTTGCTATTAATGATAAAGAAGCTTTGAAAGTACCAGGAGTTCGACAGGTATTTACCCATGAAAATATCCCGGAAGAAGTTAAGATAAATTCAGATTATACAGATCCTCTGGCTCCTCCTGGTAATCCATTCAGACCATTCTATAATGAAGACATTCTGTATAACGGGCAACCGGTCGCGCTAATCGTTGCAGATACTTTTGAGACTGCCGCATATGCCGCCGGACTGGTTAAAATTGATTATGAAAAAGAAGAGGGTTGTGAGGTGGACCTCAAAACAAATCTTCAGAATGCAACCAGAGAGGATGTTCCTGAACCACCAGAGCCTAGAGGTGATGCTGCCGAAGCTTACGATTCTTCGAAACATAAGGTAGATGTTGAATATTATTTGCCACGCCATTATCAAAATCCTATGGAAACTTTTGCGACCGTAGCGATCTGGAATGAAGAGGAGCAGGGCTTTACCATTTATGATAAAATACAGGGAGTTGGAAGCAGTCAGCAATATATTTCTGGGATCTTCAATCTGGAAAAAGAAAAGGTCAGGGTTTTATCTCCTTTTGTAGGTGGCGGATTCGGGTCTGGTTTAAGACCACAATATCAACTATTCTGTGCGGCGATGGCCTCAAAAGTCCTCAATTTGCCAGTGAAGGTTGTAATGACCAGAACTCAGATGTTCAGTTTTGGACACAGGCCTGCCTGTTTACAGCGATTAAAATTATCATCTGATGAATCGGGTAAACTGAAATCAATAAATCATGAGGCATTTGGAGAAACTTCAAGGTTTGAAATGTTCAACGAGACAGTTGTCGATTGGTCTGGAATGATGTACCAGTGTGATAATGTGAAACTTGATTATCAATTGGTGCCTTTGGATGTCTATACGCCTATGGATATGCGAGCACCCGGAGGAGCTACTGGAATGTATGCGCTGGAATGCGCTATTGATGAACTTGCAATTGAAGCTGGGGTAGATCCACTGGAGTTCCGTTTAATAAATTATGCTGATATTGATCAAAATGAAGATAAGCCTTATTCAAGTAAGGAATTAAGAGCTGCTTTTCTCAAAGCATCTGAAAGTTTTGGCTGGGATAAAAGAAATGCAAAGCCTGGAAGCATGCAGGATGGTAATAATCTTGTTGGTTATGGAATGGCCACCGGAGTTTGGGAAGCTTTACAGCAGGAATCTTCAGCAAAAGCAATATTAACTTCGGAAGGGAAACTAACAGTTAGTAGTGGAACTGCAGATATTGGTACGGGAACGTATACGATCATGTCCCAGATAGCTGCAGAAATTGTTGGCATTCCATTGGAAGATGTAGAATTCCAGCTTGGAGATTCTAGTTTGCCGAAGGCTCCAATTGAAGGGGGATCCTGGACTGCATCTTCAGTAGGTTCAGCAGTAAAACTTGTGTGTCATGCGCTTCAGAAGAAAATATTTGGATACGCTCAACAGAGTTTTCCAGAAGAGTTGAAGGGTGCGATGTTCGAAGAGGCAGAGTTCAGTAATAGACATCTGAGCGTAAAATCTACCAGACTTAGTTATTCTGAAATTTTAGCTGCTTCCGGTCAGAATTCTGTAGAAACAAGCGTTAATTCTCAACCCGCAGATGATCGCAGTAAGTATTCCTGCTACTCACACTCCTGTGTGATGGTAGAAGTACATGTCGATAAGGATACTAAAATGATCACGGTTCCAAGGGTTGTGAGTGCGATAGCAGGAGGTAAAATACTCAATCCTAAGACCGCTGAAAGTCAGATTCTGGGTGGTATCACCTGGGGAATTAGTATGGCTCTTGAGGAAGAAGGAATGATGGATAGCCGTAATGGCCGCATTATGAATGCCAACCTTGCGGAATACCATGTGGCAGTACAGGCAGATATTCAGGATCTTGAAGTGATCTTTGTACCGGAACATGATGAAATTGTGAATCCACTGGGAGCTAAAGGTCTGGGTGAAATTGGTATTGTAGGAGTTGCTTCTGCAATTTGCAATGCAATCTACAATGCTACCGGTAAACGTGTGAGAGAATTGCCGATCACACTGGATAAGTTGGTGTAGATCAGGAAATAAAAAAATGATAAAAAGTAAAAAGGGATTTCGTATTTACGAAATCCCTTTTTTTGTAGCGAGACCGAGATTTGAACTCGGGACCTCCGGGTTATGAATCCGACGCTCTAACCAACTGAGCTACCTCGCCTTAACATTTTTACATTTAGTGGAACCTTTCAGAAGCCTTGCTATTTAAGGCTTCGCATGATTTCCTTAATGCGGGTGCAAATATAAAAACAATTTGTATTGTCACAAACTTTATTTTCTAAAATATTTATTTTGATTTCTTTTAATCCTTCCAATTAATATCTATATTGCCCAAAACTAACTAATTTAGAATGGAAGAAAAGACAAAATACGAAATGGAGTTTCCAATTCAGGCTTCTCCTTCGCTATTGTATCAATATATTTCAACTCCCTCAGGTTTAAGCGAGTGGTATGCAGATAACGTAAATTCCCGTGGGGAATTTTTTACTTTTATCTGGGAAGGTAGTGAGGAGAAGGCCAAACTAATGAGTAAGAAAAGCGATGAACGAATTAAGTTCAAGTGGGTTGAAGATGAAGATTCTCCATATTTTTTTGAATTAAGAATACAAGTGGATGATATCACCAAAGATGTTTCCTTAATGATTACAGATTTTGCCGAAGAGGATGAGATCGATGAAGGAAAAATGCTATGGGAAAATATGGTTTCAGATCTAAAACAGATATTAGGTTCTGCCTAGAAAAGTCTTAAGATAATAGTACCTTTGCCCCGTTTTAAACGGGGTTTTTTTATGATCAATTTAAATGGAAATATAGTTCAGGATTCAGAAGCTAATCTTTCAGTCCTTAACAGGGGATTCGCTTATGGAGATTCAGTTTTCGAAACTATTAGAGTCATTAATGGAAAAATAATGTTCTGGGAAGATCATTATTTCAGAATGATGGCGTCCATGCGAATTATGAGAATGGAGATCCCATCCAGCTTCTCACCAGAGTTTTTAGAGAAAGAAATTCTCAGTATCGTTGAGGAAAATGATCTAAAAGAAAATGCTGCAAGAGTACGATTTGCTGTTTATCGCGAAGAAGGTGGTTTTTATACGCCTGCGACCAGAGAGATCGCTTACGTGATGACGGTAGTGGAAATGGAGAACTCGTTTTACCTATTAAATACTGAGGATTACGAGATCGAATTATTTAAAGATCATTATGTGGGTAGCGGACTGTTGTCTACGATTAAGTCGAATAACCGCGCGGTAAACGTTTTAGGAAGCATCTATGCTAAAGAGAATGAATATCACAACTGTTTGCTTCTGAATGAGAAAAAGAGCGTAGTCGAAGCTCTGAACGGTAATTTATTTCTAGTATCAGGTTCCAAAATTAAAACGCCACCACTTACAGATGGTGTTTTAAACGGAATTATTCGGAAGCAATTACTGGAGATCATCAAGAAAACTGAAGAATACGAATTAGAAGAAGCTTCAATTTCGCCTTTTGAATTGCAAAAAGCTGATGAACTCTTCGTTACTAATATTGCGGTTGGTATTCAGCCAGTGTCAAAATATCGTAAGAAACAATACGACTCAGTTGTAGCTAAAAACCTGCTTAGTAAGTTAAATGTGAAAGCGAGATTAGGCTAATTAGTTGTAAGAAGGGTTCTCTGGAGAGTTTGACCATAACATGTATTCTCCGCCTAATTCGAGCATCTTATCCTTCCAGAATGAAGAGTAGGGCTTTTCAAGCAGGTCCTTGTTGTCCTCGTTCGCGGTGACCACCCAGGAATGAGAATTTAACTCGTCATCCAGTTGTTGCGCATCCCATCCAGAATATCCTAGGAAGAACTTTATCTGCTTATCTGAAATCAGATCTTTAGAGATAAGTTCCATCACAGCCTCAAAATTACCACCCCAGTAGATTCCATGAGCAATCTCAATACTATCAGGGATGAGATCTGGAATTTTATGTATAAAATACAGATTATCCTGTTCTACGGGACCTCCATTATAGACATCAAAATTCCCTTTGATTTCAGGAATAAGATCTTTAAGTGTAAAATCAAGGATTTTGTTCAGGATGAATCCTACCGATCCATTTTCGGAATGGTCGGCAAGTAGAACCACCGAGCGATTAAAAGAAACATCTCCAATTATGGATGGTTCTGCAACGAGAAGATGGCCTTTGGTTGGTTTCAACGCAATCATTTGTAGCAGTCTTTAGAACTAAACTATATTTTTTCTGTTAAAAATGCAATACATATCTAAATTTTTTAGATAAAAAAAGCCTTCCCTTGGGAAGGCTTATGATATTTACAATGCAAATTATTAGTTCACAGCTTTTTGTAAATCAGCTCCGGCTTTAAATTTCACTACGTTTTTAGCAGCGATCTTGATAGTTTTTCCGGTTTGTGGGTTTCTTCCTTCACGAGCAGCTCTTTTAGATACAGACCAAGATCCAAATCCTACTAATGATACTCTATCTCCTTTTTTAAGAGATTTTTCAACGTTTTCTAGAAAAGATTCTAGTGCTTTTTTAGCTGCTGCTTTAGAAATTCCAGCATTCTCAGCCATTGCGTCGATTAAATCTGTTTTGTTCATAATTCGAATTTTAAATTAATTGTTGGTTAAACATTCTGTTAAACTGGTTTACAAATTTATACGGATTTCCCGTCCACGCAAGTAATGACAAGGGAAAAGCCCGTATTTGTTGATAACTCGGTTGATTTGTTAATAAAGATAATTGTTTTTTATTAAAATCCAACCAATTCAGCATTAATAAGGGTTCAGCGCATTTTTGCTTTTTCTGAAAATTTGAAGCCATTCAGTAGGGAATGAGTTTCCATTTTACGTTTTCCAGGCAATTGAATCTGTTTAATTTCAATGAATCCACCATTCGCAGCAACTAGCAATTGCTTTTCTTTAATTAGGACTTTTCCGTAGAAGTGATCATGTTCTTCTTTATGTCTAATCACATCGTAGATTTTTACAGTCTGTTCCTGCGCATCACCATTATCTAAATGACACCAGGCAGAAGGGTAGGGATTGAGTCCGCGTATATGATTGTATATTTCATTTAAAGGTTTATCCCAATTAATCTTGGTGTTCTCGCGATCCAATTTGGGCGCTTCTCTAAGCGTTGCGGAATCTTTCTGGGCTATTGGCTTGGTAGTTCCTTCAGAGATAGCTTTTAATGTTTTTACAACCAGCCCTGATCCTTTGTTCATCAATCTATCGTGAATGGTCTCCAGGTTTTCATGTTCACCTATCACAACAGATTCCTGCATGATCATAGCGCCGGTATCAATTTTCTCATCCAGGAAGAAAGTGGATATTCCAGTTTCTTTTTCGCCATTCATGATCGCCCAATTGATTGGAGCAGCTCCGCGATACTGAGGCAGTAAGCTCGCATGTAAATTGAAAGTGCCAAGGTCAGGGTAGTTCCATACAGATTCAGGCAGCATTCTAAATGCTACGACTACCTGCACATTTGGATCGATTTGCTTCAACTCTTGTTGAAATTCGTCAGATTTTAGATTAGTAGGTTGTAGAACTTTAAGATCTTTAGAAACCGCGAAAGTCTTAACGGCACTTTCTCGTAATTTCCTTCCTCTGCCAGCCGGTCGATCTGGAGCAGTAATCACTCCTACAACATTATAGCCGGCTTCAAGAATTGCTTCAAGGCTTTTCACGGCAAATTCCGGAGTGCCCATAAATACTATTCTGAGATCAGTCATCTATTGATATTTTATACTTGTTAGTTATCGTTTTTTCCAAAATGCCTCGCTCTACCAGTAACCGTATTACCTTCAGAATAGAGGATTCTTTATAGTTTAATAGAGATGAAATTTCTTTAGTGTCTAGTGCTCTGGATTTTAATAATTTTTGAAGCGCCAGAAATATCTCATTCATTTCATCTCGACTTAAGATATCAGTTTCAGCATTGCAAACAGAGCACCTACCACATTTTTCAGGCTTGGTTTCTCCAAAATACTTCAGCAACTGTATCTGCTTGCAAACCTGGTCATTCTGAACAAAATCGAGCACAGCCGATATCTTTTCCCTTTTTGTTTTATTGTATTTAGTGATGAATCCAGAAACAGGATTTATGGTGGATTCGTCTTCCCTGGGGACCAGAAAGGTAATGGAAGCATCATGTTTGGCAATCGAGAACTCTATGATTTCCTGTTGCTGTAAGTCTTCAAAAAGGCTTAAACATTCATTTTCCTGAAGATCTGCTTTCTCGGCTACAGAGGACATATTAAAGTTCACCAGGTTATCAAATACACCACCGTAGTTTCTTAACAGGGTTCTTAGGAGGTGCGCATATTTTGGATTGTCATCAAGATAAATTTCCAGTTGATCCCCGCTTACTTTTATCATTATTTCAGTTTTCTTCTGAAACTGTTGTGACAGTCTAAGGACACTGCAACGATCTAATAATTGTAATGCATTATAGGTTTTACCTGAAATTAAATGATATTGATTACAGAAGCTGGCAAAATTAAAATCATATACCTGATTTTCACCTTCACCATATGCTATACTGAAATAGGCATTCAGTTTTCTATAGATAAATTTGACATCTTCAACAGACGCGAGATTGTTTATAAATTGGTTCTTTAGTACTGGAATGTCGCCGGCATTGGTCAGTATAACGGCTTTAGAAATCTCTCCATCTCTTCCCGCTCTTCCTGCTTCCTGAAAATAGCTTTCCAGACTTTCCGGTAGATCAATATGCACAACGGTACGAACATCTGGTTTGTCAATACCCATTCCGAATGCAGTCGTAGCAACCATTACACTGGTATCGTTGTTCATCCACGATCGAAACTTTGCAGTTTTATCCTCCTTTTTCATTCCGCCGTGATATGCAGCGGCCGTAATCCCATTCTTATTTAGAAAGTCGGTGATCTCCCTGGTGGCATTCCGGCTTCTTACATAAACAATGGCAGAATCATTTCCCAGTAGCCTCGTTAATCGAAAGTATTTATCTTCAGTTTTGACAACCTCGTAAAACAGATTGGTTCTTTCAAATGATTTCTTAAATATTGCCCTGTTCTTCAACTGAAGCTGCTCGCAGATATCTTCCACTACGATTTTTGTTGCTGTAGCCGTAAATGCTGCCACAGGTACTTCAGGTATAATTTCGCGAACTTCTGAAATATTACGATAAGCTGGTCTGAAATCATGTCCCCATTGAGAGATACAATGCGCTTCATCTACAGCGATCAGGTTCACGTTCATTTGCTTCAGTCGTTCTTTTACTATATCCTGCTGAAGCCTTTCCGGAGAGAGGTATAAAAATTTGAAATTTCCGAAGATGCAATTGTCAAGGTTTCTATCCAGATCGGCATAAGAGATTCCACCGGTAATAGCCATCGCTTTGATATTCCTTTTTTGAAGAGCCTGTACCTGGTCCTCCATTAAAGAAATTAGTGGTGATACCACCACGCAAATTCCTTCTTTTATCATCGCCGGTACCTGAAAGCAGATAGACTTCCCACCACCGGTAGGAAATAAGGTCAGCGTATCCTGACGATCCAGGATCGCTTCGATCACTTCCAGCTGCGAAGGCCGGAATTTCTGGAAGCCCCAATATTTTTCTAGAATTTTTAAAGCTTCCGTTTGCAAAAGATCTATAGTTGGTTCAGTATAAATTTAGTTCTTTCTGCCACACTTGCTTTAGGAATTTCGATAGGTGTGTAACCAAAGCGGCTGTAAGTGTCATATAAATGTTCTGAAATTCTTACCGCTTCTTCATAGGTTTCGTAGCGCTCATTATCACTTTTGTAGATCTCCTTCCATGGTGGTAAGATAAAAACTTTATCATAGGCATGCTCCTCACAGGTCGAACTGAATATCTCGGGGTAAACAGTGTCAAAAAAATCCATATAGGCAACAACATCGGGCAATCCACGATCTAGAAAGATGCGATTCGCTGTTGAATTGGAAGCTTCTTTAAACTGATTTAATCTCCCTTCAAGTAATTTTTCACTGAATAGTAAGGGTTCCTCAAGAAAGAGCTGATCTATACCATCTCTTTGTGCTTCAAGGGTTACCTGCCTGGAGATCTCATGGATACAGTTTTCTCCTTTAGCTTCCAGTTCGTGTATGATGGAAGACTTTCCAGTACCGGGTCCACCGGTAATAACAATTTTCATAGTTTTCACCCGGCAAATTTCGGTAAATGAATTTGATTATAAAAATGTTGTCTTTCCTTGTATCTTTGTGATAAAAGAAGGAGAAAACTATGAGTGATTCGACAAATCCGGATGAATTTTACGCAAAACTTAAAAAACAGCTTCAGGATACGGCAATGTGGCCTGCTGAATACCTATACAAATTTATTGTTCCTACAAAAGGGGAGAAGGTAACACAGGTTGAAGATATCTTTGATAATATGGGAGCTGTGATCAATACCAAACAATCTAAAAAAGGAACCTATACCAGTGTTTCCATTAATGTTAGGATGAAAGATCCTGATCATGTGATTGAAAAATATAAAGAGGTGGCTGATAAAGTTGAAGGAGTTATTTCTCTCTAATGATCGCACAATTGCGCTATTTTCTTGTCATTCTTACTGAATATTTAGTATTTTGCACGCAGGAGAAAACTTCTATTAAATTACCTAATTAAATCTCAATTTTGACAAACGCTTTAGAATATAACTCTGAAAGGAGTAAACTGATCATTCCTGAATATGGCAGACATTTGCAAAAAATGGTGGAACATGCTGTAGAAATCGAAGATGATAAAGAACGTAACAAAGTTGCTAATTCAATTATTGCTGTAATGGGTAATATGAATCCGCATCTTCGTGATGTGCCAGATTTTCAGCATAAATTATGGGATCAGCTTTTTATGATCAGTGATTTTAAATTAGATGTTGAGTCTCCTTTTCCAAAACCGACCAGGGAAATGCTTACAGAACGTCCCGAAATGCTAGATTATCCTGAGAATAATCCTAAGTATAGGTTCTACGGAAACAATATCAAGCGCATGATCGATGCGGCAAAGGATAAGGAAGAAGGTGATTTTAAGGATGCCCTGGTGATGACTATCGCCAATCATATGAAAAAATCTTACCTGAACTGGAATCGTGATTCTGTGGATGATGAAGTGATCATTAATCATTTGAAAGAATTGAGTGGTGGAAAGATCAATCTGAAAAATGCAGATGAGGATCTAACCCAGGCTTCAGAACTTATTCGTGGAAGCGGATCGAACAAGAAGAAATACTCGAAAAACAAAAAACATACCGGCGGCCGCAAGCCTGGTCGTAAACGCCACTAATATTTTTCTTTAATGGGAACATTTCAAATAGAAGGCGGTCATCGTTTGAGCGGGGAAATACAACCTCAAGGAGCAAAAAACGAGGCGCTGCAAATTTTATGTGCAGTATTGTTAACCGATGAAAAGGTGGTTATCAATAACATTCCAGATATCCTGGACGTTAACAAACTAATCAACTTACTAAAAAATCTTGGTGTTAAGATCGAAAAACTGGGTAAAGGAAGTTATTCCTTTCAAAGTGATGATCTAGACATGGAATACCTGAATAGTGAACAGTTCAAGATCGATGGAGGAGGACTTCGTGGTTCCATAATGATCGTTGGACCTATGCTTGGAAGATTTGGGAAAGGTTTTATTCCTAAACCTGGTGGAGACAAAATTGGTCGACGCAGACTCGATACTCACTTCGAAGGATTTATGAAGCTGGGTGCCGATTTCAGATACAATAAGGAAGAACGTTTTTATGGAGTAGAAGCTCCTGAAGGTCTAACCGGAAGTTATATGTTACTGGAAGAAGCATCAGTAACCGGAACTGCCAACATTGTGATGGCTGCAGTTCTTGCTAAAGGAAAAACGACTATTTACAATGCAGCCTGCGAACCATATTTACAGCAGTTATGCCTGATGATGAACCGTATGGGTGCTAACATTAGCGGTATAGGTTCCAATATGCTTATCATAGACGGTGTAAAGAAGCTAGGAGGTTGTGATCATACAATTCTTCCGGATATGATCGAAATTGGTTCATGGATTGGTCTTGCCGCTATGACAAAAAGTGAGATCACTATAAAGAATGTGAACTGGGACATGTTGGGTATCATCCCTACAACCTTCAGGAAACTGGGAATTACTGTTGAAAGAAAAGGCGATGATATTTTTATACCTGCACATTCTGAAGGTTATGAGGTACAGAGCTTTATTGATGGCTCGATCATGAACATCAGTGATGCTCCATGGCCAGGGTTTACCCCAGATCTTTTGAGTATCATCCTTGTGATTGCAACTCAGGCAAGAGGAAGTGTATTGATACATCAAAAAATGTTTGAAAGCAGGTTGTTCTTTGTAGATAAGCTTATAGATATGGGAGCGAAGATCATTCTTTGTGATCCACATAGAGCCACGGTAATAGGCCATGACTTCCAGTCTCAGTTAAAAGCTACTACGATGACCTCTCCAGATATTAGAGCCGGAATCTCGTTATTGATCGCTGCACTTTCAGCAAAAGGAACTTCAACGATACATAATATCGAGCAAATAGACAGAGGTTACGAAAATATTGAAGAAAGATTAAAAGCGATAGGAGCGAAGATCACCAGAATCGCCTAATGGATTTTTCTTCGGAATTCAAAGCAAAAAAAAGCTGTTCGTATGAACAGCTTTTTTTATACAATATATAATCAGGTTAGACTTCTGACTTCGCCTGTTCCTTGTGCTCTTTGTAATGAAAGAGATTTTGCTCCTTGATCATATTTGTGGTTCGTTCAGGAAGCATATCTTCCCATCCACTTTTCCCTTCGCTGATCATTTTTAGTACTTCTCGAGAATAAACATTCAGCGTTTCTGGATTATAGTTCTTGATATCCTCAACACGCCCATTATATTTAAAGAACTTGAATAATTCTTTCATTCTTGGGTGTACTTTCAGATTTTCACTGGTAGTAAGCTCACCGGTTTCTTCATCTTTCAGTGGATATAAATACACCTTCAGATCTTTAAAGAATAATTTTCCGAAGGCTTCAAGAATACCGCCACTAAGATGTCTATAATATTTTTCATCAAATACATCTACAAGATTTTGAACACCCATGGTAAGACCCATACGTTGTTTAGAGTATCTGGAGAAGTATTCTACCACCTTGAAGTATTCCTGGAAGTTAGAGATCATAACTGTTTGACCTAGTGAACATAAGAGTTCAGCTCGATCCATGAAATCACGCTCATCGATCTCCCCTTCAGCTCTTAAGTTGGATAATGTAATCTCGAAAATGATCTCAGTATTTTCTTCAGAAACTTTACTCTCGTTAAAGAATAATTCTTTAGACCTTTCATACATATCCATGTTTACCTTGGTAACAGGTCTGAAGCTACCACGCAGCGCAAGGATATTCTTTTTGTAAAGTATTTTTGCAGGAAGGACATTGTTTCCATCAGGACCGAACATCACTGCATCGGTCATTCCATTCTTGACCAACTGAAGGCTCATTAGCCTGTTATCTACATTCTCGAAACGAGGACCTGAGAAATTGATCGTATCGATCTCGATCTGATCCTTATCTATATGATCATACAGGTAACGAAGTAGTTTTTTAGGATTATCATACTTGTAATAAGCGCCGTAAATTAGGTTAACACCTAGTATTCCTAAGGTGTTTTGCTGGTGACGGGCATCATTTTCGTGAAATCTTACATGTAGCAGTATCTCATTATATTCTTCTTTGGGATCAACCTGATATCTGATTCCTACCCAACCATGACCTTTATATTTCTTCGCGAAATCTATTGTAGCTACAGTATTGGCGTAAGTAAAGAATAATTTATTCGGATGTTTTTCCCTGGAAATACGCTCTTCAATAAGATGCGTTTCGTGAGATAACATTTTCTTCAGCCTCGCTTCAGTAACATATCGCCTGTCATCTTCAACTCCGTAGATCGCGTCACTAAAATCCTTATCGTAGGCACTCATTGCCTTAGCGATGGTTCCAGATGCACCTCCAGCACGAAAGAAGTTTCGCACTGTTTCCTGCCCGGCACCAATTTCAGAAAAAGTTCCGTAGATATTTTCGTTAAGATTGATACGCAGGGCCTTACTATTAATAGAAGGAACATTTTCAAATTCCTTATCGCCCATTATGGTAATTGGCATATTTTATTGTTTAGGTAAGCATTGTTAATTGCGTACTTCAAAAGTACTAAAAGCGGTAGGCATACAAAAAAATATATTTACTTTTGTGTCAAAAATAACAGCATTTGGAAGTTACATTCTTAGGTACTGGAACATCACAAGGCATACCAATAATCGGGGTGGATCACCCGGTATGTTACAGCGATGACCCTCGTGATAAAAGACTTCGGGTCTCTGTACTGGTAAACTGGAAAGGCAAGAATATTTTAATTGATTGTGGGCCAGATTTCAGACAACAGATGCTTGCTAATAATGTAAAAAAACTGGATGCTATTTTTTATACACATGAACACAATGACCATACTGCCGGTCTGGATGATATAAGACCATATTTTTTCCGGCAGGGCGACATTCCTATTTTCGCTCATCAAAGAGTTTTAAATTCTTTGAGAAGGAAGTTCGATTATATTTTTACTTCGGAAGATCGATATCCCGGAGCTCCCGCAGTTATTGAGAATGTAGTACATAATGAGGAGTTTCAATTCGAGGGCTTAAGTATTATGCCTGTAGATTTTAAACATAATAAATTACAGGTCTTTGGATACAGATTAGGTGATTTTGCATATCTCACAGATATTAAAACAATTACCGAAGAAGAGATCGCAAAACTGAAGGATTTAAAAGTTCTGGTAGTTAGCGCTTTAAGAAGAGAACCACATCATTCACATTTTAATCTGGAAGAAGCTCTGGAGTTTTTAGAAATCGTGAAGCCTGAAAGAACATATTTTACACATATTAGCCATATGCTTGGATTTCACGCAGAAGTAGAGGAGGAGCTACCTGAAAATGTCCATCTTGCATATGATAACTTAAAAATTGAAATTTAGCATGCGTAGTAAGATTCTAATGTATCTATTCATATTCGCTTTACTATTCTGCATATTTATTTATGTAAATGATAAGAGAATTCTGGATTCAAAACAGGAAAAGATCGAGCAACTCGAGGATAAGCTTTCAGAAGCAGAATTTAATCAGGATAAGCAGTCCGTAGCAACTTCTGAAGATTACTTCAATTTGCAGGATAATGAAGATGCGATCACTTACTTTCAGAATAACGGAGTAGAGACCGAAGGACTTATCACAAAAATCGAAGATGCGATCATTTCGAAGAACAGCGCTTCAAATGATAATCCTCTGGTTCCACATGCTGGTATGGAAGGTTCAATGAGAATCAACAAGATAAAAGTGCTTAACCACAAATGGATCATTGCCGACTTTACCGATGGATCTTACTGGGGTGAAGTGTTCTTAACCTACACTATTCAGGAAGACGGAACTCCGGTCTTTAATACCGAGAAATCATTCCTATATCCTAAATATTAGAGTCTTTTTTGAAGCCATTCTCTGAGTTCAAAGAAATTCTGTGGAGCAACCCCGTGACCTACTGGAAATTCAGAATAAGTAAAATCTACACCGAGATTTTCGAAGAACGGTTTTGTTCTGCGCGCCCAGTCTACAGGGATCACCTGGTCTGCAGATCCATGTGAGCAGTAGAAAGATAGCTGACTAAGATCATTTTTAAGGTAATCCTTCCCGAATATTTCTTTATTGATATAACCGCTAAGAGCAATCACATTATCGATCTTTTCCGGGTAAGTCAACGCCACGGCATAACTCAAGATACTTCCCTGGCTAAAACCTAAAAGATTGATCTTTGAAGCATCTACAGGGTAGTTTTCGATCACCTGATCAATAAAAGTAGTGATCGTATCTCTTGACTTAATAGCCTGAATATCATCACTAAACTTTCCGTTTTCGTTATCAAAGTGAATAGCATACCAAGCATTACCATATGGTTGCATTGGATAAGGCGCTTTAGCAGAAATGATAAATAACTCCTCTGGCATTTCCTCTGCGAAAGAAAAAAGGTCGTTTTCATCGCTTCCGTAGCCATGTAGAAGAATGAGTGCAGGCGCATTTTCAACGCTTACTTTAGGTTTTCTTATAATATGATCTAAAACAAAATTGTCTTGCATTACTTAACTGTACTTAAAAATTTTTGAAATAAAGCGCCTAGAATAGGCACTTCCTTGGTTTGACCCTGTATTGCAGTAATAATTCCGTAGCCCCAAAGCACTATAAAAAACAGGTAGAAAGCTCCTATAATAAACACCTGGTCGAACAATCCCATTAAAGCTCCAATAAGGTAAAAGGTGATGTTGATCCCAAATGCCTGTCTTATATGAAAACTAGCAAATTCATTCTTCTCTTCCATATTCATGAAATAGGCAATAATGGTCCCTACAATAGTGATATAAGAGATAATTGCACTGGTCTTTGCGTTACCTTCTGTATTCATGGTTATGATCTTAAAATTAATCCGGCATTGTTCACTACTCCAACAGCTTTTCCCTTTAATTCGCTATCCAGAAAGATGCTATTCTTAGAAGTAGATAGAATATCGTTTTTTCCAAAAGTATACTTTACATCTGGAAGGAATAAGCTAAGATTGGCAGGACTACCTTCTTCGAGTTTCGTGGTTTCCAACTTAAAACGTTCTAATCCCGAAGTTAGAAACTTGATGGTCTCTTCCGTAGTAAATATAGTTTGCAGGGCGCCGAAAGCCGATTCAAGACCA
Organism: Gramella sp. Hel_I_59; assembly: GCF_006714895.1. Lineage (NCBI taxonomy): Bacteria > Pseudomonadati > Bacteroidota > Flavobacteriia > Flavobacteriales > Flavobacteriaceae > Christiangramia > Gramella sp. Hel_I_59. Next base: position 2,012,242 of record NZ_VFME01000001.1, on the reverse strand, counting down.
ATACTACCATACAAAGCATTATCAAATTCAACTTTTTTATTTTCCACGTCAATTGGATTATGGTCTGATGTAACCATATCTATAGTACCGTCTTTTAATCCCTGAACAAGTGCCTCATTATCGGCCTGAGTTCGCAAAGGAGGTAAAACTTTTGTATTAGCATCGTAGTTCGATAGCATTTTGTCTGTTAGAAGCAGATTGTGAATCGCCACACTACAGGATACATCCAGACCTTTTTTCTTGGCCTCTCTTATAAGTGTAACCGACTTTGCCGTTGAAATTGTAGGAATATGTAATTTTCCACCTGTATATTCCAGAATATAAAGATCGCGGGTTATCTGAAGTTCTTCAGCTAGATTAGGGATCCCTTTAAGGCCCAGGGCAGTACTATTCTCATGCTCGTTAACCATACCGTTAGTCGCAATTCGATTTTCCTGCGGATAACTTTGTATTAGAGCGTCAAAATTCTGCGCATACTGCAAGGCAATTTTCAGAAGATTGGGATTTTTTAAAGGTGATTTATAATCTCCAAAACTAATCGCACCGGATTGTTGCATATCCAGTAATTCTGCCAGATCTACACCTTCACTTTTAATGGTAAGTGCACCAATGGGATAAAGATTTACTGGGTGTCCCGAACTTTTAGATTTTACGGCAGAAATAGAACCGCTATGGTCAAGTACAGGATTGGTATAGGGATTTAGTGCAACGCCTGTAAATCCTGAGCTTCCAGCAACTTCGAGTCCGTTTTCTATGGTTTCCCTTTCTTCATAGCCGGGTTCTCCAAAACAAACACTACTATCAAACCAACCTCTGGAAACATGTAAACCTTCGATCTCTACATGTTTGACATCTTCTTTTAGTATATCTTTCTTAATTTCAGCAATTACTCCATTCTCGATATAAATATCGGTCGTTTGCCTGTTTAAAGGCGAAGACTCATCAATAATTGTAACCGCTTTTAGAAGTAATTTCATTTCAGAAGTTTTAATAATAGCATTTCTATTACCAGAAATATGATCGCAAAAATAATAAACCATTTCCAAAGCGAGCTGCTTTCGTTTCCTGCTTTTACTTCGGAAAAGTATTCTGCTATAGATTCATGATTCTGGATTGAAAATATTTCCAGATCTAAGTATTGGAGTTCACTCTCGTTTCTAGGTTCGTTAAAACTCAAATTTGCTAAAGTCTTGTCCTGGCTCTTAATTTCATAATTTCCGGCATCCAATTCTTCTGAATCCACACTCATGGAAACCCGGTCTGCAAATCTTTGCTGCTGTGGAATAAAATCCAGGTTATCCATGGTAAGATGAAGCACATGATCCTGTTCAATATTTGCCTGTATAGATATTTCTTCTAATTCTGAAGTCTGGTAATAAAGTTGAGCAGGAGGGAGACTTTGCAGTCCAATCTGATATAAAACAGGTACGATTAACGGCGAATTCTGAAAATTTGATATTTGCTCATTTAATGGAGCTGTGAAAATGTAGATATTGGACTTAGATATAAGAAAAGGATCATTGTTCTGGAAACTTAGAATACTGTTACCGGAGATGTTACTGAAATAACCATTGACACGGGGATACTCGAAATTTTGAATCTTCTTTTGAAAAACGTTTTCTAAGAGTGGATGGCCAAAATTAATAGTTGTAATGAGTTTTTCGCCCTCGATCCATTCAGGTTTAAATCCCAATTGAAATTTACCGGAAAACCGAATGAATTCATTCCTGTTTTTTGAATTTGGAATGAATAGAACACTGGATCCTTCGTTTGAACGTTGTTTTATATTGTTCAGATTCGCAGCATTTAACTCACTTAATTCATTTAAAACTATCAAACTGGCTTGTTGAATATCGGTATATTCAACTTCATTCGCTTCGCTTACTTTTAAATTAAATTCTGGTTCTGTATATAATCCTTGAAGATAATTTGAATCACCTTCAGAAATTGCCAGAACACTGATTGGGGTTTGTTCAGAAATACTGAAGTAGATAATATTATCATATTTCAAGCCCTCATCATCTATAACAACTCTTCCGTTAGAAATGTTTTGTGATGGGATGGAAAAAGTGGTTTTTATGTCGCTGTTATCAGCATCGATGGTTTTCCTGCTTAAGAGTTGAGCACCATCATACATGGAAATAACTAATCCATCCTTTTGTGAATTACCTGATAGTTGAACTTCGATATCAAGAATTCCAGCCTTTGAATTGGTTAAATAAAGAGTATCGATCTGTAAATTCTGAATGTTTTCTGGTTTAAGCTTTATACTGATAATATTGTTTTCAGGAATTTCTATTTGGCTAAGAAATGCTTCCTGGAAATCTGAAATAAGGACAAGATTTGAAGAATCAATTTTTCGCAACTGCTGGGTTTTTAGTAAAACACTATTCAGATCCAGTTGTCTGGAGGTATAGTTGATTTTCTGAAGTATAACTTTTAATTCCTCACCAGACTTTTTAGTATACAAACCATCATTGGTGATCAGGCTGTAAACTGAAGAGGCAGCGAGATTTTCAAGAACTTCGTTTCTGGCTATTTCCAGGAGTTCGTCACCTTGATTCTTAAGTTGCATACTATAAGAATTATCCAGGTAAATGATCAAATTTTTAGTGGAGATTTCAGATTCTGCGGGAAAATAGGGTTTGGCAAATGCGAGTATTAGAAAGCCTAAAACAGATAATCTTGAGAAAAGAACCAGAAACTTCTTTAGTTGAGAACTTTTGCGTGTTTGCTGAACGACACGTTTTAAAAATTTAACGTTGGTAAAGTCTTCTTTCTGAAATCTGCGTAGTTTGAAAAGATGAACCAGAATAGGAATTATAAGCAAAGACAATGCATACAGTAATTCCGGATGTTCAAATTGCATAGAAACAAAGCTGTTTCTCAAATATAGCTAAACACGCAGAAGTTTTAGTGTCGGGGAACGCTAAATTTAAAATTACTTCCCTCACCTTCGGTAGAAGAAATACTTACTTTCCCATGCATGGATTCCACTAACTTTTTCACAGTCGCGAGTCCAATCCCACTTCCAACGTTACCATCACGGTCGGCAGTATCCAGTGTAGCAAATAATTCAAAGATCTTTTCAAATCTTTCCGCAGGAATTCCGTTACCATTATCTACAACTTCAAAGTAGTAAAATTCTTCTTCCGGAGTGAATTCGATCCTGACTTTTCTTATATCCTTATCGTTATACTTAAGCGCATTACTTATAAGGTTCATAAAGACTTGCGTGAGTGCTGCTTTGTTGACAGCGGTCAACTCAATATCTTCAGGATAACTGATCTCAATATTGTTGGAAACCGTATAAAGATCTACGATAGGCTTTAATAGCTTACCTAAGTTTATATTAGAAGCTTCTTTTTTAATGACATGATCACTACGATAAAAGCTTAAAATACCATCAATATAATTCCGAAGAGAATAAGAGGCTTCTACCAGAAACTGCAGGTATTGGTTCGTTTCTTCATCAAATTTCTCCTTGTTTTCATCTTTAAGCAATTCACTTAGTGAAATGATATTCGCTAGGGGAGACTTTAGATCATGCGATACCAGGCTTGCGAATTTCTCTAACTCCTTATACTTTTCTTCCAGTTTATTCTGAACAGTAAAAAGTTTCTGTTTCTGCTTTCTGGATTCAAATAACTTTAAGGCTTGTTTTGATATGGCCAACAGCGCTTTTTCCTGCATGGAACTAAGCTCTTTTTCGAAGGTATCGAAAATACAGAATACCGCTATAGCATGACCATCAGGATTATATAGTGGGACACCGGCATAGAAACTGTATTCAGTAGCATACATCCCAGTTGCCGATTCAAATATTTCTGGATCTTCTGAGCGCTTAAGACAGAGAATAGGAGTTTTACTTTTGATCGTGAGATCACAGAAAGAGTGTTCTCGCTCGATCTCACTAATTTCGGTTCCATGAACAGATTTGTTCCAGATACGATCCCGATCAACGATATTTATTTTGGCAACCGAAACCTCGCAGGCGACTGTGGCCAGGAAAGTAAGATTGTCATAATCTTCGTCTGGTCCTGAATTTACAATTTGATATTCCTTTAAAGCGGCCCGCCTTAATTTCTCATTAAAAGTGCCTGAATTTTTCTGCATTTCCCCTTACATTCTTGATTTAAAGTTATTTAAATTTAAATAACTTTTTCAGAATAAAAACTTAAACCGGGATATTATGTCGTAAAACGCTGAACTCGAATACAGTACCTTTATTTTCTTCAGAATTAAGCGTGATAGTACCTCCAAGACTGTTTACCAGCTTTTTAACTGTGGAAAGTCCGATACCATGACCTTTCTTACCTCTGCGATCCTGTTTCGCGACCGTAGTAAAAAGATCAAAGATCTTAGACTGCTGCTCCTGAGCGATACCTATCCCGTTGTCACTAATTTTGAAATTGAAAAAGTGCTCATTTTCTGTACAATCAATATCGATCACTATTTTCTCGCGATCATTGTACTTAAGACTATTATTGATCAAATTCATAAAGATCTGCCCTATAGCTGAGGCATTGCCATCAATCAATAGATTATTATCGGGAAGATTGATCTCACAGTTATCTGCAATTTGGAGAAGATCTATAATGTCCTCCAGCATATCATTCAGAAAGAATTCTTTTACACTATTGTCACCTTGGTGTTCGTTGGAATAATGGTCAAGCAAACCGTTTATATATTCACTCAATGTTAGCCCGGAATCTTTAAGATAAGAGATATATTTCGCTCCTTCATCACCTAATTTTACAGCATACTTTGCCTTTAGGACGTCTGCAGTGATGATCATATTTGCAAGAGGCATCTTTAGGTCATGAGATACAGTACTCGCAAACTGTTGCAATACCTTATAGCTTTCATCAAGCTCTTCTTTCATCTTTTCAAGTACACTGTTGGCCCTGCGAGTTTCCAGTAAAAGCTCTACCTGTTTCCCCAACGATTTTAAAGCCATTTTCTGTTCTTCGTCCAGATGATGCTCTTTGGAGTCATAAACACAAAGTGTTCCCATAGGATAGCCTTTTGGATCCAGAAGTGATATACCTGCGTAATAATTAATAGGAGTATCTGCAGTAACGAACGGGTTATCAAAAAAACGATTATCCTTGGACGCGTTTGGAACTTCCAGTAGATTCTCAGGATCTGTAATGGTATGACCGCAGAATGAAACATCTCGAGAGGAACCTTTTAAATCTGTTCCATAACTGGATTTGAAAAAATTACGATCGGCATCGATCATATTAACTACTGCGATTGGTGTCTTACAAATATAACTGGCCAGCCTGGTGATATTATCATAGGCTTCTTCCGGAAGAGTATCCATGATATTGAGTTCTCTCAGAGACTCAAGTCTTTGAAGTTCATTAATTGGCTTTTCCGGAGTTATCATAAAAGCATCCTGTTTTTAAGGTTCAAATAAAGATAAAAATACTGAAGTTAAAAATACTAAAACTGATCTTTTTCATAAACACCCAGACCAAAGAGTGCAAAATCATATTTAACAGGATCCAAAGGATCCATTTTTCTCAATTCCAAGTCGAGCTCTGTTACTGCTTTAGCATCATTCGCTTTCCTGTGTAAAATTCCGAGTTTCCTTGCAATGTTACCAGAATGAACGTCTAAAGGACAGCTAAGTTTAGCGGCAGGAATCGTTTCCCATATACCAAAATCCACGCCATGCTCATCTTTCCTGATCATCCAGCGCAAATACATATTGATTCTTTTTGCTGCTGAATTTTTCAGCGGATCACTTACATGCTTCTCGGTTCTTACCTGGTGAGCTAATTCGAAAAAGATCTTTTTTAGTTCATGGATGGCATTCTGAAGATGGGTTTCAGTCTGATATTTGACAAAAATATGCTCTAATCCGCCGTGCTGAAGATAAATATTCCGAAGTGCTTTTAGAAAATACTTTAGATCATTCTCATTAAAAGTGCGATGAACAAAACCTTCAAATTTATCAAGGTCTTTATCTGAATGATTTAAAATAAAATCATAGGGAGCATGATCCATTAACTCCATCATCTGATTGGCATTTTTTAAAATGCTTTTGCGGTTTCCCCAGGCAATGGTTGCTGCCAGAAAACCCGATATCTCAATATCTTCCTTCTTCTGAAATAAATGCGGAATACTTACCGGATCCTCAGCAATAAATGCAGGTGTGTTGTACTGAGCCGTTTTAAAATCAAGAAATTCTTTTAACTCTGCCTTCTTCAAATACTGTTTTTTATTTCAGGAGCAATTTTACCATCTACCATCGTAAGTTTTCTATCTGCCATATTCGCCAGTTCTTCATTATGTGTAACGATCACAAAAGTTTGATCAAATTCATCTCTGAGTCTGAAAAATAACTGGTGAAGATTTTCCGCAGATTCTGAATCCAGGTTTCCTGATGGTTCATCAGCAAAAATGACTGCAGGGTTATTAATAAGACTTCTGGCTACCGCGATTCTCTGCTGTTCTCCACCACTCAATTCTCCAGGTTTATGTGAAGCCCTATTTTTAAGACCAAGAAATTCAAGTAATTCCATAGCGCGATCTTCAGCCTCTTTTTTCGGAGTTTTATGAATAAATGCTGGGATACATATATTTTCTAATGCCGTAAATTCTGGAAGTAACTGGTGAAACTGAAAGATAAATCCTATATATTTGTTTCGGAATTTAGAAAGTTCTCTGGATTTGAGTCCGTAGATATCAGTTCCATTAATAAGAAGTTCTGAATTTTTATCCTTTCCCGGTTTGTCCAGAGTACCCAGGATTTGCAACAATGTGGTTTTTCCCGCACCTGAAGCTCCAACGATCGAAACGATTTCTTTCTTCTTGATATGCAGGTCTACCGACTTCAATACGTGCAGATCCCCGTAATATTTATGTATGTTCTTTGCGATTATCATGAATGCGAAATAGACATTCCGAAATTAGCCAAATTGCAGGCATTCCCCAAGTTAACTGCGGAATATGTTTCGGAGGTTATTATAATCTATAAAATAAACGACCCTGAGGCTTAAATTGTGCCGGGCAGGTTTTGAAAATAAATTGTCCAGGCTATCTGAATAATTGAGTTCACTCAGTTTATCTTCATTAAAGATCGAATTTCGATACAGGAGCACGGCTTCACTACCGGGCGCAAACTGCCAGCGGTAGCTTAGATCTAGATTCCAGATATTAAAGTTAGCGTCTGGATCTCTTAAAGTATTGGTGTCATAATTTGTAGCTTCAAGTTCACCATCTGCGATCAATTTAAGATAAGAGTTATCACCAAAACTTGCCGTGGACCAGAATTGTCTCGCGCTTAAACTCAAACCTTGTTTTGTATTAAAATTGTAATTCGCTCTTACTGAATTTTCCAAGGTTTTCTGATCTCTTATTCCGAAGATGATATTGTCATTTACTTTGTTTACGAAACTAGGTCGCTCTTTTTGCAATCCATAATCAAACTCATAAACCATATTAAACCTGTCACTAAATCTGAATCTTGGTTCAATGCTTAAACCGTAATAAGCATAATCTGTATCAAAATATTCTTCCACATAGATCCTGGAGTCAATTGCAAATTTCTTCCGGTAATCTGAGGATATAAAAAATCTGGAACTTGCAAAAGGTTTGTAGGTAACATATGTATCAACTGCCCTGGTTTCAAAATAATCTCTAAACTTAGAATTAAAATCCAGGGCCCCTCCAAACGCAAAACGTTCGCGGGTCATCGCAAAAAAATCTCCGCCCATCCCTGTATTAATGGTCTTGTCTGGTTTATATCTTCTACGGTGCTGGCCGTACAGACTAATTTGAAAATTATTGAAATTACCCTGTGGTTCAAAGATCTGGTAGGAGGTGCCCCAGAAGATGTTGTTATAATTGTTCGTAAAGTTGATGCCAAGGTCGTTAATGTCGAAAGTCTCGTTCGCGAACTCGTGAGCAATTCTATACCTGAAGTTTCCTTTCGTACGACGTGCTGCGAAATAGGAGGCAAAACCAGTAAGATTCTGGCCAGGAAGATTAACGTTACTCATCTTTGCCTGGCCTTCAACATTAAAACTGTTCGCCTTGTTGTAAATATCAAACAGAAAGCCTGTTACATTTCCATCTCTGAAGTTGCCATCTCGTGTAACATTTGTATTAATTAGTGTTATTGAAGAGTTTTTATTAAACCTTTGATCCAAAACTACAATATTATAATTGGCAAGAGGCTCGGTGATCTTAGATCTAGTATTTCCAGTTATAGTGTCACGATAAACTGCTTTTGCTTCGCTGGTAATAGCATTAAAGACTCCGATTCCTAAACCGCGGTCTGTTCTTCCGGAAACCTTCAGTGCATTAATAAGATCTGTTCTGCTTGGGTTTTCAAGAATTTCCTCACTATCAAGTCTGTTGGTTTGAGCAGCGTTAAAACCAATAGGAGTACTCCCAACTCTTCTGGAATAAAATAAATTTCCTTTATTAAAAAGCTCAGTTCCTTCAGTAAAGAAAGCACGGTTCTCACCAAAGATCTGTTCAAAAGGACCCAGATTCAATTCTACTTCGTCATAAGCTGTCTGTCCGAAGTCTGGTACTAAGGTCATATCTAAAGTAAAGGAATCATTAATACCATATTTTAGATCCATCCCAGCATTGAAACTAAAATCATCACTGCCGTCAAAAGAATCAAAAGCAGATTGTATATAAGGGTATAAACTCAGGCGAACAGGTGGCTCAATGTTATTGATTCCAGTAAGCAAACCTGTGTACTGTGCCATTTGTCCTACCGACTTATTTATATAGTTCCAGACATAGGTCTCATTTCTATGCGTGATCTCACGTGAAAATTGCAGGCCCCATCTTTGTTTTTCAGTTTCCGGAAATCTCAATGCTGAATAGGGGATCTTCATCTCCAAATACCAACCATTTTCATCCTGAGAAACTGCTGACTCCCATACCACATTGTAACCATAATCTTCCTGAGATCCAGTGATTCGGGCATCAGCCTGTGTTCCGGCGGAAGTAACGATGAACCTGGTCTGGTTTTCACCGTCATCATAAGTGTTGATGTCCATCAAAAAATATTCAGATTGCTGAAGATTATCCCGCTGAGTAAATTGCCTGATTGTTTTATCAGGATCTTTTTCCTTCATGGTCGCAGCGATATAGATCGCAAGATCATCATATAGGATCTTGACTTCTGTAGCGTGAGATTCGGGAATTGGAGTACCATCTCCAGGTTCAACCATTACAAAATTTTCAGCAAGAGTTGCTTTCTTCCATACATCTTCTGAAGCTAGTCCATCGATCTTTGGAGCTTCCTGTATACGAGTCGCTTCGTAATTTTTCCTGGTTTCTAAATTTTGTGAGGATAAAATGCTGCAATTGATGATAATAATGAAAAGCAGCCAGTAATTTTTCGACATTTATTGATGAATGTTCAATATTGATATTTACGTAAAAGTATATGCTAAATCTTTATCGGCAAAGTTTTTCATTAAATTCCCGTTAAACGAGGCATTTCTTGTTTAATTAGACCTTAAATTTGATAAACAAAAATTATATTGCAGGTTATGAATGAAGATAATTTGAAGAAAGCGACCCTTGCCGGTGGATGTTTCTGGTGTACAGAGGCTGTTTTTCAGAGATTGAATGGAGTAGAAAAAGTGGTATCAGGTTTTACAGGTGGTGTGATCAAGAATCCCGCCTATAGAGAGATCATTACAGGTCGCACTGGTCATGCTGAAGCAATACAGATTACATACGATCCAGATAAGATTGCATACAACGAATTACTATTGGTGTTTTTTGCAACTCATGATCCAACTACGCTCAACAGGCAACAGAATGATGTGGGAACCCAATATAGAAGTGCGATTTTCTTTCATGATGAAGAGCAGGAGAAGATAGCGAGAAAAACCATAGAGGTAATTGAAGAAGAAAACGCGTTTGATGATCCTATCGTTACCGAAGTAACTGAAGCTTCCGCTTTTTATGTTGCAGAACAGGAACATCAGGATTTTTACAATCAACACAGGCAACAACCATATTGCCAGTTTATAATTGACCCGAAAATAACAAAACTGAAAAAGTATTTTTCAGATAAGCTGAAGCAAACTAACGATCATGGCATATAAATTTTTTGAAGAATACAACCAGGAGGTTACTGGTAAAATGAAACAGAGTTTCGAGGATATCATAGTGGGCGTAGGGGAAAACCCTGAACGTGAAGGAATCGTAAAAACTCCTGAAAGAGCTGCAAAAGCAATGCAATTTTTAACTCAGGGATATGAAATGGATGCGGAAAGGATCCTGAAAAAAGCGATGTTCTCAGAAGATTATGATGAAATGGTCGTGGTGAAGGATATAGAGCTGTATTCTCTTTGTGAACATCATATGCTGCCATTCTTCGGAAAAGCTCATATAGCATATATTCCTAATGGAAAAATAGTAGGATTGAGTAAGCTTCCTAGAGTCGTGGATGTTTTTGCTAGAAGATTACAGGTACAGGAAAGACTAACCCATGATATTCTGGAATGTTTGAACAAGACATTGCAACCTCAGGGAGTAGCTGTGGTGATCGAAGCCGTCCATATGTGCATGATGATGCGCGGAGTGCAGAAGCAGAATAGTGCAACAACCACCTCGGGTTTCCGTGGACAGTTCAAAGAAATTGAAACCAGGAATGAGTTCCTTAAGCTTATAAGCTCAGACCTTAAATAGATTTGGCACTTTATTTGCTTCTATGTAGTCAAAACCAAAAAACATGAAGCTATTTAAAAATAAATTATTTGCAAAGGGTCTGGTATATGACCTTGTAGGAATGGCAACTGTTGCAATTCCATTTGTAGGTCCATTTCTTGATTTACTCTGGGCGCCATATGCTGCTAAAAAGATGAGAGATATGTATCCGGGGAGAAAAGGTAAATTAGCCTCCGTACTCGTGTTCATTGAAGAGATTCTTCCGGGAACTGATATAATTCCGACGTTTACACTAATGTATCTTTATACTTATGTCTGGAAGAAGGAACCTATGATGCAACCACAGGTGATCGAAGTAGAGAGCTACTAGATTTTACCAGATAAAAATTAAAAAGGGCTACTGATTTCAGTAGCCCTTTTTAATTAGATATGAATATTAGCTGAAAGCATTATGTTTCTCCCAACATTCGAAATGCCATCATTCTTTAAACGGGACAGGTGTGAGAAATAATCCTTATCAAATAGATTGTTTACACTAAGTCGCAATTCGAATAATGCGCTGTTCGTTCTAAGCTCAGTTCCAGCACCAAGATTCACCAGGCTATAACCACCAGTTCGGGTTTCAAAACTGCCAGGATTTTCCTGATCAAACACATTCTTTAGTGTTATAAAGCTATACGAACCCGATAATAACTTACCTTTTTCAAACTCAACTCTAAAGGTGTTAGTGAGTGAATTAGCTGGAATTAATGGAAGGTAATCATCATTATCCAGTTTCCCAGTAACTGTTTCAAAGCTACTTTCCAGGTGAAGCCAGTCTAGTGGATGCGGGTGAAGGTGGATACCTATTTCACCACCATACAATTTGGCATCATCTTGCTGATAACGAAATACGTTCTCATCATCTATAATTTCTCCCGACGGACTTATAAATATATAGTCACTTACATTATTCGAAAACCCATTAACAAAAGCTTCGAAATGTTGATTTCTCCACTCAAGGGCGAGGTCGATCTGGAAGTTCTGTTCATTATCAAGATCAGGATTACCAATCTCATATCTGTTAGCACCATTATGAGAACCATTAGAGGTTAGTTCAGATAAATTAGGCGCCCTGAATCCACTGGCAAGATTTAACCTGGTGGTAAGATTATCGGTAATATCAAATTTTGCTCCTAGAGCTCCATTAAAGCTATTGAACTGTCGATCTACTTCATCTAATATATCTCCGTCCTCTGCGATATAGGATTCTGTTTCAATAGACCTATTATCATATCGAATTCCTCCTTGAAAGTCAATTCGTGGTAAGTGATAATGAGCAGTGGCGAATACACCAAAGTCAGTAGTTGTCGCATCAGGTATTAGAATTTCCTCACCAAAATTCTCGTTGCTTTGCCACATTCCCTGTACTCCAGCAATAACGTCAAGGTTATCGAACTTAGGGAAATTGTATTTTAGATTATAGTTCAAAGTTTCCAAATGCATTTCTAAAGCTGGTTCATCACCTTCATGTTCCTCATGTTCATGCTCTTCGCCTTCATGTTCCTCATGTTCATGCTCTTCGCCTTCATGCTCTTCACCTTCATGATCGTCATGATGATGATGGTCTTCAAATTCCTGGCGATCGTTGTACTGGTAACCAATTTTAAGGTCAATACTGGAATTATTCAGATAGAACTTGTTATCAAGACTCAGAATATGGTTGTCAATATTCTGGTAGGGTAGAAGTGGTTCTTTGTTAGTAGATTGAACACCCAATTCTTCCGGAATACCAATTTTAGAATTATTAAAGTTATAACGTAGATCTCCTTTATAAACACTGTTCTGGAAACCAATTCCAGCTTTAATATCCTTCTCATTGAAACGAGTATTGGTAACTCTTTCTCCATCTCCTGTTTCATAATCACTATTAGCCGCATAACTTCCGCGGGCAATAAACTTTAATCGATCACCAGCAGTAGAAGCCATTAAACTGGTTTGATACCCTAGAGTATTTGTAAAATAATCTGACTCTAGGCTGGCTTTGGTGCTGTTTTCATTTGCATATCTTTCAGGATTCAAATATAAAACTCCACCAATCGCATCACTTCCGTAGAGTAAAGAGGCAGGGCCTTTTATCACTTCCACGCTAGCAATTCCTTTTGAACTAATTCCCAGGCCATGCTCATCGCCATATTGCTGATTCTCTAAACGAACTCCCTGAGTATAAACAAGCACACGATTGGAACTAAGTCCTCTAATTACTGGTTTTCCAATACCCAATCCAGTCGTTAGATTTTCAACTCCTGATATTTGAGTAATTCCTTCGGATAGGTTTACAGCTCCATTTTTAGAAAGTTCAGAAACACTTTCGCGTTCCACCTTCATTACATTATCGCTTTGTAATTGGTGAAAAGGAGTAGATACTATAACCTCCTCCATCTCTATGGCTGAAGGTTTTAATGTAATGGTAATATCCTGAGAAGGTAGAACCACATCTTGTGTATAACTGGCGTATCCTATTGAGGATATCACCATTTTAAAATTACCGCTTGGCAGATCTGATATTTTAAAATTACCATCAAGATCTGTCATCGTCCCTCTTTCAAGAGCAGGGAAATAGATGTTTGCACTAAGAACTGGTTCTTGAGTATCCTGATCGGTGATTTTTCCGCTCAGGGAATTTTGTCCATATATAATAGACTGCACTGCCAATAGCAGCGTCAATAACATTGTGTTACGCATTGAAATATTTTAAATGATTATTATTGAATTATCCTGTAATAGATAAAGCAGGCGGACCACGTAGCTCATAGCACAATGGTTCGTAATCATTTAAAAATCGATAATAATCGTAGGTGAGAGTAGAGGTATAGAAAACCTCAGCAAATTGAAAACTCTGGAAGTCCAGTGATATTATTGGATTTTTTTGAAACTTATGAAGTTCACAATCCAAAGATTTATCATGATAATGCTCATCTGCATAATTATCACATAATTTATGTCCATGATCTGCAAAAATATGGGAAAAACTCACTCCAGTAGGAAGCAGTATGAGTACCGCCGTAAAAAGTAAGAGTATGTTCTTCAGTAAAGTCATATTAAGCATTGAAAATTTTAGCAAGACCCAGCCTGCTCAACATTTTCTTTTCGAAAGCCCAGAAAAATTGAAACTGACCAAATATCCAACCAAAACTTACCAGTAAAACCTGGTATATTGGAAAGATCAACAAAATTCGAAGTGTCCAGTAAATGCTCCAGTGTGTAGTTTCAGAAGTGATTCCAAGAAATTCACAGAGCGGACCGGCAATTTTCGCAGAGGAAGAGCCCGTAATGGCAAATACCAGCAATATAACGAAGAGCTGCCAGTTATCATCAATTCCCCATCTAGCCTTCAGTTTTTTCATACGGCAAATATACGATTTTGCTTAAAAAATCAAATTCGTGTAGGAACACTAAATCGTTGGTTGTAATGCCTGCTGAAAAAAACAAAATAATTGTACAGCAAATAATTTACCTCATACCCATAATCTGTATTGGAATCGTAGTTTATTTGATTGATATATAAATTGGGATCGTAGGTTTGTGGCTGCATAACCCTCGTATTGTATTCAGTTACCAGGAACTGGTTTTTATTTTCCAGATAAGACTGCGTATGATATCCTCTAGGTCGAGCATATGAATTGATGAACAGATTGAATCCGGGTTCAATGATAATAATTTCATATTCGAGACTATCATTAGCTATACGAACAGTATCATTAGTTGCATCCTTACCCTTGAGATCTCTGGATCTCCCGGAGCCACAACTGTAAACAAATAAGGCCAGTAGGCAAATGTAAATTAGATTCTTCATAACAATTTAATTAGCAGCAATAAGTGTTCCCTATTTCCCTCCTGTAAATCCTCCTAAAATGCTATCTTCGGAAGAGTCTTTATCCTCCAGAGCAATTCTTCCTGCAGGTTTGATAAGATCTGCGGAATCATTTGCTCCGCTCGTAATTACTTTTACAAATTCTTCTGAAGCTTTTTTAGAAGCACCTAATAAAGTTCTTTTAATTTCAGTTAGCTCCAATTTGCCGTTTATGGATTGGATTTCAGAAATGATTGAAACTGTAATGTTTTCAGCAATGATTGTGAATTTTACTGAATTATTAGCCTCTATCTTAAATGCATTTTCCAGGAATGAGTTGATTAGCTTTTTATCTTCCGCAGAGATAATAGAACTTTCCGACAATAAATCTGCAAACTTCAAATCACTAAATTTTGCATCCGATTTGCTGGAAGTAGAATGATCGACTTTTGAAATACTCCATGGCAATAGGGATGCAAAAATTTGCAGAACCAAGTCTTCGTCCAGGTTAAGTTCCTTACGAGTGTTTTGGATGAGCTCCTTACCCGATGAAATTTTGAAAAGGTCCAGAATGTTTGCCATTGACTTTTATTTTTTAAAGATATTGATAATTTGATGTGCCAATTCTTCTCCAATTCTTTCCTGAGCTTCACTAGTAGCAGCACCAATATGCGGACTTAGAGAAATACTTTCGTTCATCAATAATTTTATGGCTGGTGAAGGTTCGTTCTCAAAAGTATCTAAAGCAGCAAAAGAAACTTTTTCTTCTTCGATCGCTACCAGGAGCGCTTCTTCATCTAGAATCCCACCACGAGCGGTGTTAATAATTCCCACACCATTTTTCATCTTATCAAATTCAGCTTTACCAATAATTGGCTTAGACTGTGCGGGAACATGTAAACTTATAAAATCTGCATGCTCTATTAGTTGCTCTACGGGTTCAGTCTTGATAGGAATTGTAACCTTCTGGTCATTGTAGAACTCCAGTGTGATCTCGGTTTCTCCCACTTCCTTATCGCTGGCAACCACACGCATTCCAACTCCCAAAGCAATTTTAGCTACTTCACGACCAATTCTTCCCAGACCTATAATTCCAAGTGTTTTGCCACGCAATTCAGATCCACCAGCATAAGATTTTTTAAGATCCTTAAATCTTGAATCTCCTTCCAAAGGCATATTTCTATTGGAATCATGCAATTTTCTGGCACCTCCAAAAAGGTGAGCAAAAACAAGCTCTGCCACAGAAGCTGAAGAAGCTTCCGGTGTATTTATCACAGAGATACCTTTACTAAGCGCGTATTCCACATCGATATTATCCATGCCAACACCACCGCGTCCAATAACCTTTAGATGTATACAATTATCTATAATATTCTTGCGAACCTCTGTTGCACTGCGTACAAGAAGAACGCTAATTCCATTACTTTTTAAGTAATCCTCCAGTTGATCCTGGGCAACTTTTTTAATGATAACTTCAAAGCCGGCATCCTTTAATAGTTGTACACCACTTTGAGATAATCCGTCATTTGCTAATACTTTCATTCTAATTTATGTCTGGATTAGTTTATTTCTTTCACTAATTTCTGCATGAGATCTACTACTACCTGCACACTTTCTATTGATAATGCATTGTACATGGATGCTCTGTATCCGCCAACACTTCTATGTCCGCTAAGACCATTCACACCAGCATCTTTCCACATTTTATCGAATTGATCTTTATGAGCCTCATCTTTAAGGTTAAAGGTAGGGTTCATAGGTGACCTGTCTTCTTTAGCGGCGAAACCTTCGAATAAAGAATTACGATCAATTTCGTTATATAAAAGAGCTGCTTTCTCTGCATTTCTTTTCTCCATAGCAGCGATACCACCGTTCTTTTTGATCCATCGCATGGTAAGCATAGAAACATATACTGCATAAACAGGAGGTGTATTGAACATACTATCCTTGGAGATATGTACCTGATAATCCAACATGCTTGGGATCTTACGGTCAACTTTGCCTAAAATGCTTTCTTTTACAACGACAAGAACAGTTCCGGCTGGTCCCATATTTTTCTGGGCTCCGGCATAAATAAGGTCAAAATCTTCAAAATTAAGTTGTCTTGAAAATATATCACTACTCATATCACAGACGCTGGGAACATCAGTTTTTGGAAATTCCTTCATCTGTGTTCCAAAAATCGTATTGTTACTGGTGCAGTGAAAATAATTTGCATCTTCTGGAATTGAATAATTCTTCGGAATATAATTAAAGTTCTTGTCCTTTGAGGATGCTACTTCGATCACCTCACCAAATAATTTAGCTTCCTTGATCGCTTTAGATGACCATGTACCTGTGTTTAGATAGGCCGCCTTGTTATTCAGTAAATTATAAGCGGTCATTAAAAATTGCATACTCGCGCCTCCCTGGAGAAATAGTGCTTTATAACCTTTATCCTGTAAACCCAGAAGTTCAAGAGCCAGATTCTGGGCTTCTTCCATTACCGATACAAAATCTGCACTACGATGAGAAATTTCTAATATCGAAAGACCTGAGTTATTAAAATCCAGAATCGCCTGAGAAGCTTCCTGGAATACTTCCTGTGGTAATATGCATGGACCTGCGCTGAAATTATGCTTTTTCATGGATGTGTATTATTAGTGTGTATTCACAAAGATGCCAAATTTCGAAGGTCTTTGCTGTTATCGAAATGATAAGATTAAAGTTTACTTAGGAATTCTATAGTATCAATATTATCTGCATAATCCCAAAGTTCTGGTTGTTGTGTTTTACCAAATGGAACTTCATTAGACTTAGGATCTTTCCTGACTACACACTGCAATTTTTCGGAATTGGATTCTAGAACTTCTTTCAGGTTATCCTCATCCTTGTAGGTTTGGTAAAAGACTGTTGCAATAGGAGAACCAAAACTTTCATCCTCTTTCAGCATTAGAAAACCATTATCAAGGATCTTATATTCACTCATTAAATATACTGCCTTGTTGTAATCATAGTTATTGGCATATTTATTTTCGTTGATAATAGGATTCCAGGAATACATTGCCTTGAAGAACTGGTCAAAATCATATCCTTCAGGAACATATAATTTAGATACGTTACGACATCCCAAACCATAATAAAGAAAGATGTCTTTACTTAAAGCCTCGAGTTCCTCTTTAGACTCATTACCAGTAAGGATAGCTATAGAATTTCTGTTTTTGCGAACAATGCTTGGTTTTCCTTTGAAATAATATTCAAAATATCTTGCAGTATTATCGCTCCCGGTGGCGATCACTGCATCAAAGTTCTCTAGTTTCCCTTTGGTGAATTCTATACGGTTCTTATATTCTGAATTCTGCTCGATAAGGAATCGAGCGATAAGAGGTAGTAACAGCTCATCACTGGAGGATTGCTTTATTTGAATATTATGATCACAGATGATCGTGGAAATAAAATCATGGAAACCAACCAGAGGAATATTTCCAGCCATGACAATCCCAATTTTTTTTCCACCAGAATTGGAAAGATCATAGCGACCTATCCATTTTTTAATATTATCGAATTTTAAGGCTTCACTCCACTGCTGAAGTGAGAATACAATATTTTCCCGGGTAAACCATCCGTTACGATGAATGGAAGCATCGATCTTCTCATGCATTTCGTTAGTAAGCTCATCTAATTCTGGAAAATCCGGATGTTTTCGAATTCCATCGATCTGAAACTGACCTAAAAATTTTCCTAATGCAACAAGGTTTGAAGTATGCTCTTCGATTGTCATGTTCATATTTGGTTATGAGGGTGGCCTATCTTAAATTTGTGAAGCGAAATTAAAGTTTCCGAAGCTATTAACCATAATTTTCTCTAAAAGCTCAGGTCTTTTTTCGCTCAGTACTTAAATTTACCAATAAAAACAGAGCTATGGCAATTGTAATAACCGATGAATGTATAAACTGCGGTGCATGTGAACCAGAGTGTCCTAACACGGCAATTTACGAAGGTGCAGATGACTGGAGATATGCAGATGGAACCGATCTAGAAGGTGATGTGGTACTTCCCGGAGGGAAAGAGGCCAACGCTAATGAAGCTCAGGAACCAATAAGCGACGAGATTTACTATATAGTACCAGATAAATGTACCGAATGTAAAGGTTTTCACGAAGAACCACAATGTGCGGCAGTTTGTCCAGTAGATTGTTGTGTTCCAGATGATGAGCATGTTGAATCTGAAGAAATATTACTTCAGAAACAAAGTTTTATGCATCACGATTAAAGATCAATTTATAAAATACAAACCCGCCGAATGGCGGGTTTTTTTATGTTACGCTAAATTTTAATTCACTTCTATAGACTGAAGGTGACCTCCCTGTAAATGCCTTGAATTGTTTGTTGAAATGACTAAAATTATTAAAACCACTTTCAAAGCAAACATCGGTTATGCTAATCTGTCTTTCGTGTAATAGTTTAGCTGAATGTGCAAGTCTGTACTCGTTCACAAACTGAGTAAAAGTTTTTCCGGTAATTCTTTTAAAATATCTGCAGAATGCCGGGTTGGTCATACTAACCTTATCGCTGATCTCCTTTAAGCTAATTGGTCTCTGGAAGTGCTCTTTTACAAAATTAAAAATGATATTGATCCTGTCATTATCCTGTAAGTTAGTTTCCAGCAAAAAACCTTCAGCATTTAAAATCGTATAATCATCAGTTTTTTCAAGAGAATTTAAAACTTCCAGTAGTCCGAGTAATTTCTGGAAAGGATTGAGCTCTCGTAAGGATTCAATAGTAGCTCCTATATGACGCTTAGTGTCACCATGAAAAACAATTCCTTTTTTTGCTCTCTCGAGCAGGTTCTGGATTCGTGACATTTCAGGCGCTTCCAAAAATTCATTGCCAAGAAAATCATTTCTAAACTGTATCACTGTTTCACAATGATGATTGGTGAGTCCATCGGTAAACGCACAATGGGGGAGAAGCGATCCAATTAATATAAGATCTCCATTCCTGTAATAAGATATATGACTTCCTATCTGCCGCTTTCCGCAGCCGCCATTCACGTAAACCAGTTCGACCTCCGGATGATAGTGCCAAAAGGTATTTTTCGAACCAACCTGGAATTTATTATGTGTTCTATATGAAAATGAACTCCCAAATCCAGGTTCTATTCTTTCCAGCCTTGGTTTCGATGTTGTATTCATAATATCGAGATTTCATCTAAAATTACACCTGAATAGTAATTGCTTGTATTACAAAATTAGCAATTATATGTGCTGGATTAAGCGATAACGTTTGAAATGGATTTTGTCAAGGTAATTGAGTACAGAAACTGGATCATCTAACGCTACTTTACGAGGTAGATCTAGGGTAAGTTTACATCAGTTAATCCAAGTATAACTTAAAACCTTAGATTATGAAAAACACAATCAACAAGTTCGTAGTAGCATTCATGTTACTGGTATCATTCAGTAGTTCTGCCACAGATGGTGTGAATCTAAAAGTAGAGAATCAATGTGATCTCATCGTAGATATACAGAAAACTGAATATGGGTCTGAACTTAGTCTTTTAAGCCAAAATGCTGAGGTTATTTTTAGAGATCAGCTGGATGAGAACGCCAGGTTTTCGAAGAAGTTTAATTTCGATTCGCTTGAAGATGGGGAATATTTACTGGTTCTGAATAAAAAGTACTGTAAGTCTACCACGGTGATTACCAAATTAAATGATCAAATTGTAATTGACAAGGATGATTACAAATTCGCTTTCAAACCTTGTTTCAAAATTGAAGAAGATCAGGTAGTAGTATATATGCCTAATTTAAACGAATCAAAACTTAGTATTGAAGTCTTCGATAATAAAGGAATCAAGGTTGGGAATTTTGAAACCAGAGAACCAGAACTTAGAAAAGCGTTTGATTTCTCTGAAGTGGATTCTGGCAAATACACCTTTATAATTGAGACTTCTGAAGATAGTTTTGAGCAAATTATTGAAATAGGATAGCCATTTCGATTTCAAGTATAAAAAAACCCGCCGACTGGCGGGTTTCTGATTTTTAGATTTTAAGTTTAATCCATTTTACGTTTGATCTTATCAATTGCATTCTGAATAGATTTTTCAGGTTCGATAATATTGTTATTACCCCAGAATTGTGAGTCATAGAATCCAGAAACATCATCTACCATCACGATATTAGGTCTTATTAACTCCTGGTTCATTTTAAATTCTTCTTCAGAATATGGCTGCCAGTCGGTCACAACCATTTCGCTATTGATCTTGTATTTAGAATTGAATATCTTTCGTTTCCAGTTAACTACATAATCCATCTGCGCTTTTCCATAGGCAAAATGCCATTTCCCATTATTCTGAGCGTAATCAACCTGATAGTTTAATTCAGTAGGATAAACTTTCGCTCCATTTGGTTTTTTCTTTACGAACATTTCCTGAGCTGCATTTCTATTATCTACGTTCAGGTTATAATCGGCTTTAACCAGAGTTGAAGTTTCAGCATCGATAAAAAGTTTCCCGTAATACCATGGATCTGACTCATCACGTTCTCTGAAATTTACAACATAGGTATAACGATCATTAATCTTGGCAGGCTCATCAAAACTAAAATCATAGCTATCCATCATACCTTGTCTAAGTACATACTCTGTGTATTTCATCATATCCAGGTATAATGTATTAAAGGGGCCACCGCGTAGCTTTAACGCCAGGGTGTCCAGTTTATCGTAATCTGTGCTCTTTCTGGCTTTATACAGAGATACAAGATCTTTTTTGCTATCCTTATAAGATGTTTTGTGGATCTTTACAACTGCTTCAGATAAGCTGACATTATTCCAACCTTTCTTGATCGTCTCCCGGTAAAAGGAAGTCATGATACTTTGATCTGAAAGATAATTTTCATCCTTTTTGTCCAGCATATCCTGAACCAGTAAACGTGGATTCGTTGCCTTATATAAGCTAACTTCCGTAAGTTCTTCCATAGTTTCTGAAAGTTCTATACGGGTATCTTCCGGTTTGAAATAATCCAGGGGAAGGGTTTTACTTTGAAATCCAAGAACAGATATGGTCACGGTAGCTTCAGTCATATCCTCTGGAACTTTGAGGGAAAATACACCATCTGCATTCGTGATGGTTGAAATGTTACTATTATTCAGGGAAAGGTATGCTGAAGAAATAGGCCTTCCGGTCCTCTCATTCACCACTTCACCTTTATATTCATTAAACGCTTTAGCCGAAGGCTGAAAAGCATATATCTGTAATGAACCTAGAATAAAACTTAGAAAAAATAGCAGGCTACTTTTTCCTGAAATAGGGTTTAAAAGTTTTGCATTCATAGTCATATTATTAAAGTTTACTTAAACTTATACAATATAACCATTTAAAAGCTTATAAAGATGTGAATCAGCTAATTATTGAACTGAACGATTGTTAATCTTTCAATGAGACGAATATCAAATAATAGTTGTAGTCCTGAAAAATGCCAAACCACACATGTACATTGTTTCAGTTATCCACACATTATATTTTAATTAGGTCTGCAAACAACCATTTTTTCGTATGGCATGAAATATGACCATCAATTCTTCGTTATCAAAGGATTTCAAAACTAAACAACTATGCATAAAATATATTTTGCTGCTCTCTTTATTATCTTCGGAAGTATTTCAGCTTCAGCACAACTATATAGTGAAGATCAGAGTGCATCTGTTACTGAGCAGGTATTAAAAGAACTTAATCGGGAACGTTCGTTACTAAGTCAGAATCTGGAATTCAGAATTAAAGAGATCGATTCCAAGATCACTAATCTGGATGAAAGCATTCGCACTTCTAATTCGGCTTCAGAAAAAGTTGAGAAACTACTGGAGCGAGTTAAGTTTTTAGAGCAGCGGCAGGAAGAGATTGATAAGAATACGGTAAGTGTTTATAAATACAATTATAGCTCAGCTGTCCTTAACCTTGCTTCTATGGAGCGCGAAATAAAACCTCTAAGTCTTTTTAATAGTTCACGTGAATTCTACTCTACACTCGATAAAGTAAGTAATCCTATGAACTATGAAGGATACCAGCAATGGTTTGGTAAATTCAAAGGATACATTGAAGAAGAGAAAGAGGACGATGCAAAACTGGAAGCGCTTAATCATATGTTGCAGGTGACAGGCGATCTGGCAAAAGGAACGCCCTTTACGGGAATGTTTGCGGGTAGTCTGATCGATGGGATCAGTCAGTTTGTTGGTTCACTAAATAGGAGGGATAAAGAGTTAAGAGAAAAAAGTATTAAAATGCTCAAGCTTACCACTAGTATTTCCCAATTTACTCATGATAAGGACCTGATCGAAACTGAATGGGAGGGAATTAATAAGAACCTGAATGAGCTTAAAGAATTGCAACAGGAAGCTATTGAAGATAACCTGGTAGAGATCCTCGGAATCTCCCGTAATGGTTTTACTGAAAAATTCACCAACGAAACTGATGCTAAAAAGCGAACTCAGTATATTCTGGATATTTCCAAAATTGCTGAAAATAAGATCGTAGAAGAGCGAAAGTCTAATCCGGAAAACTGGAAGCAGGAATACCATGACCAGATGTTAACGGTACAGAATCTGAAGATTCGTTTCGGGATGCTGACCTTTAGAATTCTAGAGAATCTGGAAAAATATGAAAAATTGATCGCAAAATATGAAAATGACCCATTCCTGAAGGATGAAATGAAGAATTTGAGATTGAAACTAGACCTGGTTAGAAACAGTTTCGAGAGCACATTTAATCCGCAGGAATATATAAGAGCTTCCAACGAAATGTATATTGTGGAGTAATTAAATTGTTTCAATGTTTATTAAAGCCCTGTAAGATATAATCGCAGGGCTTTTTTTATTCGGTCAAGCTGCTAAGAGGATGTATGTTATTCTCGAATCTAATACCTATCTTTGCAGCCGCAAAAACAAAGCATCTAAATTATAGTATATGAAAGCCGGAATTGTAGGACTGCCAAACGTAGGAAAATCGACACTTTTTAATTGCCTTAGTAATGCTAAAGCACAAAGTGCAAACTTTCCGTTTTGTACGATAGAACCTAACGTGGGAGTTGTAAACGTTCCAGACCAGAGACTGCTGAAGCTTGAAGAACTTGTAGATCCTGAAAAAGTGATTCCTGCAACGGTTGAGATCGTTGATATTGCAGGATTAGTAAAAGGAGCTAGTAAAGGAGAAGGTCTTGGAAACCAGTTTCTTGGGAATATTCGCGAAACCGATGCTATTCTTCACGTGCTTAGATGTTTTGAGGACGATAATATCGTACATGTAGATGGTTCCATAGATCCTATTAGAGATAAGGAAACTATAGACATGGAGCTGCAGTTGAAAGATCTTGAAACTGCAGATAAGAAACTTGAGAAAGTTAAACGGGCAGCCAGAACAGGTAATAAAGAAGCTCAGAAAGAGGAAGCTGCTTTGCTTAAAGTGAAGTCTGGCCTTGAAGCTGGAAAATCTGTTCGAGCAATTGATCTTACTGAAGACGAACGTAAGGAATTTATCGCGCCTCTACAATTTATCACAGATAAGCCGGTAATGTATGTTTGTAATGTAGATGAAGGTGCTGCTGTTGATGGTAACGAACATGTCGAGAGAGTTAAAAAGGCCGTAGCAGAAGAAAATGCAGAAGTTCTTGTTCTTGCTGTTGGAACCGAAGCTGATATCACTGAACTTGATGATTTTGAGGAGAGACAGATGTTTCTTCAGGATATTGGGCTTGAAGAGCCTGGTTCAGCAAAACTAATTAGAGGAGCTTATAAATTGCTTGATCTTCAAACTTACTTTACAGCCGGAGTCAAAGAAGTTAGGGCATGGACCATTCCAGTTGGATCTTCAGCCCCACAGGCTGCAGGTGTAATTCATACCGACTTCGAAAAAGGATTTATTCGTGCTGAGGTTATAGCTTACGACGAATATGTGAGTTTTGGAAGTGAAGCAAAAGTGAAGGAAGCTGGTAAAATGCGTGTAGAAGGAAAAGATTATATCGTTAAGGATGGCGATGTAATGCATTTTAGATTCAACGTCTAGTTGCCAGTTTTGAATAAATAACGAACAACACTTCAATTTGAGTTCATTTATTTAATTAACAGCGTATCTAAAATCTTTGTTAATTACTTTCCTTTGGAACTGTTTCAGTTTTTCGGCTATTACCTTATATTTAGACCGAAACTCCATGAATCTATATGAGCGACAATACTAAATATACCGAAGATAATATTCGGTCTTTAGACTGGAAGGAGCATATCCGTATGCGACCTGGTATGTACATCGGGAAACTTGGAGATGGATCCAGTCAGGACGACGGTATTTATATTTTATTGAAAGAGGTTATCGATAACAGTATCGATGAATTCGTGATGGGTGCTGGAAAGACCATCGAAATCTCTGTGCAAAATCAGCGGGTGATCGTTCGTGATTTTGGTAGAGGGATTCCTTTGGGGAAAGTTGTGGATGTAGTGTCCAAAATGAATACCGGTGGTAAATATGATAGCAGAGCTTTCAAAAAGTCTGTAGGACTAAATGGTGTAGGAACGAAAGCTGTAAATGCTTTATCTTCTTATTTTAGAGTTGAATCTTCTCGTGATGGCAAAAGCCATGCTGCTGAGTTTGCAAAGGGAGAACTTCAGGATGAAGAGCATCTTGACGAAACTTCAAGAAGGCGAGGTACAAAGATCACCTTCATTCCAGACGAGCTAATATTTAAAAACTATAAATTCAGAAATGAGTATATAGAGAAAATGCTTAAGAACTACGTGTACCTGAATCCAGGTTTAACCATAGTTTTTAATGGAGAGAAATTTTATTCTGAAAATGGTTTAAAAGATCTCTTAGGAGACAGCATTAGCGAAGAAGACATGTTGTATCCTATTATTCACTTGCGGGGGAATGATATTGAAGCAGCGATCACACACAGTAGAACGCAATATAGCGAGGAATACCACAGTTTTGTTAACGGACAGAATACTTCACAGGGAGGAACGCATCTTGCCGCATATAGGGAAGCGATCGTTAAAACTGTTCGTGAATTTTACGGCAAGAATTATGAAGCCAGCGATATTCGTAAATCTATCGTAACGGCTATCAGCATAAAAGTGATGGAACCGGTTTTCGAGAGTCAGACGAAAACAAAGTTAGGTTCTACAGATATGGGAGGAGAACTTCCCACGGTAAGAACTTATATCAACGATTTTATCAAAAGAAATCTTGATAATTATCTTCATAAAAACCCGGAAACTGCAGAGAATCTTCAACGAAAAATTCTTCAGGCTGAACGTGAGCGTAAGGATCTTTCCGGAATTAGGAAGCTAGCAAAAGACAGAGCTAAAAAAGCCAGTCTGCATAATAAGAAATTAAGGGATTGCCGCGTACATCTTGGAGATAGTAAACATCAAAGATGTCTCGAAACAACCTTGTTTATCACAGAGGGAGATTCGGCATCCGGTTCAATCACTAAGAGCAGGGACGTGGTAACCCAGGCAGTATTTAGTTTGAAGGGTAAACCTCTGAATAGCTACGGACTTACAAAAAAGATCGTCTACGAAAATGAAGAATTCAATCTGCTACAGGCAGCACTGAATATCGAAGATTCTCTGGAAGACCTGCGTTATAATAATATTGTAATTGCAACAGATGCCGATGTTGATGGAATGCACATCAGATTATTACTTATCACATTTTTCCTTCAGTTTTTCCCGGAACTAATTAAGGAAAATCATCTATATATTTTACAGACTCCGTTATTTCGAGTAAGAAATAAAAAGGAGACTATTTATTGTTATAGTGAGATGGAGCGAAAGCAGGCAATGGAGAAATTGAAAGGTAAGCCTGAAATTACGCGATTTAAAGGGTTGGGGGAGATCTCGCCAGATGAATTTGTGCATTTTATAGGAGAAGATATTCGTTTAGACCCGGTAATGCTGGATAAAGACAAATCTATAGAGGAAATGCTTAGTTTCTATATGGGCAAGAACACACCAGACAGACAGGAATTTATTATTGATAATCTCAAATTTGAACTTGACCTGGTCAATGAACTTGGCGTATGAGATTTACCAATAAAAGTGAGGTTAAGATAATCCCATCGATCTATATCGTGCTTGTTGCGGTATTCGTTACGAATCTATTCGTAAATATAGAGATCATGGCTTCAGATTCTGAACAGGAAATAACCTTCAGTCATTTTCTGCCCAATATCGTCACCTTGCTTTTAGGTCTATACATTCACCGGATTGGACAGGCGTTCGATTTCGACAGCGACGGAGAAACTTTGAACTTTAAAAACAACGGAGTCTTTCTTTCAAAATTCATGGAATATCGTGTGAAGAAGGCTGAATTTCCGAAGAGAAAATTAGGGAAGTTCAAGTTTTACGACGTCGGAATTTATTCTGCCCTTACAATCTATATTAACTCAAGAAGAAAAAAAGGATACCGGAAATATACTTTCAATACCACATTTTTAAACCGAAAAAAGAAAAGGGGTTTAGTGGATTCACTGAATAAAGTTCTTGAAAACACCCCCAAAGTGACTGCCTAATGGAAGAAAACCTTGATGGAGCTCAGGAAGAGCAATTTGAAAATAAGGAAGAATTAATAAAGGTTACCGGAATGTACAAAGACTGGTTTCTGGATTATGCATCATATGTAATCCTGGAACGAGCTGTACCAGCAATTGAAGATGGCTTTAAGCCAGTTCAACGTCGTATTATGCATTCTATGAAAGACCTGGACGATGGCCGTTACAATAAAGTGGCGAACATTGTTGGTCACACCATGCAATATCATCCCCACGGTGATGCCAGTATTGGAGATGCCATGGTACAAATTGGGCAAAAGGATATTCTAATTGACACTCAGGGAAACTGGGGTAACATATTAACTGGAGACCGAGCTGCCGCCCCAAGATATATTGAGGCGCGACTTTCAAAATTCGCTCTGGAAGTACTTTTCAGTCCGAAATTAACTGAATGGCAATTGTCTTACGATGGTAGAAAGCAGGAGCCGGTAAATCTTCCAGTTAAATTCCCCATGTTGCTTGCACAGGGTGCTGAAGGTATTGCCGTTGGTTTAAGTACAAGATTTCTACCACATAATTTTAATGAACTTATTGATGCCTCGATCAAACATCTTCGTGGTAAAACCTTTAAAATATTTCCTGATTTCCCAACCGGAGGTATCGCAGATATTTCAAATTACAATGATGGAAAACGTGGTGGACGCGTAAGAATTCGTGCACGTATCAATCAGTTAGATAAAAATACACTGGTGATTAATGAGGTTCCCTACGGAACCAATACCGGAAGTTTGATCGATTCTATTCTGAAGGCAAATGACAAAGGTAAGATCAAGATCAAAAAGATCGAAGATAATACTGCCGCTCAGGTAGAGATCCTCATACATTTACCTAATAACATATCACCGGACAGAACTATAGATGCATTATATGCATTTACTCAGTGTGAAAACTCATTATCGCCATTAGGTTGTGTAATTATTGATCACAAACCAATATTCCTGGGAGTTTCAGAAGTATTAAGAAGATCAACAGATCATACGCTCCATCTTCTTAAACGAGAATTGGAGATAAAACTGAATGAGCTTCAAGAGCAATGGCATTTTGCTTCACTGGAACGAATATTCATTGAAAACAGGGTATATCGGGATATTGAAGAAGAAGAAACCTGGGACGGGGTTATTCAGGCTATAGATCGAGGATTAAAACCTTTTACCACGCATTTAAAACGTGAGGTTACTGAAGAAGATATTATAAGGCTTACGGAGATTAGAATTAAAAGAATCTCAAAATTCGACATTGATAAGGCTCAGCAAAAAATAGATGCGCTTGAAGATGAGATCGCCCAGATAAAACATCATCTTGATAACCTTATAGACTTTGCGGTAGATTATTTCCAGAAATTAAAGAAGGATTACGGAACCGGCAAAGAACGAAAAACTGAACTCAGGCTATTTGAAGATATTGAAGCAACAAAAGTTGTTATTCGTAATACCAAGCTATATGTGAATAGAGCAGAAGGTTTTGTGGGAACGAGTCTCAAAAAAGATGAGTATGTAACCGAATGTTCAGATATTGATGATGTCATTTGTTTTACTGCCGATGGTAAAATGATGGTCACCAAGGTTGATACTAAAACCTTTATTGGTAAGGATATTATACACGTGGCGATCTTTAAGAAAAAAGACAAGCGAACGATCTATAATATGATTTACCGGGACGGGAAGGCCGGCAATACTCATGTAAAAAGATTTGCCGTTACTTCAGTTACCAGGGATCGGGAATATGATCTTACTCAGGGTAAAAAAGATAGTAAAGTCCTGTATTTCACACCAAACCCAAATGGAGAAGCTGAAGTAATTACAGTTTTACTTAGACAGGTGGGAAGCATCAGGAAAGTGAAATTCGATGTGGATTTTGCAGATATTTCTATCAAAGGCCGAAATGTCAAAGGTAATATCGTTACTAAATACTCTGTAAAGCGTATTGAACTTAAAGAAGAAGGGGTTTCCACTTTAAAACCTAGAAGAATCTGGTTCGACGAAACCGTTAAACGCCTAAACGTTGACGAAAGAGGAGAATTGTTAGGAGAATTTAGAGGAGAAGATAGATTGCTGATCATCACACAAGATGGTGTTGTAAAAACAATAAGACCGGAGTTAACAACCAGATTTGATGAAGAAATGGTCATTCTGGAGAAATGGGTGAAGGACAAGCCAGTTTCTGCAATTTACTGGGAACCTGAAAAGGAACGTTTCTATGTCAAGCGATTTATAATCGAACATCCTGATAAAGAAGAGAAATTTATCAGTGAACACGAAGAATCCTTCCTGGAAATGGTTTCAACAGATTATTTCCCAATGGCAGAGATTGTTTATACCAAACCTAAAGGAAAGGAGCGTCGCGAAAATGAAGAGATCAATATCGAGGAATTCATTTCGGTAAAAGGAATAAAGGCTTTAGGGAATCAACTCACTTCTGAAAAAGTAAATCAGATCAACCTTTTGGATCCAATACCTTATGAAGGACAAAATGAGAATGAAACTGACGAGGATAAAAGTTCGAGAGATTCCGAAGAAAATATAACAGCAGAGGATATTAAAAATGGGAAGATCAAGGCACCAGATAAAAAATCTGGCGGCGATGGTCAACCTTCACTATTTGACGAATAATGGGATTATTTAAAGAATTCAAAGAATTTGCCGTAAAAGGCAATATGATCGATATGGCCGTAGGTATCATTATAGGTACGGCTTTTAATAAAGTGGTAGATGTTCTGGTAAAGCAGATTATAATGCCACCATTAAGCATGATTACCGATGGCGTAAATTATGCTGACAGGAAGATCGTTTTACGAGATGGTGTTGGAACTGAAGGTGCAGCAGATTACGTAAATGAAGTTTCAATTGGTTACGGACTGCTTATTGAAACCATGGTAGATTTTATCGTGATTGGTTTCGTTGTATTTATAGTTGTGAAATTCATGAATCGCTTCAGGAACAAAGCTCAGGACCCAAAAAATCCAGAGGTTGTTACTCCTAAGGATATCGAATTACTCTCCAGTTTAAATGATCTAATGGAAGAGCAGAATAAATTATTGCGAGAAAAGCGGGCTTAATTCTATTCTGAAACTTTTTTTACTTCCCCGCGGGCCTTTTGGGTTTCGCCAACCTGACCGTATTCAAAAGTATAGCTATTCTTAGAAGTAGTTAGGATCTTCATGTGGATTGGTTTCTGTTCAACCATATTCTTAGGATTGGTATTCTTGATAATGTATTCACAGGGATTGATCCATCGTACTGAACTCGTATCTGTATTTCCCTGAAAAAATTCAATTTCTATCGAATCATTTCTAACGAATGTAGATTTTTGTAATTCTCCATTGATATATGTTTCGAACTCGAAAGTACCAGTCCTAAAATCAGCACAGTTCCTGTTTGCTTCAAAACAAGAGCTCAACGTGAGTAACAGGATCAAACAGAGTAATATCATTTTGTTCATACTGCAAGGTAAGTTTTAATCAAATGAGAGTCAATTTTCAAAGGCTTCAAAAGTTCCGTCCTCATAGAAAAATACTATTCGTTTCACTTTCTTGTTAATCGACGATTCCTGGTTGATCTGAACATCCTTCGTAGTATTTTCTTCAGAATTTCTTTTTAGCGGTTCTTGCGCTGATTGATCAACTTTTGCTTGCTGTACACTTTTTTCATTACCTGAATCGGTTCTGGGAGGGAAGGAACCTTTTCCATTTAACAACCAATATAGTTCTACCTCAGGAAAATTCTTCACGACTTTCATTACAAAATCCAGACTTGGTTTGTTTCTACCTGATAGAATATGTGAAATGGAAGACCTACCAACCTCTATTTTATCTGCAAAAGAAGCAGCCGATAGATCGTAATATTCAAGGATGCGTTGCAGCCTGGTTCCAAATTGCTCTGTGTTTACCATTGTAAATTACTTCTGATTCTCCCTTTGATTACAAATGTAAATATAGCATATTTCAGTGTAAATACACATCTGTAAACGACAAGATTTATATTAAATAAATACTTTATAAGAAACAACCTATTATATTGACTAATAATAATATAAACCTAGTTTATCTACGGTTTGGATAAATTCCTAACCATACTACTATTGCAAAAATCAACTTATTTACAACTGTAAACTATGGAGTGATTTTTACTTGTATACAATTGTAAATATTTGATTGTTTAGTTTTGTAAACATGAAAGAAGAAGCAAAATTACAGCTTAGTAATCGCGATTATGATAAAGCCAAATTCAAGAAAGTGGCCGGCCGCTATCTTCATAATAATCATCTGGAAGATTTCATATCTACCCATTCAGATAAACTGGAATTTGAAACAATAGGAACTTCCGTAGAGAATAAAAATATCTACGGGCTGCAAATTGGATCTGGTTCAAAGAAGGTTTTGATGTGGTCGCAAATGCATGGGAATGAATCTACAACAACAAAAGCTGTACTGGATTTTTTAAATTCTATAGTGGTAGATGCAGATAACCCTTATAATAAGTCTTTGCTTGAACGTACTACCTTATACATTATTCCAGTCCTTAATCCAGATGGCGCAGCGTATTATACGCGAGTCAATGCCAATGCTATAGACCTTAATCGGGACATGCAGGATCTTAGTCAGCCAGAAAGCAGGTTGCTCATGAAGGTTTACCGGGAATTCCAACCTGATTTTTGCTTAAACCTACATGATCAACGCAGCATTTTTAGTGCAGGAGAAACAAAACTACCGGCAATTCTTTCTTTTCTTACGCCTTCGAGCGATATAAATCGCAGTATCACCGAGGAACGTATGGAAAGCATGTCTTTAATCGCTGGAATGGTAAAAGATTTGCAAAATGAAATAGGGGAGCGCATAGGAAGGTATGATGATGGTTTCAATCTTAATTGTGCTGGGGATACCTTTCAGCATCATGGTACTCCAACTATTCTATTTGAGGCTGGTCATTATCCTGGAGACTATCACAGGGAAGTATCAAGAAAATATGTTTTTAAAGCTTTGAGAAGTTGCCTTGATCGAATAATGAATGATCAAAGTGTCGATTACAATCAATATTTTAAAATTCCTGAGAATGCTAAATATTTTCGGGACGTGATATTAAGAAATGTAAACATCGAAGGAGGAAAAAAGGATGTTTTGATACAGTTCAAAGAAACATTAGATCACGATCGAATACGATTCGTCCCGGTTATCGAAGATATTCATAATGAAACAATTTTATTTGGCCATCGCGAAATTGATGCAGCTGGCAAAAAGATAAGATTGATGGAGGAGGGGTCAATTTCCGAAAACGTTGTAGTTAATAAAATATTCTTAAATGATGAGATTTTCGAGCTAAATCCCCAATAAAGGTGTTTTTATTTAGCAATAATTCAATGATTTTGTATTAATTTTGAATTTCATTAAAAATAGAACTTCAAGATGGCTAAGTTTAAATTAGACGACACCGACCACCAGATTCTTGACATGCTTATCGAGAATACAAGAACTCCATTCACCGATATAGCGAAGAAACTACTAATATCAGCTGGAACTGTCCACGTTCGTGTAAAGAAAATGGAAGAAGCTGGAATTATTATAGGATCATCGTTGACTCTGGATTACAAGAAGCTTGGATATGCGTTTATCGCTTATGTAGGGGTTTTTCTGAAGAATACTTCACAAACCAAATTTGTACTTGAAAGAATTAACGAAATTCCATTCGTTACGGTTGCTCATGTAACTACAGGCAAGTTTAACGTGTTCTGTAAAATACGAGCTAAAAACACTCAACATGCTAAGGAAATTATTTTCCAACTTGATGATATTGAGGGTGTTTATAGAACAGAAACTATGATTTCTCTTGAGGAAAGTATTAATGATAAAAAACGTTTGATGCATTCCATATTTAAAGAGATGTAATTTATACTAAACTTTTAATAAAGACCCTCTAAACCTAGCTGTTTAGAGGGTTTTTTTATACTTTTAAGTCAGTTGAAAATATGGAAATTATGAATAGAGAACCTCGTTTAGATAGATTTAATGATAATGTGCTGGCAAAATACCAGGTTTATAATAGTATCTTCTTAACCTTACCCTATGATGAGATACAAAAAACCGGAGCGCTGTTACCACTTTTTCAGGAACTTTGCGAACGTGGTTTTTCTGATAATAAGAATCCGTCGGAGATCGTTGAACATTTTTTTGAACGTTATGGAGAAACCCCTACAGAGGATGAGCGCAACGCTTTGCTTTTTCGTTTCATACAATATATAGAACGCCAGGTAGTGTTGTTTGATGCCATTGAAGATGCCTCATTCCCTATCGTTAATAATATGGATGGTCGTGGTACACTGCGAAGTGTGAAGGAAGAAGCGGAAGCAAAACAAAAAACAGAGCAGTTAAAGGAGTACTTGAAGCGATTCAACGTAAGACCCACTTTGACAGCTCATCCCACCCAATTTTATCCTGGAGCCGTGTTGGGAATTATAACAGATCTGGATAAAGCTATTCAGAAAAATGATCTTGTTCGTATAAAGCAGTTATTAGCACAGCTTGGTAAAACTCCATTTTTTAACAAAGAGAAACCAACTCCATATGACGAGGCTGTTAGTCTCATATGGTATTTTGAAAATGTTTTCTATCAGAGCGCAAGTAAGATCCACAACTATATTCAGCAAAATATATTTGATGGAGAGAATGTGGGTAACCAGGTGATCAACCTCGGATTCTGGCCAGGAGGTGATAGAGATGGAAACCCATTTGTAACGACAGAAATTACTTTGAGAGTTGCACGCCGACTTCGCCGTACAATTCTCCTTAATTATTACCGGGACATTCGTAAACTAAAGAGAAGACTGACATTTAGAGAGATCAATGAAATCATGGCAGAGATAGAGAAAGCTTTGTATGATTCAGCCGTTACAAATTCAGACACTCCAAAAATATCCTTAGAGAAGTTGGTTTCAAAATTGCAAACAGCGCGAGAGATTCTTGTAGATAAACATCAGTCATTATTCCTTGAGGAACTTGATGACATGATAAATAAGATCAAACTCTTCGGTTTCCATTTTGCAACATTAGATATCAGGCAGGATAGCTCGAAACACGAAGAAGTATTTGCAGATCTCAAAAAATACAAATCAAAGTTGATTCCGGAAAATTTCGAAACTCTTTCAGAAGAGGAGAAAATTGCCGTAATGACAACTACAGATGCACAGTTGGATCCTGAAGAATTTGAAGAGGGTATGACCCGATCTACGCTTTCATCAATTTACGCGATGAAAGAAATTCAGGAAAAGAATGGGGAGCAGGGAGCTAACCGCTATATTATTAGTAACTGCGGAAGTGTGGAAGGTATTTTACAGCCTTATTTATACATGAAATTATGTGGTTGGAAAAATCCAACTGTAGATGTTATTCCATTGTTTGAAACAGTGCCGGATCTAAGAGAGGCACATCATGTGATGGAGAAGTTGTACAAAAATCCTGTATATAAAGAACACCTCGAAAAACGCGGTAATAAGCAAACGATCATGCTTGGTTTTAGTGATGGAACTAAAGATGGTGGTTACTTAATGGCAAACTGGAGTATTTACAAGGCGAAGGAAGAACTTACTCGAATTTCCCGTGAGTATGGAATTAAGGTTGTCTTTTTTGATGGTCGTGGTGGACCGCCGGCTAGAGGTGGTGGAAAAACGCACCAATTCTATGCATCACTAGGGCCAACTATCGAGAATGAGGAAATTCAATTAACAGTCCAGGGACAAACGATCAGCTCTAATTTTGGCACGAAGGACAGTTGTACATACAATTTGGAGCAATTATTAAGTTCGGGTGTTTCTAATGAAATCTTCAGCGAAGGTAAAAATGAACTGAACGATCAGGATCGTAATACCATGAGCGAGCTTGCTGAAATTAGTTACAAGACATACACAGACTTTAAAAAACATCCTCGTTTTATTCCTTACCTGGAAAAAATGAGTACTCTGAAATACTACGCTAAAACTAATATTGGAAGTAGACCAAGTAAACGAAATAAATCTGCAGAACTCAATTTATCAGATCTAAGAGCAATACCATTTGTTGGAAGCTGGAGTCAGCTTAAACAAAATGTTCCTGGATTTTTTGGCGTGGGAACTGCTATGGAAGAAATGGATAAACAAGGTAGGTTTGATGAAGTACAGGATCTTTACAACAATTCTGAATTCTTTAAAACCTTGCTCGAAAACAGTATGATGAGTTTGACTAAATCATTTTTCCCGTTGACGGCATATATGAAAAATGATGAGGAGTTTGGAGAATTCTGGACGGTGATTCATGATGAGTTCGAACGTTCTAAAAAAATGCTATTGAAAGTTACCGGCTATAATAGTCTGATGCAGAACCAGCCGGCAGGAAAGGCCTCAATACAGGCGCGTGAAAGAATTGTGCTACCATTATTGACCATTCAGCAACATGCGCTTAGAATGGTGCAGGAGCTGAGTAAAAATCCTGAAGCCAACCAGCAAGCCCTTGAAGTATATGAAAAAATGGTTACAAGGTCATTGTATGGTAATATTAATGCCAGTAGAAATTCTGCTTAATGAGGAAATCTGAACTTACTAAAGGAGAAATAGGCGAATTTTACAGAGGTTATATCGATAGATTAGAACCCGAAGCTGAATTAGTTCCCAGTCTTAAATCAAATACAACTGATTTCATTCAGTTTTTGGAGAATATCCCGGAAGAAAAATGGGATTACCGTTACGAAGAAGGTAAATGGACTCTGAAAGAGATGATTCAGCATATAATTGATACTGAAAGGATATTTCAATTCAGAGCATTGGCAATTGCCAGAAATGAACCACAGCCATTGCCCGGTTTCGATCATGATATATATGTTTTGAATAGTCGGTCAGAACACAGAGCGATACCTGATCTTATTAAAGAATATAAAATTGTGCGAGAAGCGGGAATCATTCTTTTCGAAAGTATGACTGTAGATATGCTAAAACTAGGTGGTGTTATGAATGATATTAATGCTTCACCCAGAGCGCTTGGCTTTATGATGGTTGGTCACGCTATGCATCATATTGAGGTGATCAAAGAGAAATATCATTAATGTTTAGCAAGATCAAGGTTTTCGGTAAGCTTCTTAAAAAGACTTACGTGAGCTGGGACAAGAATGAACCCTATGCCAGAAGTGCTACCATCGCTTATTATGCATTATTTTCCCTACCATCATTATTGATCATTGTGGTAAGTATTGCTGGTTATTTCTTCGGAAGGGAGGCCGTACAAGGCAGGCTTACAGGTGAAATAGGAGAGTTTATTGGAACTGAAGCTTCCAAGGCAATTGAAGGTATGATCGAAAATGCTGCATTGTCGCAAGATTCTACACTAGCAATTATCTTTGGTTTAGCAATGCTAATCTTTGGTGCAACCGGAGTCTTTTTTCAGCTAAAAATTGCCATGAATAACATATGGAACGTTGCGGCCAGAAAAACTAATTTTCTTCGTATGGTTCTTGATCGTGTGATTTCCCTGGGAATGGTGGTTGTCATTGGTTTACTGTTATTAATAGCTTTGGTTGTTTCTACTATTCTAAAGTTAATTACAGAAACAATGCAGCAGCTTATTCCTGATATCACACAGGTTGCAATGTATATTCTGAATTACGCACTTACGTTTTTCTTTATAACGACCTTATTTGCGATGATCTTTAAGCTTCTACCAGATATTAAGATAAGATTGAAGACCACCTATACAGGTGCAGCATTAACAACAGCACTTTTCATAATAGGCGAGACGCTTATCAGTATATATTTTGGACAAAGCGACCCTGCTTCAGTTTATGGTGGTGCTTCTTCAGTAGTATTAATTCTCCTTTGGGTTTACTATACCTGCTTAATTTTATTCTTTGGAGCAGAGTTCACAGTTCAATATGCTCTTCTGAAGAAAGAGAAAGTGGAGCCTAATCGTTTTGGTGAACCAGCAATCTACCAGGAGATGAAGAAACTCGAGCAAAGGAAAGTTCAGCTTGAAGAAGAAAAGTATATCGTAGACCGCTTGAAGTCTTACCTGGATGAAGATGAAACTTCGAAGTAAAAATAGTTTTAAAAAACCTTTAACTCTTAAACGTCCAGTTTTAATAGGCTCTTAATACAGATTCGCTCTTCCTAATCTTATCTTTGAGTAACTAAAAAAAGAAGAATTATGAATAAGAGAATTGCAATTTTAGCAACAGATGGATTTGAAGAAGTAGAACTAACCTCCCCAAAAGAGGCAATGGAGAAAGAAGGTTTTAAAGTAGAGATCGTTAGCCTTAAGTCAGGTAATATTAAATCATGGGACGGCGATAATTGGGGAAAAGACTTTAAAGTAGATAAAACTCTTGACGAGGTTTCAGCAAAGGATTACCACGCATTGGTGCTTCCGGGAGGAGTGATCAATCCAGATAACTTAAGAATAGAAGAGAGTGCATTAATCTTTGTTCGAGACTTTTTCAAACAAAGTAAACCAGTATGTGCTATTTGCCATGCACCATGGACTTTAATTAGTGCAGATGTTGTGGAAGGTAGAACGATGACATCTTTTAGTAGTATTCGTAAAGACCTTGAAAATGCAGGTGCTCTATGGGTAGACCAGGAAGTTGTAGTTGATGAAGCTTTAGTTACAAGTAGAAATCCTGATGACCTTCCAGCTTTTAATGCAAAGGTGATTGAAGAAATTAAAGAAGGTAAGCATGATTTACAACATGCATAATTACCAATAATTATAAAATGAAAAGGGACGCAATCGCGTCCCTTTTTTTATTTGTCCTCGTCTTCTTCAGTATCATCCTTTTCAGGAATATCTACAATAGGATCTGTATATTCTGAATCTTCATAATCATCTTCGTCAAAATTCGCCATAGTACTTTCAAGCCTGGTACTTACCTTAACCAGGTAAATGGTATCTTCAGTCTTTACTTCCACAGCTTCAACAGTCTCATTTTTAGCATTCTTAAAGGCGATAACCTGGTCATCATCATATCCATCAGGATATTTCTCTACAAGAAGTCCAAGAATTTCAGGAGTAAGCTTTTTATAGTCTACAATTATCCTTTTCATAGTGTGATTGGTTTATGCAAGTATAAATAAAATATCAAACGCCACACAAGGGAGTTGCCAGATATTCGATTAAATTAATGATTAGTTAAATTCAGAGAGCTATAAAATTCGAAAGATTTGATAATCAGCTCTTCAGAAACTACAACATCCAATTTCGGAACAGCAATATCTTTCAGTAAAACAAAATTTACCTGTCCGTTCGAGTTCTTTTTATCATGTTTGAGTAACGAAATAATCTGATTAATATCTTCCGTAGGGATGTTTACGAAACCGAATAGATCAATTATAATATTTGCAATATCCTGTAATTTTTTCTGCGGAAAATTTAGAATTTCAGAAGATAAATAAGACTCTAAGATCATCCCGATCGCAATTGCTTCTCCGTGAAGTAATTTATCTTTTTCAGGGTTAGTTAAATAGAAGGATTCAATAGCATGGCCGAGCGTATGCCCGAAATTTAGATTTTTCCGGATGGACCGTTCATATGGATCCTGCGAAACAATCTCTGATTTTATATTTATTGAATGTTCTATGATGGCATCAAGCTCTGAGAGATCAAGAGAGCTCAAGTTGCTCATACGATTCCAGTAAGATTCGTCCGCTATAAGTCCATGTTTCAGGATTTCAGCGAGACCACTGCGCATTTCACGAGAGGATAATGTTTGCAGGTAATTGCTATCTACCACAACCATCTCTGCCTGCACTATGACTCCCACCTGGTTTTTTAGATTTCCAAGATCAACGCCAGTTTTACCTCCAACCGATGCATCTACCATAGCAAGTAAGCTGGTTGGAACATTAATGAAGGGGATACCACGCTTAAACGTTGAAGCTACAAAACCACCAAGATCAGTGACAACACCACCACCAAGATTAATCATTAAACTCTTTCGATCTGCACCAAGCTCTGAAAGTGCACTCCAAACACCCGTACAGGTTTCAATATGCTTATTTTCTTCTCCCGGTTCAATTTCAATAACTTCAATATGAAGCTCCGTAGTTATATCCTTCAGGAATAAGCCTAAGCAGTTCTTCTGAGTGTTTGTATCAACGAGAATAAATACTGAAGATGGCTTTTTATCTTCTATATACTGGTTGATTTTCGAGTAAGATTCGCTACCGTAAAATACAGGATTGACCAGGTGTTTAACTTCATTCATGGTATTGGCATTTGGACTTCCGAAATTAAAGAGAATTTATGAAAATAGTCATCTTCAATAATTATATTTGCCCGATTAACAGCACGAAATGATTAGAAAGAAGATATTCAACAATACTAAATCTGCATTCAAACTCAAATCAAATTCAGACCTTGACAGGGCGATTTTTTTGTTTAGCATGATGAATTATTCTGCTTTGGTAAAAGCAGGTAGCGCATTGACTAAAATGGCGTTAAAGTTACACTTGCCCGTAGAAACCCTGATAAAGAAAACAATTTTCGAGCAATTTTGTGGAGGTGTTACTGAAGAGGATTGTAAACCGGTGACCAAGGAGATGTATGGAGAGAACTTACATAGTATTCTTGATTACTCGGTTGAAGGAAAGGAAAGCGAAGAGGAATTTGATTCTGCAATGCGCAAGAAGTTAAGTCTTATTGAGTATGCTGATAAAAGTGATGAAGTCACTTTTGCAATGTTTAAACCTACTGGTATTGGAAGATTTGCGATTTGGGAAAAGGTAAGTGAAAAGCTTAGTCTTACAGATGATGAAAAGGAAGAGTGGGATCGTGTAAAAAACAGAGTTGAAACTTTATGCAAGCGCGCATTTGAATTGAAGGTTCGTTTGTATGCTGATGGTGAAGAAACTTGGATGCAAACTGCTGCCGATGATCTCATGGTTGAAATGATGAAAAAGTATAACCAGGATGAAGTGCTTATTTTCAACACTCTACAATGTTACCGATGGGACAGGTTAGACTACCTGAAGGATCTACACGAGCAAGGCCAGAAGGAAGGTTTTAAAATAGGGGCAAAGATCGTGAGGGGTGCTTATATGGAAAAAGAAAATTCCAGAGCTAAGAAATTAGGTTATGCATCGCCTATATGCGAAAGCAAGGAGGCAACAGATGTTAACTTTAACTCTGTAATGTCTTACTGTCTAAATCATCTGGAAGATATTTCAGTATTTATAGGTACTCATAACGAGGTAAGTAGTTACCTGGCTCTGCAGATAATGGAGGACAAGGGTATTTCTATCGACGATAAAAGAATATGGTTCAGTCAGCTTTATGGAATGAGTGATCATATTAGTTTTAATATGGCGAAGAAGGGATATAATGCTGTAAAATTGGTTCCATTTGGACCGGTTAGAGACGTTGTCCCTTATTTATTGAGACGTGCTCAGGAAAACACTTCAGTTAAAGGACAGACGGGTAGAGAATTAGCTTTACTTAGCGAAGAAAAGAAACGTCGTCGTGGAGATGAGTCCACGAAACATCACCGGGAATAACATATGCGCTGGCTGGCAAAATTTATTTTTTACAAAATTTTAGGCTGGCGTCTGGAGGATAATTTTACTTCCAGAACTGAGAAGTGTGTAGTTATTGTTGCTCCACATACAAGTTCTTTTGATTTTCTCTTAGGAATTCTGGTTCGTAAAATTATGAATGTGGAATTTAACTTTGTAGGGAAGCAGGAACTATTCAAACCTCCATTTGGCTGGTATTTCAAGTGGGTAGGCGGAGCACCTCTTGATAGATCAGGACAAAAGAATAAAGTGGATGCGATCGCGAAGGTCTTTGAAGACAAGACTATTTTTCGATTAGCCTTATCTCCAGAAGGTACCAGAGAGAAAACCGAGAAATGGAGAACAGGTTTTTACTATATAGCTTTAAAAGCAGAAGTTCCTATCGTAATGGTTTCCTTCGACTATAAGCCTAAAAAAGTAAAAATCTCCGAGGCTTTCCAGCCAACCGGAGATTTTGAGTTAGATTTTAAAGTTATCACCCAGTTCTATGAGGGTGTAGAGGGAAGGATCAAAGAAAATTTCTAATTAATCCTCATCTCTTGTTTCCATTGTGTGATAGACGTTTTGAACATCATCATCTTCTTCCAGTTTTTCAAGTAATTTCTCTACATCTGCTGCCTGTTCACCTTCTAAAGATTTTGTAACCTGAGGAATTCTTTCAAATCCTGAAGAAAGAATTTCCATTTCCCTGTTCTCTAATTCCTTTTGAATTGCACCAAAGAATTCAAAAGGCGCATATATATGAATTCCGTCTTCATCTTCAAAAACTTCTTCAGCTCCAAAATCTATCAATTCTAATTCAAGTTCTTCCGGATCCAGATTTTCAGCATTGATTCTGAAGTTACAGGTATGGTCAAACATAAATTCTACAGAACCTGAAGTTCCAAGATTTCCATCAGATTTGTTGAAATGAGAGCGAATGTTTGCAACTGTTCTATTGTTATTATCGGTTGCAGTTTCTACCAGAACAGCAATACCATGAGGAGCATAGCCTTCAAAAAGAACTACTTTGTAATCACCCTGGTTTTTATCTGATGCACGTTTGATCGCGCGCTCGATATTATCCTTAGGCATATTGACACTTTTCGCATTCTGGATCACTGCACGAAGTTTGGCATTCGTGTCAGGATCTGGACCACCTTCTTTCACCGCCATGACAATATCTTTACCAATCCTGGTAAATGCTTTAGCCATTGCAGACCAACGTTTCATTTTCCGTGCTTTGCGAAATTCAAAAGCTCTTCCCATTTCAAATTATAATTAGGTTCGCGCAAAAATATAAAAAAGCTCCTAAATACGGTATGTATAAGGAGCTGGTTTTCTAGTATTCACGAGATATTCAATTCGTTGACTCTATGATCTCTTCAATTGTTCTGGCAAGCTTGAAATCTTTTTCAGTAACACCATTTGCATCATGAGTAGAAAGAGAAATTTCTAATTGATTATATACATTTCCCCAATTTGGATGATGTTCTTGTGCTTCGGCCTCAAATGCTATTCTTGTCATTACGGTAAAGGCCTCTTTAAAATTCTCAAATTCAAAAGAAGTATGAATGGCACCTTTAGCATATGTCCATCCATCAAGGTTTTTCAATTGATCATCTATCTCAGTATCACTTAATTTTTTCATGACTTAATTATTTGGTTTTCTTCAAGTTACTAAGAATGAAGCATACCATTGTTATGGTAATTCAGTTTAATATCAAATTAACAGCTATAATTTAGCCGATGCCTTGACTACTTCCTGAATACTTATCTGTAGGTTCTTTGGAAGCTTATTATCCTTAGGAAGTACCGCCAGGAATCTGTCGAAGTTGGAGTCATAAACATTTTTGAAAAGTGGATTTTCATAACCAAGTTCCCTGGTAAGGTCCTCTACGAGATCTCTTTGATGCACCAGATCATCACTGCCTAAGTGAAACACTCCCTGTCTGTTCCTATTTATAATATAGTGAATTTGCTGAGTTACCTTTCCAATTTCAGTAGCATTAACGACCACATTTGGAAAAACTTCTAGCGGTTCGTTTAGATCCAGAATTGCTCTTATTTGCTTAACCCGCGGGGAACCTTTTCCGAAGACCATAGGAAGTCTCAGGATATTATATTGTTTATTCGGAAGTCTAAGCAATGCATTTTCTATCTTGATCTTGAATCTGCCGTACACACTCTGACTAAGTGTTTTGTCATATTCGTAGGAGGGATAATTGGTAAAAGCATCAAAAACATTGGCCGATGACAGAAATATCAGCTTTTTACGATAATTGAGAAGGTAATTGATGATCTCGAAATGAGTATGAATCTGAGCTTCAAATCCTCCACGCAGGCAGGATACGATGACATCTGGCTTTAAATTTTCAAGAAGAATACTGATGTTTTCCGTTTCTATATCGAAATGGTGGAATTGATGATTTTTTTCAAAAAAATCATTTTCAGTATAATAGGTACCGTGTGTATCAAAATAGGAGCAGAGCTCTTTATACAGGGAATTCCCAATAAAGCCGCTCGCTCCTAATATCAAAATTCGTTTCAAATAAATTATCCTTTATAAAAGGGCAATTTCACCTGAGTTGCTTGTACAGCTTTTTTTCTTATCTGAATGGAAATTTTATTTCCAACACCTGCAACTTCTACCGGTACATATCCTAAACCAATTCCTTTTTCAAGGGATGGTGACATGGTGCCCGAAGTGACTTCTCCAATTTTCTTGCCGTTTTCATCTACAATATCATATCCCTGTCTAGGAATAGCTCTTTCGTCCATTTCAAAAGCGACTAGCTTTCGCTTTGGACCTTCTTCTTTTTGTTTTTTAAGCGCTTCACTATTGATAAAATCTTTACTGAATTTTGTGATCCAGCCAAGACCAGCTTCAATAGGGGAAGTAGTATCGTCGATATCATTCCCGTATAAGGAATATCCCATTTCCAATCTTAAAGTATCTCTTGCTGCCAGTCCAATTGGTTTTATACCAAATTCTTCTCCCGCTTCCATTACTGCCGCCCAGATTTGAGGAGCATCTTCGTTTCTGAAGTAAATTTCGAAACCGCCACTACCAGTATAACCTGTAGCTGAAACGATCACTTTTTCCACACCGGCAAAAGTTCCCACCTCGAAAGTGTAGAATTTCATATTCTGAAGGTCGATCGAAGTAAGGGATTGCATAGCTTCAGCTGCTTTAGGTCCCTGTATCGCCAATAAAGACAATTCATCGCTCATATCACGCATAGTGGCATCTACGTCATTATGCTGAGAGATCCAGTTCCAGTCCTTATCGATATTTGAAGCGTTTACAACTAACAAATATTTCTCTGCTTCCAGCCTGTAAATAATAAGATCATCCACAATACCACCATCCTCGTTAGGCATCGTAGAATACTGAGCTTTCCCATCTGTAAGCTTTGAAGCATCGTTAGAACTGATCTTCTGAATAAGGTTCAATGCATTTTCTCCGGAAATCAGGAATTCTCCCATGTGACTAACATCAAAAACACCGAGTTTTTCTCGTACAGTTTGATGTTCAATGTTAACACCTTCATAAGAAACTGGCATATTGTATCCAGCAAAAGGTACCATTTTGGCATTTAATTCATTGTGAATTGCAGACAGGGCTACTTCTTTCATTATTGTCAAAAATTTGCCCAAATTTATTGAATTCAGTTAGAATACAATATTAATTAAGCGTTTTTATATGAGTATCTTTAAGCTTCAAAAAACGAAAGATTAAGAAAGATTTACCCAATGAAAATACTTACGGCAGAACAATTGGCAGAAGCAGACAAGGTTACTCTGGAAAAGCAGGAAATCACTTCAGAAGAACTTATGGAGCGGGCAGGAACGCTTGTTTTTAATGAAATTCATAAGAGATTGCAGGGAGCCCCAATTCCCATAAAGATTTTCTGCGGAATTGGTAATAATGGAGGAGATGGGTTAGTAGTCGCGAGGCATCTCATTCAACATGGATATGAGGTTCGCACATTTGTAGTTAATTATAGTGATAGAAGAGCTGATGATTTCTTGAGCAATTATGAGAAGTTGAAGGAAATTACGAATGACTGGCCAGAACTTATTAAGAGTCAAAAGGGTTTCCCTGAAATTCATACCGGTGATTTTGTTATAGACGCGTTGTTTGGAATTGGCTTGAACCGACCAGTAGAAGGATGGCCTGCTAGTTTAATTAATTTGATAAATACTTCACAAGCCTTCGTTCTTTCTATCGATATGCCAAGCGGTTTAGCGCCAGATAAGATCTTTAAGGATGGAGCAGTAGTTCAGGCAGG
This sequence comes from Gramella sp. Hel_I_59, assembly GCF_006714895.1. NCBI lineage: Bacteria > Pseudomonadati > Bacteroidota > Flavobacteriia > Flavobacteriales > Flavobacteriaceae > Christiangramia > Gramella sp. Hel_I_59. Next base: position 1,967,382 of record NZ_VFME01000001.1, on the reverse strand, counting down.
ATATACCCTGAGCTTCCAGTCTCCCAAACTCAGTTTTTACCTACCAGATACCATGGATTATGTTGGTGATCTACAGGTCATCGATCTAGCACTAGATCGAGAATATCTTGGGAAAGTGGATTCAAACATATTCTTGATAGGAAAAGAGGAGGCTCAAAGTCTATATAGGTCAAGAAAAATTAATTCTCATAAAGGTGACTATGGAAAGGTTCTGATCATTGGAGGAAGCTACGGTAAGATAGGTAGCGTAATTCTGGCATCCAGGGCAGCAATGCGATCGGGTACGGGGCTATGTACGGTTTATATCCCTGAATGTGGATATGATGCCCTCCAAATATCTATTCCGGAAGTAATGGTGCTCACAGATGAAAACTCTAAAATGATCACCAAATTCCCTTCAGATTTTGATGCTGATGTATTTTGCTTCGGAATGGGAGCAGGAAATAATGATGCTACGGCTAAAGCTTTTGAAGAATTTTTAAAAATACAGAAAAAACCAATTGTGGTTGATGCTGATGGAATCAATATTTTATCAAAGAACATGTCCCTTCTGAATGAATTACCTGAAAACTCTGTAATCACTCCGCATCCTGGGGAATTGCGAAGACTAATAGGAGATTGGAAGGATGACTTTGATAAACTTGAAAAGGTTAAAGCTTTAAGCAAAAAGTTTAAAATCATCATAGTAGTAAAGGGCGCTCATACATTTATAATAAATAATGAGGAGATCTACATAAATTCCTCAGGAAATCCCGGAATGGCGACTGCTGGTAGCGGTGATGTGCTCTCGGGAGTTATCACAAGTTTTATAGGTCAGAAATATAGCAGCCTTGCGGCGACAATTCTGGCAGTCTACTTACACGGTTCAAGCGGTACGATAGCAAGTGATCAATTAGGATATGAAAGTTTGCTTGCTGGCGATATTGCAGATAATATTGGTCGTGCAGTTCAGGAATTATTCAATAGAAATCCGGAACCAGCTCAAAAGAATTAATTTGATGAATTCTATTTGGTGATTTGGAGCGATAATTTTCCCTGTACCCAATTTGTAGCATTCTTAAGTTCGGTGAAAACCTGAAAGCAGTTAGAATCAGTATAAAATTCTCTTTCAACTGTAGAGGCCAGGCTTCGTGTCATTTCGTTATCACTAACAACCGCGATAACTTTCAAATTTGGAAATTTTGCAGATTGTTTGTAAACCATTGGATCTACCGCGTAGCTATTAACTCTGTGTGATATATAAGCATAGGGTTTACCCTGAAAGACTTCAGTTCCGATTTCGAGGAGTGTTTCATTTTTGCTAATATCAAACAGAATACCTTCGTTCATTTTAGCGATCATAAAATTCTCAAGAATTGTAACACTGCCAAATTCAAGTTCAATAGTAGGGTAGTTCATATGATAATTAGGGCAATTTTCGGCTAAATTAATGAAGTTTAAGTGATACACAAGAATAAAAAAACCTGTCATTTTCATGACAGGTTTTTTTATTCTATGAACTTAAATATTATTCAGTTTCAACAGATTTCTGGATATCTATAGTCAGTTCACTTTTTTCTTCATCCAGATCCATGGTGATCTTGTCACCTTCTTTCAAATTAGATGTGATGATCTCTTCAGCTAAAGCATCCTCAATATATTTCTGAATAGCTCGATTTAATGGTCTGGCACCATATTGCCTGTCAAAACCTTTATCCGCAATAAAATCTTTAGCCTTATCTGTAAGAGTAAGATCATATCCAAGTCCCTGAATTCTACCAAACAGTTTCGCAAGTTCGATATCGATGATCTTATGAATATCTTCTCTTTCAAGACCGTTAAAGATTACTACATCATCAATCCTATTTAAAAACTCGGGAGCGAATGCTTTCTTCAATGCATTTTCGATCACACTTCTGGCATTATCATCCACCTGAGATTTCTGAGCGGTAGTTCCAAAACCAACACCCTGACCAAAATCTTTTAATTTTCTAGCTCCAATATTAGAAGTCATGATGATGATCGTATTTCTGAAATCGATCTTTCTTCCAAGACTATCGGTGAGATACCCATCGTCCAATACCTGTAGAAGCATATTGAATACATCTGGATGTGCCTTTTCAACCTCATCCAGGAGGATCACAGCGTATGGCTTTCTACGAACTTTCTCAGTAAGTTGTCCACCTTCCTCGTAACCAACATATCCTGGAGGTGCTCCAATTAGTCTGGAAACAGCGAATTTCTCCATGTACTCACTCATATCAATTCTGATAAGAGCATCATCATTGTCAAATAATTCTCTTGCTAATACTTTAGCTAACTGAGTTTTACCAACACCAGTTTGTCCTAAGAATATAAATGAACCAATTGGTTTATTTGGATCTTTAAGTCCGGCGCGATTCCTCTGTATGGCTTTTACAACTTTGCCTACAGCTTCGTCCTGACCAATAACTTTCCCTTTGATCAACTGCGGAAGTTCCACAAGCTTATTACTTTCGGTTTGAGCGATACGATTCACCGGAATTCCAGTCATCATCGAAACTACATCAGCTACGCTATCTTCAGAAACGATTTCCTTATGTTTCTTAGACTCTTCTTCCCATTTTTCCTGAGCTACAGCAAGTTCTTTTTCAAGATTTTTTTCATCATCTCTAAGTTTCGCAGCTTCTTCATATTTCTGCTTTTTCACAACAGAATTCTTATTTTCACGAACCTCTTCAAGTCTTCGCTCAAGATCCAGCACCTGTTTTGGCACATCGATATTAGTAATATGAACTCTTGATCCTGCTTCATCTAATGCGTCAATAGCCTTATCCGGTAAAAACCTATCGGTCATATAACGATTCGTCAACTTTACACAAGCTTCAATCGCTTCATTTGTATACTGTACATTATGGTGGTCCTCATATTTATCCTTGATATTATTAAGGATTTCTATCGTTTCATCTACAGTAGTAGGTTCTACTATTACCTTCTGAAATCTTCTTTCTAAAGCACCGTCTTTTTCAATATATTGTCTGTACTCATCAAGGGTAGTAGCACCAATACATTGGATTTCGCCTCTTGCAAGTGCAGGTTTGAACATGTTGCTAGCATCCAGGCTACCTGTTGCTCCACCTGCGCCAACGATCGTATGTATCTCATCTATAAAAAGGATGATGTCATCATTCTTTTCAAGCTCGTTCATCACAGCTTTCATTCGTTCCTCGAACTGGCCACGATACTTTGTACCAGCCACCAGGCTAGCGAGGTCAAGAGTAACAACCCTTTTATCGAACAAGATCCTGGACACCTTTCTTTTTACAATTCTTAGTGCTAAACCTTCAGCAATAGCAGATTTACCAACTCCCGGTTCTCCTATCAATAATGGATTATTTTTCTTTCTACGACTAAGAATCTGAGAAACTCTTTCGATCTCCTTTTCTCTACCAACTACAGGATCCAGCTTATCAGCTTCAGCCATTGCAGTAAGGTCTCTTCCGAAGTTATCAAGAACAGGAGTTTTTGATTTCTTGTTGGTTTTACCTGTACTGGCTCCGCCACCTCCGCTAAACGGATTTTCCCTGGTAGCTTCATCTCCTTCATCATCTGAAAACGACTCCGCCGTTGGACTATCTGAAAAGTCAGTTTCATCGCTAGCAATCATGTATTTAAACTGATCTTTAACGCCATCGTAGTCTATTCTCAATTTGTTCAGCAGTTTGGTAGTTGGGTCATTCTCATTTCTAAGAATACACAATAATAAATGTGCGGTATTAATCGAAGCACTCTGGAATAATTTGGCTTCCAGAAATGTGGTTTTCAATGCTCGCTCTGCCTGCCTGGTAAGATGCAGGTTTTTCTTTTCATTACTAATAGTAACAGTATTGGGATTTGCAGGACTTAGTATTTCGACTTTACGTCTCAAATGGCTAAGGTCAATTTCCAATGCGGTAAGAATATCTATAGCTTTCCCGTCTCCATCTCTCAACAACCCCAGCATTAGATGCTCTGTTCCAATGAAATCATGACCAAGCCTTAGTGCTTCCTCTTTACTGTAAGCAATAACGTCTTTTACTCTTGGTGAAAAATTATCATCCATTTTTATCTTCCTTTCTCAATTTTATTTTCACTCCAAATAGGACAAAAACTGTACCTAATAAGGTGACCATAGCTAAGTGACAAAATAACCATCACTTTTCAAAAGGGAAAATAATGAACTTATTAACCAAAACACAATAAAAATTTGTTAATAAAAAATACTTAAGCTCAGAGATTACGGGACGTTAAAGAGGTATAAAATATGTAAATTGCCCCTTACAATTTTAAGATAATTAAATTTTTTAATATGGCTGAAGGAGAAAAGCTAATTCCTATCAATATTGAAGATGAAATGAAATCTGCCTACATCGATTATTCGATGTCGGTCATTGTGTCACGTGCACTACCAGATGTTCGTGATGGATTGAAACCTGTACATAGACGTGTGCTTTACGGTATGTATGAGCTTGGAGTACTTTCAAATAGAGCCTATAAGAAATCTGCGAGAATCGTAGGAGAAGTATTAGGTAAGTATCACCCACACGGCGATTCTTCTGTATACGATACTATGGTACGTATGGCTCAGGAATGGAGCATGCGCTATATGCTTGTAGACGGCCAGGGTAACTTTGGATCTGTAGATGGGGATAGTCCTGCAGCGATGCGTTATACTGAAGCGCGTATGCGTAAGATCAGTGAGGATATGCTTGCAGATATTGACAAGGAAACGGTAGATACTCAGCTGAATTTTGATGACTCATTAAGTGAGCCTGTAGTAATGCCAACACGGGTACCAAACTTATTGGTAAACGGAGCTAGCGGTATTGCTGTTGGTATGGCGACTAACATGCCACCTCATAATTTAAATGAGGTTATAGATGGTACCATCGCTTATATCGAAAACCATGATATTGAGATCGATGAACTTATACAATACATAAAAGCTCCAGATTTCCCGACGGGAGGAATTATTTATGGTTATGACGGCGTAAAGGAGGCTTTCAAAACCGGAAGAGGTAGAGTTGTAATGCGTGCTAAATCGCACATGGAAGAGATTGCTGGTCGTGAATACCTGGTTGTTACAGAAATACCATATCAGGTGAACAAAGCTGATATGATCAAGAAAACAGCTGACCTAGTAAATGACAAGAAGATCGAGGGGATTAGTCTAATTAGAGATGAATCTGATAGAAATGGTATGCGTATCGTATACCAAATGAAAAGGGATGCTATTCCTAACATCGTTCTTAATACCTTATTTAAACATACAGCATTACAATCTTCTTTCAGTGTAAATAATATTGCACTGGTGAATGGAAGACCTCAAATGCTGAATTTAAAAGATCTTATTCACCATTTCGTAGAACACAGACATGATGTGGTTGTGAGAAGGACTGAATTCGAACTTCGGAAGGCAAAAGAGCGAGCACATATCCTGGAAGGATTAATTATTGCTTCAGATAATATTGATGAAGTTATTGCCTTAATACGTTCTTCTTCTAATGCTGAAGAAGCTCGTAATAAATTAATTGATCGTTTTGAACTTTCAGAAATTCAGGCTAAAGCGATCGTAGAAATGCGATTGAGACAGCTTACCGGTCTTGAACAGGATAAGCTAAGAGCTGAATATGATGACATCATCAAGACAATCGAAGATCTGGAAGATATCCTGGCTCGAAAAGAGCGTAGAATGGAAGTGATCAAGAATGAACTTCTGGAAGTACAGGAAAAGTACGGGGATGAAAGAAGATCTCAAATCGAATATGCTGGCGGTGATCTTAGTATCGAAGATATGATCCCAGATGAGAAGGTAGTGATTACTATTTCTCATGCTGGGTATATCAAAAGAACTTCACTGAACGAATACAAGACTCAGAATAGAGGAGGAGTTGGACAAAAAGGATCGAATACCAGAAATGAAGATTTCCTTGAATACCTTTTCGTAGGCACCAACCATCAGTATATGCTATTCTTTACTCAAAATGGTAAATGTTACTGGATGAGAGTTTATGAAATTCCGGAAGGAAGTAAGGCTTCAAAAGGTAGAGCGATTCAGAATCTTATCAATATCGAACCTGAGGATAAGGTGAATGCCTTTATCTGTACTCAGGATCTGAAGGATGAAGAATACGTAAATAGTCATTTCGTGATCATGGCCACCAAAAAAGGACAGGTCAAGAAAACAAGTCTTGAGAAATATAGCCGTCCAAGAACAAATGGTATTAATGCCATTACTATTAAGGATGGTGATGAATTACTTGAAGCAAAACTAACTACTGGGAATAGCCAGGTCATGTTAGGACTTAAAAGTGGTAAAGCTATTAGATTTGAGGAAAGCAAAACCCGACCTATGGGTAGAAATGCCTCAGGTGTTCGTGGAATTACCTTAGCCGATGATAACGATGAAGTTGTTGGAATGGTTTCGGTAAATGAATTTGATTCAGATATTCTAGTAGTTTCTGAGAATGGTTATGGTAAAAGATCAAGCCTGGAGGATTACCGAATCACCAATAGAGGTGGTAAGGGAGTTAAAACAATTTCGGTTACTGATAAAACAGGACAACTTGTCGCAATCAAGAACGTATCAGACGATGATGATCTTATGATCATTAATAAATCGGGGATCGTTATTAGAATGGCTGTTGAGAATCTAAGAGTTATGGGTCGTGCTACACAGGGTGTAAGACTTATAAACCTAAAAGGTAATGATTCTATTGCCGCAGTGGCAAAAGTCTTGCATGATGAAGATGATGTTGAGCTAATGGAAGACGCGGAAAAGCCTGTAGGCGGGGAGAGTCAGACTGATGGCACGACTATTGCAGATGATAGTGAAGAATAAAAATAAAAAACCAAAACAACAATGAAAACGAATATCTTAACGGCTGCGGCTGTGTCATTTCTAACCATGACGACGTTCGCACAGAAGGACCAGGTTAAAAATGCGGAAGACGCTATTGAAGACAAAAACTTTACTGAAGCTAAGGCTCAGTTAAAAGTTGCTGAAGCAAATCTTTCCGAATTAAATGATAAATGGCAAGAGAAGTTTTATCTATATAAAGGTAAAGCTTATTCTTCCGGGAATCCTTCCAATGAAGATGTGCAGACAGCAGCTATGGCTTATGCAAAGGCAGTAGAACTTGGAAACGAGGATGCTTCCGCAGCACTGACTAAAATGAAGAATGATCTTATTAACTCTGCAATTGAAGACCAGGGGAAAGAAGATTATCAGTCTGCAGCAGATAAATTATACACAAGCTACCAAATGAGTAAGCAGGATACTGTATATCTGTATTATGCGGCTAACAATTTAGTAAATGCTCAGGAATACGGTAAGGCTGTTGAATACTTAGAGGAGTTAAGTGATCTTGGATATGATGGTTCTGGTAAATCTTTTACAGCTGTAAATATCGAAACCGGAGAAAAAGAGAACATGGGTTCTAAAGAACAAATGGATCTTATGGTTAAGACTGGACAATATAAGGATCCTAAAGTTGAACCAATTCCTTCTAAAAAGGGAGAGATAGCTTCTTTAGTTGCTAGAATTTATATCAACCAGGAGCAATACGATAAAGCTATCGAATCCATTGACGCTGCAAAAGCTGCAAACCCGAATGATGTAGATCTTTTGCTTTCTGAAGCGAATATGTACTACCAGATGGGTGAAAAAGAGAAAGCAATTTCTATCCTGGAAGAAGCTGGAAACATGGATAAATCTAACCCTGGTGTATACAACAATATTGGGTTGATGTACGCTGAGATTGAGAATACTGAAAAAGCTGTAGAAAGTTATAAGACGGCATTAGAGATCGATTCAGAATATAATGAAGCAAGAATCAATATGGTTGCTGCTATGTTAGGTAAAGAGAGAGCTCTTATCGATGAGATGAACAATCTTGGAATGAGCAAAAAAGACAATGCTCGTTATGATGAACTTGACGCTCAAAGAAAAGACCTTTACAAAAAGGTTTTACCATACCTTGAGAAAGCGATGGAAGTAGATCCAGAGAATAAGGAAATCGTAAAAACAGCGATGAATCTTTACACCAATCTAGATCAACAAGAGAAAGCAGATGCTCTAAAGGATAGGTTATAATCAGTATAACTAATTATAAAAAAACCCGCTGAAATTCAGCGGGTTTTTTTATTTCCTAAAATTTAAAAGTATATGTAACTAAATGATCTTTTTGATCACACGTAGTTTGTGAGTATGCTTTTGAAGTTCAGTATTAAAAATTCCTGAATGATCTATCCTATCTATACGAACTTTTCCATCTACATGAATGATATAGTTGTCCTGCATCATCATTCCCACATGGTTAATAACACCATCCTGATCATCAAAAAATGCCAGGTCTCCGGGTTCACTTTCTTCAATAAAACTAAGAGCTTCACCTTGTTTAGCCTGTGAAGCAGCTTCCCTGTCCAGTTTATATCCATTAATTCTATAAACAGCCTGCGTAAAACCTGCTGCATCTATACCGAATGGAGTTCTACCACCAGAAGTTTGGGGAGTGTTAATATATAAGCTGGCTGTTATTATAAGGTCGGACTTTGTGCGTCCGGAAGCATTGTCGTACTCACCTTCAAATTTATGATTCAGCTGCTCTGAAAATCTAACCGAACTACCCAAAACTACAGGCATAAGCAAACCTTTTTCATCTGTAACAAATTCGATAAGGTCTGAAGATAATTGAAGAGTCTGAGCATCTAAATTTTGATAGTCAGATTCTTCGATCATTCTATATTGCTTATTATCAATCCAGGCTTCGAAGCTGTCATGAGAATTTCTAATCTTGCTGAAGTAAGCCCTTCTTTCCAATACCTTGAAGTGCTCTCCATACAAAACTTGAGAAACCATTCCACCCTCTGCCGATGATGAATTTCTAAGCGGAACAATACTTAAATGGCAAATACCATATTGCATTTACTAAAACTTGACTTATGAATGACGTTCTATAACTATTGCTGATGCTCCACCGCCACCATTACAGATCGCTGCAGCACCAATTTTTCCATTATTTTGTTCCAGTACGTTTAGTAACGTGATCAAAATTCGAACACCACTACATCCAAGTGGATGTCCAAGAGATACTGCACCACCGTTAACGTTAGTATTCTTGTCTGATAAACCAAGGATTTTCATATTAGCAAGTCCAACAACGGCAAATGCTTCATTAAATTCAAAGAAATCAACATCATCAAGGCTAATTCCAGCTTTCTCTATAGCTTTAGGTAAAGCTTTAGATGGAGCAGTAGTAAACCATTTTGGTTCTGTAGCAGCATCAGCGAAACTTTTAATCGTTGCTAGAGGTTTTAGACCAAGTTCGTCAGCTTTTTCGCGGCTCATTAAAACTACAGCGCCAGCACCATCATTAATGGTAGATGCATTTGCAGCGGTTACTGTTCCGTCTTTGGAAAAAGCAGGTCTTAGAGAAGAAATCTTGTCCATTCGAACATTCTTAAATTCTTCATCTTCATTTACGATCACAGGATCACCTTTTCTTTGAGGAACTTCTACAGGTACTACTTCATTATCAAATTTCCCATCTTTCCAGGCTTGTGCAGATCTTTCGTAAGATTTTCTAGCAAAATCATCCTGATCTTCACGCGAAAAATTATGTTCAGAAGCACATAGGTCGGCACAAACACCCATAGCATTATGCTCGTAAGCATCTACTAAACCATCTTTTTGCATTCCGTCTTCAAGAGTAGCGGGTCCAAATTTCTTCCCATTTCTCATGTGAACGTAATGAGGGATCAAGCTCATGTTTTCCATTCCACCGGCTACAACAATATCGTTATCACCAAGCATAATAGACTGAGCTGCCTGCATTACAGTTTTCATACCGCTTGCACATACTTTATTCACTGTGGTACATGGAACAGAATCAGGAATTCCAGCACCAAGTGATGCCTGTCTTGCAGGAGCCTGACCATTCCCCGCCTGTACAACGTTCCCCATTAATACTTCCTGAACCATTTCTGGTTTAAGATTGATCTTTTCAAGAGCACCTTTAATGGCTATAGAGCCTAATTTAGTTGCGGGAATGCTGGATAAGCTACCAAGAAAACTACCTATTGGAGTCCTCGCAGCGCTTACTATAACTACTTCTTTATTCATATGTATAAATCTTATTATTTCGAGTGTTGCGAAGTTAGTGATTTTATAAGGAATTTAATAACCTAAGCTCAATGAGCCCTATTTTTACTACATTTGAGCATTACCTCAATATATATGAGCGATTTCGTAAACAGGCTTTACAAGAATCAGGCACTTTTTTACAAAGTTTTCCTATTCATACTTACTTCAGTTTTGATCGTTTACCTACTGCCAAAAGGAGGTAAATTCAAATATGATATTCCGAAGGGTAAACCGTGGCAGTATGAGAATTTATACGCGCCGTTCGATTTTGCGATTTTAAAGACTGATGAGGAGATTTCCGCAGAACAGCAGGATATACAGAAGGCCCATATCCCTTACTATAATTTTGATGCCGAGAAAGAGGAGCGAATAAAAAATGACGCTCTTCAGGAGGTTAATAATGTCTTTGCAGATACTACTTTAAGGGTCTACGAAACCATTGTCGATAATTTTGTTCAGAAAACGGTTGGGAAGATCTACCAGTTCGGACTTCTTCAGGAAAGTGAAAGATTAGAGCCTGATCAGCTGGTATATTTATTAAAAGGTAATGAAGCTTCAGAAGTAGAATATAGCCGAATTCTGAAGCAGGGCCAGATTCGTAGTTTTCTGAGCGAGGAGATTAGCAGTGCAGGATTTAGTTCTTTTAAAACCGAATTGCTTGAGGTCTTCTTTAATTCCGTAGAGCCCAACGTAACTTTTAATAATGAGTTAACCCAGAAAGAGCTTCAGAGTAAGCTGAACAATATAAGTTATACTCGCGGAATCATTGAGCAGGGAAGCAGAATTATTGCAAAAGGAGAAGTGGTTGAAGGAAATAAATACCACATCCTTAGATCCCTGAAAGCTGAGTATGAATCACAGGTATGGAGTCAAACGAATTACAACTGGATCATCGTTGGTTATAGTACGCTGGTAGCCCTCGCTTTGCTCATGTTGCTATTGTTCATGCGAAAGTATCGTACCAGTATTTTTGAAAATAATGTGAAGGTAACATTCATATTTTTCAACATCATTTTTATGGTGATGCTTACCACTCTGGTTATAAATTTTGATATTAACTACGTCTATGTAGTGCCATTATGTATCCTTCCGCTTACCTTAAAAGCCTTCTTTGATGCAAGACTTGGATTGTTCACGCACGTAATAACAGTGCTGCTCATAGGATTTATAGTTCCAAACAGCTATGAATATATGTTTTTACAAATCATAGCGGGTATTGTAACGATCTTAACTATTAGTGAACTTTATAAAAGAGCGAACCTATTTATTTCGGTAGGACAGATTACGCTGGTATATATTATTGCCTACTTCGCATTTACAATCATACAGGAAGGAACAGTCGATGATATTAGTGCTGAAGTCTTTCTTACTTTTCTACTTGGTGGACTAGCAACCTTGTTCGTTCAGCCCCTTATCTATGTGTATGAAAAGATCTTCGGAATGGTTTCAGATATGTCACTTCTGGAACTTTCAGATACTAATTCCAAATTACTGAAGCAACTGGCTGAAAAAGCACCAGGAACATTTCATCATAGTCTAAATGTTGCGAACCTTGCCGAAGCTGCCGCCAATGAAATTCAGGCAAATGCAATGCTGGTAAGGGTAGGAGCACTATACCATGATATTGGTAAAATGCATAATCCAACGTACTTCACAGAGAATCAAACTACATCGGTCAATTCCCACGACGAGCTTTCACCTAGAGAAAGTGCACAAATTATCATTGAGCATGTGATTAAAGGAATTGAAATCGCGAAAAAGAACAATTTACCAGATAGAGTGATCGATTTTATTCGAACTCATCATGGAACCAGTACCGTTTACTATTTCTACAAAAAAGAGATGGAAAGTAATGATAATGCCGCTCCAGATGATTTTAAATATCCTGGTCCTATTCCTTTTAGTAAGGAAACTGCCATCCTGATGATGTGCGATAGTGTAGAAGCTGCCAGTAAAAGTTTAAAGGAACCAACCGCTGTTCTTATCGATAGTTTTGTAGAGAAGATCATCGATAAGCAAATGGATGAAGGTCAGTTCTTAAATTCCAATATTACATTCAAGGAAATCCAGACCATAAAAAAGATCCTGAAACGGAAGTTGAAAAACATCTACCATCTCAGGATCGAATACCCGGAATAAAACAATTCTAGTGAACTTCTTTTATTTCCTGTTCTTTATTGTTGAATGAAAATTTATCACCGGCTTTTTTACCTTTCATTTCACTAAATATTGGAGCATCTGTACTAATTGCATAAACAGAAGTTCCATCCTCCATATCAATTTTTCCTAAAGCGGCAGATATAAAGTAATAATTCTCATTGGTCTCTATAACACTCCCAAAATCAACAGCTTCCGTATAATGATTTCTATCTATTTTGCTTAGTTTTTCTTTCATTTTCCTTGAGTTGTCAAGGTATTCCGCATACTTTTCAAAGTCCCCAAGTAATTGCCCTTTGCTATCGTCCTCATCATAGTCTGTATGAGCATCATTGTTCTCCATGGACTGTTTGATCTGGTCCATTTCATTTTGATATTTATCGATCTGTCTATTTACAGTATCGAGACATTTGTTGAATAATTCTGCTTTATTAGCTACCATTGTATTTAATTTCTAGATTGGAATTAAAATTAATTAAGCTAAAAGTCATAGCCGAGCAATTAGCAAATATTTAATACGCGCTCTGAGTTAAATAAGTCTATTTGCTTATAAAATTACTATATTAGCCTTTAAGCTTATTTTTATATTTTAGTATATGATTGCAGTAATCACCGCCGACTTGCTTAATTCCACCAGATATTCAGGTGAATTACTAACTGAGGTCCTGGACATTCTTAATGCAGAGATCGAGGGAATTGAAAGGAAGTATAAAAATTCTAAATTCGAATTGTATAGAGGTGACAGCCTACAAGGTATAATAGAACCTGTATTTTCATTCCGAAGTGCTTTAAGAATTAAGTCAGCTGTTAATAAATTACGATCCCAGAAAGCTATTGATTCTAATTCCTATCGTATTGAAGCCGATCTTAGAATTTCAATAGGTATAGGAACGATCGAATTTGAAAGAGAATCGATCATGGAATCAAATGGGGAAGCTTTTCAATACTCTGGACGTACTCTTGACGAAATGAAGAAGACCGGTAGGAAAATGACACTAAAAACCGGAATTGAGGAGGTTAACCATGAATTCGATAATGCATTTTTGCTATTTGATACAATCACCGATAAATGGAGTAGTGCTTCAGCAGAAGTTATCTATTATCTGCTAAAGGAAATGAAAGAGACTGAAATTGCAGAAACATTGGGCATTAGTCAGTCAGCTGTTAATCAACGTAAAAAAGCTGCCGGATGGGATGCTATCTTAAGTTTGATGGAGCGATACGAACAAGTAATGAAACAACATTTTATAGATGGAGAATAGTATTTTGATTCTTTTACAATTGTTACTGGCACATGTAGTAACCGATTTTGTACTGCAGCCTACTAAATGGGTGGAGCATAAAAGAAGGAAAAAAGGCAGATCACGATTCCTTTACCTGCATTCGATCGTAGCGGGAATTCTAACATTTATATTCCTGGCAGATCCTGAACTCTGGTATATTGCCATTTTTATAGGTGTTACTCACTTTATTGTAGACCTTTGGAAACTACAGTCTGGAAAGGATACTTTAAAAATGTTTGTGCTGGATCAGCTACTTCACTTAATTGCCATAATCTTTGCGTGGCTTTATCTCACAGATAATTTTAAAAATGTGATCTTGTTCTTACAGGAAATGATCAATTCCACTTCAATTCTTGCGGTCATTATGGGGTATATGCTAGTGATCTTCCCTTCAGGATTTTTAATTGGAAAGGCAACAAGTCGCTGGCAAACAGAAGTCAAAGATGATTTGCAGAAAAATAGTCTTGATGCTGCTGGCCGCTATATTGGGATTTTTGAAAGAATTCTTGTGCTCACTTTTATTCTTACCGATAATTTTTCAGCAATAGGATTTCTGATAGCCGCAAAATCGATTCTCAGGTTCAGTGATAAAGCTGAAACCGGAGCCAGAAAGCAGACTGAATACGTTCTGGTAGGAACTCTTATGAGTTTTACCATCACGGTAATTGTAGGCTTCCTAGTACGCTACATCATGTTTTTCTAGTAATTGAATATTACTTTGTAATCTTTCACGAACAATATTCATCATTCGCTTGTTCAATGCAGAACTATTGAGGATATATGTATCATACTCTTCAATAGTAAACTGCCCGATGATCGCACCCTTTAAACTGTTTCGGAATTTTATATCCTTCTGAATTGCAGTTTCAACGTAGATCAATCTACGATCCAGTTTCAATTCGTAAAATTTGTTTTTGTGCTTTTTGATGTAATTTCTAAACATAGCCAGAATTAGATCATTCTGAAGTTTAGCAATAGGACGGAGCGTTTTATTTTGAAAACGTTCTTCATCGCTCATATTATCTGTAATTCTAGCAGAAGGAATCTCAGGCCTGAGTTCCAGTAATTTGATGTCTCTAGGATTCATGGCAAGTAAGTTTTATTAAATATATGCAATAGAGATGTCTCAACCTCTATGCCATCACCTTAGTTGTAAACCGTTTATAAACAACTGCGAGTTAAATCCTTCTTAATCGAACTTGGGAGACACTTTCAAGTTCTTATATTTAAAATAAAAGCTAAGGAAAATCATGATTGCATCTAAGAATCCATATACCGGTGAGACCATTGAGAAATTTGAAGAGCTCTCTAAAGAACAGATCGATGAAGTTTTAGAGAATGCCCAGCAGCGATATAAACTCTGGAGAAAAACCAGCATGGGTGAACGTGCAGAATTCATGAAAAATGCTGCGGAAGAGCTCAAAGCCAATAAGGAGGAATACGCCCGGGATATAACACTGGAAATGGGGAAGCCAATTTCTCAAAGCATTTCTGAAATTGAAAAATGTGCGTGGGTTTGTGAATACTATGCCAAGCATGCTGAAGAACACCTTGCTGACAGGCTAGTTGATACAGATGCTCAAAAGAGTTATGTAAGTTATGAGCCTATTGGAGTAGTTCTGGCTGTTATGCCCTGGAACTATCCATTCTGGCAGGTGTTTAGATTTGCTGCTCCCGCATTGATGGCCGGTAATATAGGTGTTCTCAAACATGCTAGCAACGTAATGCGTTCTGCAAATAATATTCAGAAAGTATTTGAGAGAGCTGGTTTTCCAAAATATTGTTTTCAGAATATGACGGTAGGAAGCGACAAGATCGATGATGTCATAAAAGATAAAAGAATAAAGGCTGTTACTCTTACAGGTTCTAAGCCTGCAGGAGCTGCAGTGGCTTCCACCGCTGGTAGTGAGATAAAAAAATCTGTACTGGAATTAGGAGGTAGTAATGCATTGGTAGTTTTCGACAACGCAAATATGGATGCTGCGATTGACACCTGCATTCAAGCAAGGTTTCAGAATACAGGACAAAGCTGCATTGCAGGAAAAAGACTTATTATCCATGAAAATATCGCTGAAGAGTTCACAAAGAATTATGTTGAAAAAGTAAAGGAACTCAAAAGTGGAGATCCTATGAACGAGGATACTTTTATTGGTACTATGGCCAGAGTAGATCTCGCTGAAGATCTGGAGAAGCAAATAAAATCTTCTGTAGACGCTGGAGCAAAGATTCTCATTGGCGGTGAAAGAGATGGTGCATATATGCAACCAACGGTGCTGGGTGGTGTAACTAAAGAGATGTCCATGTTCAAAGAGGAAACTTTTGGGCCTGCAATTGGTATCACTAGATTTAAAACTGCGGAAGAAGCTATCGAACTTGTAAATAGCTCAGATTTTGGCTTGGGGGTTTCAATATTTACTGAAGATATGGATTTTGCGAAAGATATAATTCCGGAATTTGAAGATGGTGCAGTATTCGTAAATGAGCTTGTAAAAAGTGATCCTCGTCTTCCATTTGGAGGCACCAAAATCTCAGGTTATGGTCGAGAACTTTCATTAGATGGTATTCAGGAATTTGTAAATAAGAAAACAGTCTATATAAAATAAACTCTATGGCAGATAATAAGATAGCGGTAACAGTTGACAGCGTCGTATTCTGTAAAACAAATAATTTATTTAAGGTTTTACTGATTCAGCGTAAGAATGAGCCATTTAAAGATCAATGGGCTCTGCCTGGCGGATTTGTAGATGAAGGGGAGGACCTTGAAACTGCAGCAAAAAGAGAACTGAAAGAGGAGACCGGTGTGGTTGTTAAAAGTATGGAACAGGTACAAGCCTTCGGAAATCCAGGGCGGGATCCTCGAGGGCATACCATCTCAATTGCATTCTTAAGTAGAATTTTTTGCGAAGAAGATCTTTCTCCCTCAGATGATGCCCGGGATGCAAGATGGGTTGCTGTGGAAGATTTGCCTAAAATGGAACTGGCATTTGATCATGACGAGATCATTAATGTAGCACAGCAATTCTTATAATCTAATTTTATAAATCATTTTCTGAAGAATTTTTAAATTGATTTTATTTTTTTCAGAATATGCTAATTCTATCTTAGACCCGTGATTTAGCGGGTCTTTTAAATTATCTTCAAAATAAAAACATGAGATTTCATACCAGAAAATGGATTAAACCTGAAGACTTAAATCCTAACGGAACTTTATTTGGTGGCCGTTTGTTAGAGTGGATAGACGAAGAATGTGCTTTATATAGTATAGTTCAATTAGAAAACCCCAAAACCGTCACTAAATATATGAGTGAGATAGACTTTAGAAGTTCTGCTCATCAGGGTGATATCGTGGAGATTGGGATTGAGGTAATAAAATTTGGAACTGCTTCCCTTACGCTTCAATGTGAAGTTAGAAATAAAATGACCAGAGAAACCATTATTACCGTAGATCGCATAGTTATGGTAGCTTTAGGAGACGATGGCAAACCTAAACCACATGGAAAGAATAAAATAGAATTTGTAAAAGACCGACTTAAATAACTAGTCGGTTTTTTCCTTTTTATTAGAAACCCCAACAGGAAAATCTGTCTCTCCACCATATAATTTTATTTCCTGAATATCTGCTGGTAGATAATAGCCATTGTCTTCCAGTGCCTCTTTTACAGCTCTTACCACATTCCCTTTGGTGATCATCGCCTGCATCCTGAAATCGGTGGTATCCACCCAGAAAAACACTTTTAGATTTACCGTACTGGTGGCAAGTTCATCTTCGATAACGAAATTTTGATGTTCTGCATCTTCGATGACAGTAGGCTCCTTTCGTAAGGCTTCCATCACAGTCTTTTTAGCACCGTCAATATTATCTTCATAGGCAATTCCAATAATAAAGCTCCATCGAAAAAATCCGTCTTCAGTATAATTGGTAGCCGGCTTCGTTAATACATCACTATTTGGGATATACACATCCTTCCCATCAAAAGTTTTGAGCTTAGTATATCTGAATTCAAGGGCTTTCACTTTTCCAAAGTTATTACCAATTTCTACAGTATCGTTTACATCAAATGGACGGTTAAATGCCAGAATTATTCCTGCGATAAAATTCTCACCAATATCTTTAAACGCAAAACCTAAAACAACCGCACTTGCTCCGGCTGCGGTAAGGATACCGGTAGCGACACCTCCAAGACCCGCAGCTTTCAAGGCAAGCATAATGGATGTGATAATGATCAGGAATCTGATAGCCTTACCAAGAAACTTACTCATTAAAGGATCTGAAGTCCTGGCAGATATTCGTTTGGTGAAAAATCTTCCCAGCCAGATTCCAATAAGTACACCTAGAACAATGATCACTAAACCGAGTCCAATACCAGGTAATTGATCAATTAAATTTTGATAAAATTGATTAAATGATCCTTCAATAGTTTCCAATTCCTGTTCAGCCCGACTTTGCATGAATTTTTGTTTCACTAAAAATAATTAAATCGTGTAGTTTAATATATACCTTTAGTATTATTGATTACTAGATCCGTTAGGACCTTTCTCTGTATTTTCTTTCTCTTCTTCAGCAATTTGTTCTTTCGCCTTCTTGATCTCATCTTCAGGAGCGTCATCAGGTTTTTGCTCTTCAGCTAATTCTGGTTGTAAGAATAGTTGGGCGTAAAAAGGAAAGTGATCAGATTTTACATCATCTCCCAAAGCAATCTTTTCTACTCTAAATTCTTCAGAAACAAATATATGATCCAATGACCAGCGCATGATAAAACTTTTGGCATTGAATGTATTATAGAAACTTCGTCCTTTTCTAACATCCAGCAATTCACCAACAGTTTGAAACATACTTGTAGTCTGAGACCAGGCAACATCATTAAAATCTCCTATCACTACAACTGGAATATCAGAATCCATAGATTCAAGAGCAATTTTCATCATTTCAGCATCACGATCTGAAGATGATGGGTTATGTTGTGGCATAGGAGGAGTAGGATGAATTGCGTGTAGTTGAATCCTATCCCCGGAACGTAGTTCAATTTCAGTGTGAATAGAAGGAATACTATCATCCACGATATATTTCACCTGAGAATTGTTCAACTTAAATTTTGAATACAAAAGCATCCCATACGTATTGTCAAGAGGTACTTCAACTTTATACGGATAATTGCTCCCGATACCTGCTTTGATGGCATCTGACCATTTAATATCAGTTTCAGTAAAAACAGCAACATCGGGATTCAGTTTTTTCATCTCTTCGATCAGGATCGCTTTCTCTTTATTTTTCTGAAGTACATTAGAGGTTAGCAACATCATACCCGTTTGATTGTCAACCGTTTCTGTTGGTTTTCCAACATCGTAAGGAACAAATGGAGTATAAGGTAAAATCTTTACAAACTGGTAGATAAAGCAACCTACTAGTATGATCATAAAAGCATAATCTCTCCAATTTGAGATCTTAAACCTTAAAAAGTAAGCGAATATTGCCATAAGCGTTAGCAACGTTAGCTGAATATGTGGATAATCGAACATTCTCACCCACCAGAAGTCTACAGCGACGATCGGAATTAAGGTGATTAGTACAGCAAGTATTCCGAAGCCCTGTAGAAAAGGTTTTAATTTCATTTTTGGTTTGTTAGTTAGTTTGATCTCTCTGATAGAAAATTACGGATGTCATCGCCAGATGGAGCTTCAAATAACTGAAGATCAAAGTAAGGGATGGCAG
Source organism: Gramella sp. Hel_I_59 (assembly GCF_006714895.1). NCBI lineage: Bacteria > Pseudomonadati > Bacteroidota > Flavobacteriia > Flavobacteriales > Flavobacteriaceae > Christiangramia > Gramella sp. Hel_I_59. The sequence continues at coordinate 1,948,091 of NZ_VFME01000001.1, read as the reverse complement.
CAATAAGATGGTCAAAAATATCTGCGGAAATATACTCAAAATTTTCCCAGCGTTTATCTCTACTGAAACACAGTATTTCCAGAGGAATTCCATTAGGTGTAGGAGCGAGATGTCTTACAATCAAATACATCTCTTTATGGATGGCTGAATGATCCTGCAAATAAGAGTCTGCATACTTCCTGAAAATACCTAGGTTCGTTTGATTCCTTCCGTTTATAAGGACACTTTTGTCTATGTTATTTGTCTCGTTATACTTATCAATTTCAGACTGCCTGTTTTCCAAATAAGGAGCTATTAGTTGAATCTTTTTCAGCTTTGCTATGTCTTCGGGTCCAAGAAACTTTACAGAATTCTGCTTGATAAAAACCGAACGTTTGATTCTTCTTCCTGGTGACTCCTGCATACCTCTCCAATTCTGAAAAGAATCTGAAATAAGACTATAGGTTGGAATCGTGGTATAAGTATTATCCCAGTTTTGCACACGAACCGTTGCAAGATTAATTTCGGTAACCGTTCCATCTGCTCCAAATTTCTGAAATGTGATCCAGTCTCCAATTCTAACTATATCATTTACAGATACTTGTATGGAGGCAACTAAACCTAAGATTGTATCTTTAAAAATTAGTAAAATTACTGCGGAAGCGGCACCTAAAGATATTGCGAATCCAATTACAGATTTACCTGTAATGACAGAAAACATAAACATTAGGCCAATGATCCAGAGAAAGATCATGATGATCTGGCTGAAGCTTTCCAGTGGCTTGTCATTAAACTCCGATCTGGTTTTTAGATAATTTCTTGTAGAGCGAAGCACACTTCGACAGATCCAGACCACCAGGATGATGATATAGATCTTCATCGTATAAAAGAAGAATTCTAGAATCCTCGGAAAGTCTATAAAAATTAATGGGAATAACTCGTAAACTATATATATAGGCAGAAACCTCCCTATGTATCTCGGGAAGTTACTTTTAATAAGAAAGTCGTCTATAGTGGTTTTTGTGCGATTGGTAAAGGCACTAATGGCTTCTATCACAAAATGCTTAACCACATAATTAGCTGCAAACACGATAAACGTAAGTGCAACAATGTTGATTAGCAAATTGAGATACTGTGCCAGAACAGCATTCATTCCATAATCCAGAAATAGATCTTCGAAAAAACAAATAATATCGATCATGTTATCCATTTCCTGAAATTAGAGATATTTTTTCTCTACGTAAAATGGTCCGAATGGAATAAAAGAGCAACCAAAAATGATTGCGATCTGCTTAAGCCCCCAGTTCATTGGCTTTATAAGTAATAAAGCTCCTACAACATAAGCTACGAAAAGTACTCCGTGTGCCATACCTACATGTTTAACCATTGCCGGCATATCCAGAATGTATTTTAAAGGCATTGCAATGAGTAATAATACCAGAAATGAAATACCTTCCAGAATGCTAACCCACTTAAATAGAGTAATCTTATGTTTCAAAGCCATAAAGCCAAATTTGAGCAACAAAGATAATTGATATTATATAGATGACCTCAAATTAAGTATAGGCTTTGTGAGCAATTTAATAAAGTAGTAATAAGTGTTATGTGGCAATTTTAGTATTTTGCGATCGTAAAATGAAATTATGAATAATAAGAAAGTACTGGTTACCGGCGGTCTTGGTTTTATTGGATCACACACCGTAGTAGCCTTACAACAGGAAGGATTTGAAGTTGTAGTCATAGATAATCTTTCAAACTCATCTATAGAGGTTCTTGGAGGAATAACTCAAATTAGCGGTAAAACACCAGAATTTGAAAATATAGATCTAAGGGAGAAATCTGCAGTGAAGGATTTCTTTGAGAAATACCCGGATATCGAAAACGTGATTCACTTTGCTGCTTCTAAAGCAGTGGGAGAAAGTGTCATTAATCCTTTATTATACTACGAAAATAATCTATCAACCTTAGTGTATTTATTACATGAACTTAATAATAAGGAGAAGGCGAACTTTATTTTTAGTTCTTCATGTACGGTTTATGGACAGGCTGATGAATTACCTATAACTGAAAATGCACCGGTAAAGCAAGCTGAGTCACCTTATGGTAATACCAAACAAATAGGTGAGGAGATCATCAGGGATACTTGTAAGGTCAACCAGGAATTGAAGGCAATTTCATTGCGTTATTTTAATCCAATTGGAGCACATCATTCTGGAGAAATTGGGGAGCTTCCAATAGGTACTCCGCAAAACCTGGTACCATACATTACTCAAACTGCCATTGGTAAAAGATCTGAACTTTCAGTATATGGTGATGATTATCCTACCAGAGACGGAACCGCTATACGTGATTATATTCATGTAATGGATCTTGCAGAAGCTCATGTTTCAGCATTGAAACGTTTACTATCGCAGAATGAGAATGAGAATTACGAAGTTTTTAACCTGGGAACAGGAAATGGAAATACTGTTCTGGAAGTAATCAAGTCTTTTGAAAAGGTATCTGAAAAGGATCTAGCCTATAAAATAGTGGGTAGAAGAGAAGGAGATATCACCGCAGCCTATACAGATACTAATAAGGCAAATGATCATTTAAACTGGAAAGCGAAAAGATCTCTGGATGAAGCTTTGGATAGTGCCTGGAAATGGCAAAAGCTAGTAGAGAAAAAGGAAGAAGATCAGGATTAATTATTGGAAACTAATCAAAGAAAAAAGACCGGCAATTGCCGGTCTTTTTTTTTCTATTTCGTTCCGTTTACAAGAAACGCGTGAATTACACCTGGAATCCAACCTAAGGCCGTTAGCAATAAACTAATTAAGAATGTTACGCCAAGTCCATGTTTCATGAATACGGCTAATGGTGGTAGTAAAATGTTTAAAACAATTGTAAGAATTGACATAGCTTTTGATTTATTTGGTTAATAGTTCTGCTGAACATTCGCTCAACAAGCTCGCAAGGTAGAGGGATACTCACTCAGCGCCATAAACCTTGGGAAAAGTTTATAAGCAACCTCTAACAAAGCGTTAAACCATTTCAAATATAACAAGGGCGTATAAATAGAACCTAGCAAATCTAAGTAAGCCGAAGATAAGGTAACTTGGAAAAGGGAATCTAATAATACCTGCGGCGATACTGGTCATCGCAAAAGGAATAGGAAGTAAAGCTCCAACGATAATTAGAAAACCTCCCCATTTACGGGTGTTCTTAATATGTTTGGCAAGTTTAAGTTCCAATGCATTGTGTACAGCTGGAATCTTAGTGATAGAAACACCGATCCAGTAAGAAACAATTCCACCAAGATATGAGCCTAAAGCGAGTAAAGATAAGTACAGGAATGGAATTGCGGACTTTCCAGCCCAAGCGATAAATAGCTCTGGAGGAACCAGACCTAATAATGATTCAGATAGAAAAAAGATAGATAATACCTGCCACGGACTGTAGGTTTCGGTCACCGTCACTAGCATGTCTTCTATATCCAGAAGAAAGTGATCGATCGCCCATAACGAAGCAACAAATAGAACAATTGGTAAAACGGCTTTTCTTAAACTCCCAAGAACGAAAGAATAAAAACCGGTATAACTGTAATATTGGTGCAATAAGCGGATTCGCGACTTCTTTTTAGATTTCGCTTTTTCTTTCATCAATTCTCCTTCTTTCTTTATAGTAGCAATTTCTAATTCTAAAGTTGTGATCCGTTTATAGGTGCAAAACCCTTAGTAATCTTCTCCAGCATCAGCTTTCAAAGCCTTCACATATTCTCTAAGTTCTTCTTCATTCAACTTATTAGAATGTTCAGCCATTAAGGATAACATATATTCAAGACTTTCCTGTCCTGTGATTTCTTCTGAATTCTCAACTTCAGTTTCTTCTTCTTCAGTTTCAACTTCAATAGGATCTCCATTTTCGTCCAGTTCAACTGGTACATCATCTGGGATAGCAATCAGGAAGTCCTGATTTTCACTAATATGTTCATGAGCCAATCTTGTAACTTTTGCCAAAAGTGGAATATTCTCCTCAACTACCAGTTTTCTCAACTCTTTAAGGTCTTCTACGATTGTGTTGATAATGATTCCATTGCGCATAAGGTCACGCTGAATCTTATTAAGTAACTTTTGTGCTTTAATGTTTTCCAAGGTTATCTCTATTAAATTGGTCAGTACTAATTAGGTAAATATAGGTGTAATCCTACTCTTTATCTGAGCAGACAAAGTTAGTTTTTTTACATTTCTATAAAAGTGTTTTGATAGGTTTTATTAAGTATTTAACCTTTAAAATTAACAATATCTTACCGCTAGAAATTTCTATGTACTTCAAGCCTTTCTTAGCTTTAAACTTCAAAAAAAATACATTATGAGTACAAATAATAAAACTGCACTAATCACTGGTGGTAGTAAAGGTATAGGATACGGAGTTGCCGAAACGCTTCTTAAAATGGGATATAAAGTTGCTATTACTAGTAGGTCATTATCTTCTGCGGAAGAAGCTGCGAAGAAATTATCTGCTAATGGAGAAGCTCTTGGCTTAGAAGCAGATGTACGTAGTTATGAAAGTCAGCAGAAAGCTGTAAAGCAATTACTGGACAAATGGGGACAGCTTGATGTTCTTGTAGCTAATGCCGGGGTTGGTAATTTTGGATCAGTAGATGAGTTGAGCGTAGATGACTGGAAAGATACCATTGATACAAATTTAAACGGACTGTTTTATTCAGTAAAAGCTAGTGTTGAAGCATTGAAGCAGACTGAAGGTTATATTATAACGATCTCGAGTCTTGCCGGAACGAACTATTTTGCCGGAGGAGCAGCATACAATGCCAGTAAGTTCGCTGTAACAGGTTTTTCTCAGGCGATCATGCTGGATCTTCGTGATAAGGGAGTTAAGGTAAGTACTATAATGCCTGGATCTGTTGCTACACATTTCAACGGCAACGAACCTTCAGAAGAAGATGCCTGGAAAATTCAAATTGAAGATATTGGAGAATTGGTTGGTGATCTTCTTAAAATGAATCCAAGGACGCTTCCAAGTAAAATTGAAGTTAGACCAGCTCGTCCACCGAAAAAATAATTTTTAAATTAACTGTTATTAAAGCCACTCGAATCGAGTGGCTTTTTTCATTAACAAGCTTTAGGAGTTAAGGTTAAATTGAAGACAAAGCCTGTATTCTCTAAGGTTTCAAGCTATTCATCTATTAAATTTGTAAAAAACCAAAAAGAAAAAGATTATGAGTATTAAAGGAAAGACGATTATTATTACTGGAGCATCTAGCGGAATTGGTGAAGCAACAGCAATGAAACTAGCAAAGGAAGGCGCTAATGTAGTTTTGACTGCCAGAAGAGAAGAACGTCTGAATGAATTGAAAAAGAAGGTAGATGGATTAAATGCTGGAAAAGCGCTGGTAGTAACTGGTGATGTTACCAACAAAGATAATTTCAAGACATTGGTCGAGAAAACGAAAAAAGAATTTGATAGCATAGATGGTTTAATTAATAATGCTGGTCTAATGCCATTATCTTATGTAAAAAATCTACATACCGATGAATGGGATAAGATGATTGATGTTAATATTAAAGGTGTTATGAATGGAGTAGCAGCCGTATTACCAACGATGATGGAACAGAAGTCGGGTAATATCATTAATATTTCATCAAGTGCTGCTAATAAGATCTATCCTGGTGGAGCCATTTATTGTGCTACAAAATCTGCAGTAAAAATGTTTTCTGAAGGATTAAGAATGGAGCTAGCACCTAAATTCGGAATTAATGTGACATCTATAGAACCTGGTTTTGTAGATACAGAGCTTACAGATTCTATTACCGATGATGAGATTAAAGAAGGACTTCTCTCTAATTTTAAAGAAATGACTCCGCTGGAGGCTCAGGATATTGCAGATGCGATCTATTATTCGCTAACGCAACCAAAACGCGCAAATGTTAATGATGTATTCATCATGCCAACAGATCAGGAACAATAGGATCTCAAAACATAAATTAAAAAGCCCGGATTTGATCCGGGCTTTTTTTATGCATTGAAATGATCATTAGATCTTAACGACCATTTTACCGGTATTCTTACCATCAAATAGATCGATAAATGCCTGAGGAGTATTTTCAAATCCTTCTACGACAGTTTCATCATACTTTAGTTTTCCAGATTTCAACCAACCAGCAAGTTCCTTTATAGCTCTCTGGAACTCTTCCTGATGATCTCTTACCAGAAATCCTTGCATCAATGCAGATTTCTTGATAAGAATACCTTCAGGTCTAGGTCCTGTTGGAGTACCCGTCTCATTATAAATAGAAATAGCGCCGCAATTAATAACGCGCGCGGCTTTGTTTATATTCTGAAGAGTGGCATCCAGAATTTCACCACCAACATTATCAAAATAAACATCAACTCCATCTGGACAATGTTCAGCAATCGCTTCTTTCATATTGGAGGTAGTCTTGTAATTGATACCACCATCGAACCCAAATTTACTTTGAATATGATCGATCTTTTCATCAGATCCTGCGATGCCGACTACACGACATCCCTTAATCTTTCCAATTTGACCCACAACACTTCCAACAGCTCCGGCAGCACCAGATACCAATAATGTTTCCCCTTCCTTCAGTTTTCCAATAGTGTCGAGTGCAAGATGCGCGGTCAATCCTGTAAGCCCAAGAACTCCAAGGTATGCAGATAGTGGAGCCATCTCTTTATCAATCTTTCTCAAACCCTTTCCATCATGCGACTGCTCATGTTTCCAGTCCAACATTCCTATTACATGCTCACCCTCTTTAAAATCTTCAGAACTTGAAGAAATAACTTCGGAAACTACCATAGATTCTAAAGGTTTTCCAACCTGAAATGGTTCGATATAAGATTCCTCATCGCGCATTCTTCCGCGTAAATAAGGATCTACGGAGATATATTTTGTTTTAAGCTTAAGTGCTTTATCCTCTGAAATTTCAAAATCCTTAATCTCAAAATCTGAAGTTTCAGGTTTGCCTTTTGGACGTTGCTTTAATAATATTTGCTTATTCATAACTTTTATTTTTAAGCAAATTAATATGCTTCTGTCCGTTTGGCAAACATGCATTCATAATTAAAACTTAAAACCTAAAAAGAGTGTAGATAGCGATGATTATTAAGCTCAACTTCGTAATTTCATTGTTCCAAACCCGCAAATTTGAAGATAAATTTTCAGCATTATTATAATGAACTCATTAAATTTCTAAGAAGTACCGACTTCTCGAAAGCTATTGTTCTAACCATTGCGATCGTAATTCCAATTGCAGTTTTTTCCAATTTAGGTTTACTTGAAATAGGAGTAAGCATGGCGATGGGAAGTTTACTTTCATCTCCAAGTGATGTGGCCGGGAGTTTTAAGCACAAGGTCATGGGTATCATGGCTGCGGCATTTCTAGGGGCAATATCCTTCTGTATCGCAGGTTATGCTTCGCAATTTAGTTGGGCAGTGGCACCAATGCTATTAGTGATGATGTTCGGGATAGCATATCTCTCTGTCTATGGTTTCAGAGCCTCGCTGGTTACTTTTGCCGGATTACTTGCGGTAGTACTTAGTTTCGCCAATATTTCTTCGGAAATTGATATCTGGCAAAAATCTATTCTCATCTTCGGCGGTGGAGTTTTCTACATGCTTATAAGTATTGCCTGGTATCTATTGAAGCCTGAAAGAGCTTCCGAACAGCAGATCGCTGAAACCATGGAATTAACCGCAGATTATCTCCGACTCAGAATAAGAATGCTTGATCCTGAATCTGATCTGGAAACCATTCAGAAAGAGCTTTTCCAGAAGCAAACGGAACTTAATGAGCATCACGAAAGTCTGAGGGAACTTCTTATAACCTTCAGAATGTCCTCAGGAAGTTCTGGTTATACTCGAAAAAGGCTGCTCATATTTATAGATCTCGTAGATATGCTTGAACTGGCGATGGCGAATCCTATTGATTATCCACAGATGAGAAAGGTGCTGGATTCCGATTTTATAGAATTGAAGGTGTTTAAGGAGTTTTCTTTGAAGATGGCAGAACAGCTGGACCGCATTGCGCTTTCTGTACATAAAAATTCCACCATGCCTGTGAATCAGCTTTCCGAAGAATTAAAGAAGGTTGAGAACAGTTTACTAAAGTACCGGGACACTATCAACATTTCTGAAAAGAGGGAGAGTATGCTGGTTCTGAGAAACTTCTATGATTACCAGACTAAGCAATCTCAAAAGATCAATAATATTGACCGGGTTCTCAGAAATCTGGAAGGAAAGAAAAGGATTTTTAAGGACAAAGATGTTCAGCAATTTCTAACTCAGCAGGAATACAGCTTTAAAACCCTTCGCACCAATTTTCAGTTCAATAGTTCCATATTTCGTCATGCGCTAAGACTTGCTATAGTGATACTGGTAGGATATTTACTGGGCTCCTATTTCTCAGTTCAGAATGCCTACTGGATCCTACTTACGATTGTGGTGATCATGCGACCTAATTACGGACTTACTAAACAGAGAACCAGGAAACGGATCATAGGAACGCTAATAGGCGGCGCCATGGCAATTGGTATAGTTTTTATTACTCAAAATACGACGGTCTATGCCATTTTAGGAATTCTGAGTCTAACGCTGGCATTTTCTTTAATTCAGCGTAATTATACCACTGCAGCCATGTTCATCACGCTAAGTATCATTTTTATTTATGCACTGCTCCAGCCTGAAGTTCTAAATGTAATTCAGTTTAGAATCCTTGATACAGTAATTGGCGCAGGTCTCGCAGGTCTTGGAAATTTTATTTTATGGCCTAAATGGGAACTTAAGGAGCTGAATAATGTCATTGCCAATTCGATCAATTCCAATATTGGTTATTTAGAGGAGATTGATGATTACTACCATAAAAAGGAAAATTTACCCATTAGCTACAGACTTGCCAGAAAAAAAGCATTTCTGGATATGGGAGAGTTAAGTGGCGCATTTCAAAGAATGACCCAGGAGCCAAAGTCGCAGCAAAAGCAGCTGAGTCTCATTTACGAAATTGTAGGCTTAAATCACACTTTTCTCTCTGCACTGGCGTCGATGGGATCTTATATCAGGAACCACCCAACTAGTAAAGCATCTTCAGATTTTGAAATGTATACCAAGACAATTGTTTTCAATTTGAAAAATTCTGTACGCTTACTTGATAATAAAAGTAGGGAACAGAAGGAACATGAAGGAATTTCTAAAGCTGGCAAGGCACTTCATCGCAGGTTTGACGAGATGGCTACGGAAAGGGATAGAGAAATAAGCGAGGGAAAAGCCCAGATAGATGAGGATACGAGGTTGAACCTTCAGGAAGCACACTTAATCACGGGTCAGCTGGAGTGGCTTTTAGATATTTCAGAAAAACTGGAGATCAATACCGAAAAATTAACAGCGAAATTAGATGAGCAAAAGAGCCTTTAAAAAATACATTAAGGAACTTTCAAAAGAAGATCTAGAAGAGCAGATTATGGATCTATATAACAGGTTTGAGGATGTGAAAACATACTACAACTTCGTTTTCAATCCTAATGAGGAAAAACTGGTGCAGGATGCGAAATTTAAAATAGGTAAGGAGTATTTTCCGCCGAATAACAGGAGACCAAAGAAAAGACGTTCCGTAGCACATAAGATCATAAAACATTACCTGAAATTAGGAATGGAGCCACATGCGCTGGCCGACGTTATGTTCTATAATGTGGAAATCGCCCAGACCTTTTCAGAAGAACAGGAATATATTACTGAAGCTTTTGAGAAAAGCATATTTAAATCTTTTGAGCAAGCGGTGCAGTTTGTCGCTGAGTATGGAGTGATCTCGGAGTTCGAAAAGCGAATCCAAAAGATCGCCAGGTTTAGTCACGACCACAAATGGACTAATAGCTATCAATTTGTAACTGCAGCAGATAGAGTACTTTAATTGTAGATCTGAATTCTATAGCGTTTGCTGAAGTAAAAAAGTTACAATTGACTTAAATCAACAGTGCTCTCCGGGCATTTAATTATTTTTGAATTTAGAATAAAAGCTATGAAACTGGAAGAAATAATTAAGCAAATAGAATCTCAGAAAAATCTTCCTAATCTGAATTTCAGTATAAAGGAAAAGACCGAGGCATTTACAAAAAAGCTTTTTTACACTTTATTTGATAAGCAAACTCCCGTTGCAGACAATTTGATGGAATTGGGAAAGGACTTTGAGGTGCTGGCAAAACTAGTTTGCTGGGAACCCGGTGCGCCCTGCCAGGATATCTGGAGCGATTATCTCACAAAGCTACCCGGAATCCTTGAGGATCTAAATCTTGATGCTGAAGCGATTTCCAAGAATGATCCTGCAGCAAATTCAGTTGAAGAAGTTTATTTAAGTTATCCTGGGTTTTTCGCAATAGCAATTTACAGGCTTAGTCATGAATTTTACAAATTTGGATTGCCATTGGTTCCAAGGTTAATGACCGAATGTGCTCATAGTCTTACAGGAACCGATATTAATCCTGGTGCAGTGATTGGAAAATCTTTCTTTATAGACCATGCCACGGGTGTTGTTATTGGAGAAACTGCAACTATCGAAGACAATGTTAAAATTTATCAGGGTGTTACATTGGGTGCACTTACAGTTAGTAAATCAATGCAGAATTTAAAACGACATCCAACTATCAAAAATAATGTGACCATCTATGCTAACGCGACCATTCTAGGTGGGAAAACAGAAATTGGTGAGAATTCAGTAATAGGAGGGAATGTTTGGCTAACCAAATCTGTTCCAGCTAATTCCATGGTTTCTCATACACCACAGATTAATATTAAAAATACAGCAGACAAATAATGAACAATTCAGTTATAGATTTAGTTGGGAATACACCCTTGGTAAAAGCTTCAAGAGTTTTTTCAAAACCCGGAGTAGAACTATACTTCAAACTTGAAGGCCAGAATCCAGGAGGAAGTGTCAAGGATCGTGCAGCTTATAATATGATTAAAAGCGCATTGGATCGTGGGACTATTGATAAAAAAACAAAATTGATCGAAGCAACCAGCGGGAATACTGGAATTGCACTGGCGATGATCGCTGGTATATTTGGCCTTGATATCGAATTAGTAATGCCCGAAAATTCAACTATTGAAAGAGTTCAGACGATGCGCGCTTATGGTGCCAAGGTAACCTTAACCAGTTCAGACACCGGGATAGAAGGTTCGAGAGATTATGCTGAAGATAAGATGAAGTCCGGCAATTATTTTATGCTGAACCAGTTTGGAAATGATGATAACTGGCAGGCGCATTATAAAACTACAGGGCCTGAAATCTGGAGAGATACGGAACACAAGGTCACACACTTCGTATCTTCTATGGGAACTACAGGTACAATTATGGGGACAAGTACATTTCTAAAGGAGAACAATCCTGACATACAGATTGTAGGAGTTCAACCTGAAGATAATGCCAGAATTCCGGGCATTCGAAAATGGCCGGAAGCTTATTTACCGAAGATATTTGATGCTAAAAAAGTAGACGAGGTACTGGAAGTAAATGAGGAAGACGCAAGAATTATGAGTCGAAGACTTGCTGAAGAAGAAGGTATTTTTGCCGGAATGAGTAGTGGTGGAGCTACCGCGGCTGCAGTTAGATTATGTGAATCTTTAGAAAGTGGATTGGTGGTTTCCATTATATGCGATCGTGGTGACCGTTATCTTTCTTCAGACCTATTTGAAAAATAAGTGAAGTTGTATAAGATCAAGGTTAACCTGTGATGAAGATCATAAAGATCTATAGTCAACAATATTCCCTTTTTTCCGATGGTTCGATCGGCACCTGATCTTATACAACTTTGTAATACTTAGAACTTCTCAATGGAAGCTACGCCATAATCATACTTAGACGGAGTAATTTTTAGTCTCTGGCGATCGTTACCTTTCCGAAGAACCACGATATATTTCTCATTGTCAAGTTGATCGCTAATTCCCCGAGCCTGATATTTATTTCTGGTAATGGTCCAACCCATGTATTCTCCAAAAACTTCGTTTCTAACCAGGGCTGGTAAAGCGATGTCTTTGAACATCTGGCTGGTTTTTAGAAGATTTCCTTTTTCGTCATAGGTAGCTTCTAAATAACCTTTCTTGCTCCGTAGAGTTACGATCACGTCTCCAGATTTAATATCGGCTTCATCCAGAAAACGATGAATATCGAAATTGGCTTTAGTAAAACCAATGGCGTCTGACTGAAATTGAGCTGCAAATTTCTCTTTGACCTTAACAAGTCCATTGGGATAATCTTCAAATACAAGGTCGGCAGTTGGACTGAAATTAATTCTGGTCTCATCCAGCTGAATTACATCCTGTGCCTGAGCACCGATGCTTAAAACAAAAACGAAAATAATAATGATGAACTTTTTCATGATGTAAAAATTTAATGATGAATAATTGATTATTGATATTTCAAAACTACATCATATACATCGTACTGAAAATCACTTAAGTAGCATATACAGGATTAATTCTTATTTATTCTATTATTTTCCAGTTGTTGCACTAATAGAGATACGTTTTTAACCTGTAGTTTGTTTCTGGATATTTTTATAAGTCCCATTTTCTTCATTTTCTGAAGATGTCTGTTCACAACTGCACGACTGGAACCTATTAAAAAAGCGAGCTCTTTATCTGGAAGATCATTGATATTCGTCAATTTATTAGATGTTCTATCTATGTTCTTCAAAAGTAAATGCAGTAAACGCGTTGTGATATCGCTAAAAACCAGTTGGGAAACATTCTCCTCCAACATTCGCATGGATCTACCTGCATAACTCAGAAAATTCTTATAGTATTCCGGATAAGACTGTAACCAGTTCCTCAATTTATCCATGGGAATAGCGAGTACTTCTGTATGATCAAGACATTCATAGTACGCTTTATGTTTAATCCCGTCCAGTAAGCAGAAAAGATCAAATACGTCGCCATTTTTTAGTAGGAAAATGGTGTGTTCCTTAGCGCTTTCAAAGTCTGTATGATACATTTTAACCCTTCCATTCTTTATGATGTAAAAATGAAAAAGAAATTTTTCGCAATGCACAAGACAGGTTTGTCTAGGCCATTTTTCTATATAGAAATTTCCATGAAGTTCCTCTAAATGTTCTTCTGAAACATCATTGAATAAAACGCATTCCTGTAATACTGTATAATTATTCTGTTGATTGAATTCTTTATCCTGCAAGTCCTCGAAATTTAGTTAATTAATTTCCAGGGGGATAATTTAGCTGATTCATTGTTTTGGAGACAATAAATTCATGTTGGTAGGGAATTACTAATTTACGATAATTATAAGTAGCATACCGGTTAAAATAGATTCTATAATGTCCAATTTATTTTTGACCAAAGCTTAAAATGGTTTATTTTTGCAAAATTGCTTACTATAAAGGACTATATGGCGTCAGAAACATTTGGAATTGAGAAAAAGAAGGTCGACAAACAATTATATGATTACCAGCAGAAGGATATAGATAAAATTTTCGGGGTTATTGAAGAACATCCTGAAAACTATAATCTTCTATACCAGTTACCTACAGGAGGAGGGAAGACAGTTATTTTCTCTCAAATGACCAGGGAATATATTCAAAGAACCAATAAAAAGGTTCTTATACTAACACACCGTATTGAATTATGTAAGCAAACTTCTAAAATGCTTTCTGGATTTGGTGTGCGTAACAAGATCATTAACAGTAAAGTAAAGGAGTTACCAGATCAAAATGACTACATGTGTTTTGTAGCCATGGTGGAAACTTTGAACAACAGGCTTAATGATGAAAAGCTTAAGATCGAGGATATTGGACTGGTAATTATCGATGAAGCTCACTATAATAGTTTCAGAAAGCTCTTCAAGTTTTTTGAAAAGTGTTTTATTCTGGGAGTTACCGCCACACCGCTTAGTTCCAATATTAAGCTACCTATGAAAGATAATTACCGCGAACTTATCGTTGGTGATTCTATTACATCGTTGATCGAGAAAGGCTTCCTGGCGAGTTCTAATATTTATAGTTATAATGTTGGTCTTACCAATCTTAAAGTGGGGATGAATGGTGACTATACTGTGAAATCTTCAGAAGAACTGTATTCCAACTATAGTATGCAGGAGAAACTTCTCAATGCATATTATGAACGTTCTCGCGGTAAGAAAACCTTAATTTTCAATAATGGTATTAATACTTCGGTAGAAGTTTACCATACATTTAAAAGCGCTGGCTTGCCTATTCGTCATTTAGACAATACCACCAGCAAGCAGGATAGAAAAGATATTTTAAAGTGGTTTAAGCATACTCCAGATGCGATCGTTACTTCAGTAAGTATTCTTACGACTGGGTTTGATGAACCCACTGTAGAGACTATTGTCTTAAATCGTGCTACTAAGTCACTTACCTTGTATTTCCAGATGATTGGTCGTGGATCTCGTGTTCTTAAAGATAAGAGCGAATTTACCGTGATCGATCTTGGTAATAACATGGCCAGGTTTGGAAACTGGAGCAGTCCGGTTGATTGGAAACAGATCTTTAGATCACCAGATTTCTATTTTGAAAATCTATTGAGCGACGAGGATATCGAAAGAGATTTCCAATACCAGATGCCAGAGGAAATACGGGAACAGTTTTCTAAAACTGAAGATGTATCCTTTGATATTGAAGCTGCTTACGACACAGTTATTAAGAAAGGGCTAAAATCCAAAGCGGTTCTTGAATGGTCTATGGAGCAGCATGTTAAGATGTGCGTGGAGAATAGCGAAGATGTATTCGATGCCAGAATCCTTGCTAAAGAACTAAAGGATGACATTAGTTCACGAATTAAACAATACTCTTACTGTATAAGTAAAAGCACTAAAAATTATCGGGACTGGCTGGAAGAAGATTACTCCAGAAAACTAAGAATGCAGATCAATAAAGAATTCTAATTATCGTCTTTTTTACCGAAGAGTTTCTTGAAGAAACCTTTTTTCTTCTTCCCATCTTCTTCATCCTTATCGTCTAATCTGTCTTTCCGATCTTTATTTTTACCGGAAAACAGTCTTTCGAAAAAGTTATCACGTTCTTCTGGCGGGCATTCCATCAGGTTTGCCAGCTCTGAAGACAAAGGTTGAAATCTCGCATTGGTAATAGCATTAAAACTTGAACTTGCATTCATTTTCTGCATTAGCTTCGCAAAGATCGGTAGTGCCGAATTTGCTCCTTGGCCAATTCCAGTATTCCTGAAACCTATACGGTGATCATCAGATCCTACCCAGGTTACACAAACCAGTTCTGGCGTTATTCCCACGAACCAACCATCCTTATTATCCTGAGTCGTTCCGGTTTTACCTGCGATGTCATTTCTTAAACCATAGCTGTATCTAAGTCGGCTTGCGGTACCTTCATCCACAGTAGCCTGCATCATATTGACCATTATTTTGCGGGTATCTTCGGAAAAAGCTTTTTTTTCTGAAACCTTGGGTTTAAAAGTAGCTAGCACATTACCTTCAGCATCTTCGATTCTACTGATGTAGAATGGCTTGGCAGCATATCCATCATTTGCATAAGCTGAATAAGCACCTGTCATTTCCTCTAAATTAAGCGAAGCGGTTCCTAGTGCAATGGAAGGAACAGCCGGGAGATCAGATTCTATTCCAAGATCTCTGGCCTGCCTGATCACATTTGGAATTCCTGTCTCCATTAAAACTTTTACGGCGATGGTATTCATGGACTTACTAAGTGCCGTCTTTAGATTGTAATTCATATTTGGATCATCTCCTTCCGAAGAAGAATTGGAAGGAGTCCAGCCTTTATCATACGTAACTTCTCGAACCGAAAAATAGGTACATGGATCCATTCCATTTTCAAGGGCAGCGGTATAAACAAAAGGTTTGAAGGTAGATCCAACCTGTCTCTTGCTCTGGCTCACATGATCATATTTAAAGAAACGGAAGTCAACTCCTCCAACCCAGGCCTGGACAGCACCATCCTTAGGACTAACTGCCAGAAGTCCGGAATTCAGAAATTTCAAGTAATGTGCAATACTATCTATGCTGCTCACATTTTTAGTTTCCATTCCGTCGTAAGTAAACAACTCAGTAGAATGCTTCTGTTCCATTTTTTCCAGGATCTGTTCTTCTGAAAGACCTTCTTTTGAAAGCTTCTGGTACCTTGAACTGCGCTTTACAGCGTCCATCAATACCTTCTTATTCCTTTCCCATGGACCATAATTCCCGTAGGATTTCTCGTGATCGTTTTGCAATTGAGACATATGCTCTCGCATAGCCTCTTCAGCAAGCTGTTGCATTTCGTAATTTAGCGTGGTATGAACTATTAGACCATCTCTATATATATTGTACTTTTCTCCATCCTTATTCTTTAAAGTATCCAGGATTCCTGAAACATCTTTGCGTACCTGTTCTCTAAAATAGGGTGCAATACCTTTATCATGACTATAACTTCGATAATCCAGAATAAGTGGCAACATCTTGGCTTCTTCAGCTTGTGGCACACTCAGGTAGTTATATTTCGCCATTTGCATAAGCACAACATCACGACGAAGTCTGCTTCTTTCTGGAAAGATTCGCGGATTGTAATAATGACTTGCCTTTAGCATTCCGACAAGTACTGCAGCTTCTTCGAGCTTAAGATCCACAGTATGTTTATCGAAAAATTTCATGGAAGCACTTTCAATTCCGTAGGTATTATCACTAAATGGTACCGTGTTAAAATATAGCTGGACGAGTTCATTTTTACTATAAACATTTTCCAGACGTTTCGCAATTACAGCTTCCTGCATTTTGTTGATCACAATGCCTAGGATTCCGTAATCTTTTCTACCATAAATATTTTTGGCCAGCTGAAGAGTAATCGTACTTCCACCTCCGGCAGAATCATCCTGAAGTAAAATCGATTTAAAGAAAACCCTTCCTAAACTACGATTATCAATACCATCATGCTCATAGAAACGTGCATCTTCAGTAGCAATTAAGGCTTCAATGAGATGGGAGGGAAGCTGATCGAAATCGATGGGTTGGCGATCATAAACGTAGAACTTACCTATTAACTCGCCGTTAGAAGCGAGGACCTGGGTGGCCTTATTTTGTTGTAATGATGAAAGTTCAGATTCTGTAGGTATTTTTCCGAAGAGGCCAAAATAGATACTGGCAAAAAAAAGCAGGAAAAACCCTGTAAGGCTGGATATAATAATAAGTGCCCATCGAATAATGGGATTGTTCTTTAGTTTCGCTAACATTCTTGAGTAGTAAGGTTTGCAAATAAACGAATGTTTGCACTAGTGAATTATATTTTAAGCTTAATTTATAAATTTTGTTAAATAAAAAGAGGCTAATAAAACTATTAACCTCTTTCTTAACTGTAGTTGTGATGATTTGATTGATAAAATGGTCCTTTCATGCAGTGTATTTTTGATCGCTAAATTTAGACCTGTGTGATGATTTGATGTTTAGAAATGGCCTCCGGTGTGTGATGCCACCGGTTCTGGCATTTCCAAAAACCTGTATATTACTTTCCAGACTTGTCATGATTGATAAATTTTTGATGATTGATTAATACTTTCTACGATTGGAGAATAATGATCTTTCTGCGTTGGCCTCAGTATTCATGAAGTAGGACCTTGATTTGGTTTGATTGATTGAATGTCTCATAATGATTGTATTGATGATTGATGAATAAGTTTGATTAAGCTCTTTTGCGCTTCGGAAATACCTGTCTCTGTAGGTTCGCCTCGGTGTTCATAAAGCATTGTCTTCTTTTTGTGTGATTGATTGAATGTCTCATAATTAAAGTTTTAGATGATTATTAAACCATTTTTGATGTTGTTGATGATGGTTTCTATTTAATAGACGCGGCAAAACTTGTTATGTTACAGTACTATGCAATAAAAGGTACTGAATTAACAAGTTTTAACATTATAAGGTGCGTGCACTGTTCAAAGTATTGTTAAACTTTTTCAATGAGATAGGCTTAATTGTACATTAGAACTTAAATGTGTCTATATGAATAAGTGGGTTATTGGAATCGTAACTATGGTCATTGTTTTGGCCGGAATCATTTACGCGATCTACCAATTAAATGATTATGATTTTAATGATGTTGAGAAATCTTATGAAATAGTCGAGTCATGGGAATTACCTTCAGAATTAAATGAAGTTTCCGGAATGGTATATAATGAAGACGGACTTATGATCTGTGTGCAGGATGAGGACGGTATCCTGTTTACTTTTGATATGGAAACGAAAGAGATCATTAAAACACACAAGTTTTCATATTCCGGAGATTATGAGGCTTTAACTTATCTGGATGGTGTCTACTGGGTTGCTGAAAGTAATGGGCGAATTATAGATGTTTCAGATCTTGATGTTGCAGATCAGGAACTGGAGGGCATACAGTTGGATTTTGAATACAGGAACAACATAGAAGGTATGACTGCAACTCCAGACGGAAAGTTGTGGATCACAGTCAAGGATCGTAATCTGGACAATAGTAGTGGTTATAAAGGTGTTTATGAATATGATCCGGAAACCAGAAAACTGCAGAAAGAACCAATCTTAAGAGTTGACTACGAAGATCCAAAGTTTGAACGTTTAAAAACTCATAATCCCAGAAAACTATTAAGACCATCAGATCTTGCGATTCATCCGTTAACCGGCGATCTATATATTCTTGATGCTGAATTTCAGAAGGTGATAATTACCGATCAACAAGGCGGTATAAAATCCATACACTTGCTCGACCCGGCAGAATTCGAGCAACCAGAAGGAATTGCATTTTCTAAAGATGGCAGGATTTTTATTTCTAATGAAAGAGTAGGAGTACCCGCAAATATCAGGGAAATAAAATTTAATTAATTTATCCCTGCATATTTCTACTTACATCCTGAACTTCGTCGAGTACTCTTAGTAGGTTTTCACCCCAGAGTTTCGCTATTTCCTGTTCAGAATATCCTCTTCGAACTAGTTCGATAGTTACATTAAGCGTTTCACTGGCATCATCCCAACCATAAATTCCACCGCCTCCATCAAAGTCGGAGCTAATTCCAACATGATCAATACCAATTTTTTTCACGAGGTAGTCGATATGATCCACGAAATCTAGTACGGCCACCGGAGTTGAAGTTTCATTTAAATTATCCAGGGCAGGCTTAGCGGCGGTTCTTATCTTTTTTAGATCTGTGTAATAGTTCTCTTTCGCTGTTTCATCAAGTTTTCGAACGCTGTCTCTTTCTAAATAACTCAAGCCCAATTGATCTGCAGTATTTTTGTAAACTTTAGTTTCTGCCTTCGAAAAAGTATTATGTTTCTCAGTATTCAAATAAGAACTAAACGCCACCGTTTGAACGACACCGCCATTCTCACGAAACAGTTCAAGTAGTTCGTCATCCAGGTTTCTACTATGATCGCAAAGAGCTCTGGCAGAAGAATGAGAAGCTATAAGTGGTGCTTTTGATATGCTGAACATATCTTTGATCGCTTCTTTACTGGGATGTGAAACATCGATCATAATTCCAAACTTATTCATTTCCAGAACTGCCTTCTCTCCCAATTCGCTCAATCCATTGTGCAGCCATTCATCATTTTCCTCTCCCGTATTGGAGTCTGAAAACTGACTATGACCATTATGTGAAAGTGACATATATCTGGCTCCTCTATCGTGAAACTCTTTGATTCTGCTTAGATCGGTCCCAACAGGATACGCATTTTCCACACCTATCATGGCGACTTTTTTTCCTTCTGAAACCAACTTTCTTACTTCCGCAGAAGTCGTAGCCAGTCCTATAGTTTCAGAAGCATAAGTTTCTGTAAGCCTGTGAATTGCATCAAATTTGCTAATTGCATTCTCATAAGCTTCAGCATAACCTTGCTCATTCAATTCGCCCTGCCCGGTATAAACGATCAACCAGCTAACATCAAGCCCACCAGCCATCATTTTCGGCAAATTTACCTGGGTGTCCAGGTCTTGTGTATAGTTTTTATCAGTAGTGAAATTATTAATATTAATATCGTTGTGCGTATCTATAGTAATCACACGCTCATGTATTCTGGTCGCTTTCTCGATCAATTCTGAATCCTGAGTTTGTGCATTGCTATTAAATACTAGAGAGAAAAGGAGTAATCCTGATATTGATAATTTCATAAACTTAGATTTTCAGGCTGAATTTAATAATTATAATTAAGGATAACTTAAAATCTTATTTACGATTGAATTTTAATATACATTTGATTTGAGTTACCAATAAATTGAATGAATAAATACATCGTTGTAAACCAGCCTGAAAACTGGACCATTTCTCCGGAGAATACAAAAATTATCTCTTCGCGGGATTACCTTACCAATCCTGAATTCGCAAAGCTCAAGAATGTTCGAATATTTAATCTCTGTAAAGACTATTCATACCAGTCCAAGGGATACTATGTCTCTTTACTGGCAGAAGCCCGTGGACATTCAGCTATCCCAACCATTAGGAATCTGGTGGATCTTGGAGAACCAAAGTTGGTCAGGATAGTTTCTGATGAATTTGACGATCTTATTCAGCGTAGTTTTAAAAGTCTGAAATCCAAAGAGTTTACGCTCAGCATCTATTTTGGGCAGAATGTCGCCGCGAAATACAAGGAATTGAGCGCTACATTTTTCAGGCATTTCCAGATTCCATTATTGCGGGTACGATTCATTTATACGACTAAGTGGAATATTAAAAATATCAAAGCGATTTCTGAAGCTGAAATTCCTGAAGAACATAAAGAGAGTATGTATGCATTTGCTGAGCAATATTTTAGCAAAAAGCGTTATGATACTCCGAAGCTTTCCAATTATGAATATGACTTAGCAATCTTGGTGAAAGATGGGGATCCCGCACCTCCAAGTAATAGCAAAGCTTTGAAAAAATTCGTGGAGATCGCGGAAAAAATGGGTTTTTATACTGAAATTGTTTCACCTAAAGACCTCTCCAGGCTTTCATCTTTCGATGCTCTGTTTATCCGCCAGAGTACGGAAGTAAATAATGAAGCTTACGCATTTGCTCGCAAAGCACAGCAGGAAGGCATTGCGCTTGTAGATATGCCAGATGCAATATTAAAATGTTGCAACAAGGTATTTATGGCTGAAGCTTTGCAAAATGCCGGAATACCAACGCCGCAAACCATGATCGTACACAAAGAAAATGTTAGTCAGGTTCTGGAAACGATCGGATTGCCAGTAGTATTAAAATCACCGGATTCTACTTTCTCTTTTGGTGTTAAAAAAGCAAAAACCGAATCTGAATATCATGAGCTCGCATCTGCGATGCTTAAAGAGTCTGAACTGGTTATCGCTCAGGAATTTTCCTATTCTGAATATGACTGGAGAATTGGAATTCTAGATGGAAAACCATTTTACGCCAGTAAATACTATATGGCAAAAGGTCACTGGCAGATCTACAACTGGAATGCTGAAGACAAATATGATCAGGATGGAAATGCAGACTCTCTGCCTATAGAAAAAGTTCCTGCTGAAATAATTAAAATTGCGGTAAAGTCGGCAAAACTAATGGGTGCAGGCTTATACGGAATCGATATTAAAGAAACTGAAAAAGGCCCGGTGGTTATTGAAATAAATGACAATCCCAATATTGATGCGGGAGTAGAGGATGAGTATTATGGTGATAAGATCTATACTGATATCATTACTGCTCTTAAAAACCGACTAGAAAAAAATTAAGAATGGCATATCACTTATTTGAAGTTTATGGAATAGAGCTGGAATACATGCTCGTGCATAATAAAACCATGAAGGTTAATCCTTCAGTTGATGAATTGTTTACCCTCAAGAATGGTACTCTAACTTCAGATGTTTCAAACGGTAAGATTGAATGGAGCAATGAGCTCGTAGCCCATGTAGTAGAATTAAAAACCAATGGTCCCGTATCCAGCCTGGAAGATCTGGAAAATGACTTTCTTCAGAATATAAAGGAGATTAACAAGCTTCTTGAAAATATAGATTCAAAATTACTGGCCGGCGCATGCCATCCTTTAATGGATACTTTGGTAGAAACAAAATTATGGCCACACGATCATAACGAAATTTACAACCTCTACAATAGGATATTTGACTGCAGGGGACATGGGTGGAGCAATGTTCAGAGTATGCATATCAATTTGCCCTTTGCAAATGATCAGGAATTTGAGAAGTTGCATGCAGCAGTGCGTATCTTACTTCCAATTATTCCTGGTCTGGCAGCAAGCTCCCCGGTATTAGATGGTCATTTCACTGGATATAAGGATTCCAGAATGCACTATTATAAAACCAACCAGAAGGAAATACCTCATATGACAGGGAAGGTCATACCTGAACAGGTCTTCAGTAAGAAAGAATATCACGAAAAGATCTTTGATCCTATAAATAAAGCGATTAAGAAGTATGATACCGAACAAATTCTCGATCATCATTTTTTAAATTCAAGAGGAGCTATTTCCCGGTTCGACAGGAATGCAATTGAGATCAGGGTTATCGATACTCAGGAAACACCTTCCGCAGATATTGCTATTGCCGCCTTTATAGTAGAAGCTTTAAGATTATTGGTTTCTGAAGAACTGGTATCTCTGGAAGATCAAAAGACCTGGCACGAAGATGATTTATATGACATCTTTAATGATGTGATCAGGGATGCTGAAAATACGCTGATTACAAACAAGCGATATCTTGCAATTTTTGATATTGAAAAAGACGCTGAAGTTAGAAATATCTGGAAAAACATTTATAAACGCGTAGGTAATAAATTGTCTGTGAATCATCAGAATCATATTGAATTCTTATTACAGAATGGCAGTCTTGCATCACGTATTTTAAAATCCTTGAGAGGAGATTTTTCAGAAACGAACATAAAACGTACTTACTTGAAGATCGCTGAAAGTCTGCAGTCGGATCGTATGTTCCGGCCATGAAAATAGTAATTACCTGCGAACATGCTACGAATGCAATTCCGCCTGAATACGTTTATTTATTTGTAGAGCAGAAGGATGTTCTAAATACTCATGAAGGTTATGATCCCGGCGCTTACGATCTTTACAATTATTTAGAACCTTTATCAAATGCCAGCTATGCGCAGGATATTGGAAGATTACTAATTGAAACTAATAGATCTTTACACCATCCTAAGCTATTTTCCAGGTTCTCAAAAATTCTTGAGCATTCTAAGAAGAGTGAAATAATCGAAAAACACTATTCACCTTACCGTCGTCATGTTGAGAATATAATTCTGGATTTTCATAAATTGAATCTCACGGTATTACATCTTTCGATTCATTCGTTTACTCCCGTTTTTAATGATCTTGAAAGAAATTGCGATATAGGGATATTATATGATCCTAAGGTTTGGTTAGAAAAGCAATGGAGTGAGCAATTCAAAAGTTCTCTCACAGAAGAATCTAAATACAGAGTTCGCAAAAATTATCCATATCATGGAAAAGCTGATGGTTTTACTACTTACCTGAGAAAAAGATTTACAGAAAATTATATCGGAATCGAGATTGAGGTCAATCAAAAATTCGTATCCAGGAATATCATGCAAGAGAGTATGAAGGAAACCATTTATAAATCTATAGAACTGTGCATAAAAAAAGCCCCTTAATTAAGGAGCTTTAATTCGGGGGATCTAATCTCTTATTTTAGATCGTATTCCAATGTGATTTCTGCTTTAAGCAATTTTGAAAGCGGACAGCTTTCTTTGGCTTTATTAGCGATCTTGTCAAATGTATCTTTATCAATTCCTGGTACATCTGCGGTCAAGATCAAATGAGATTTTGTGATCTCTCCATCCTCGAATGTGATTTCACTTGTCGTAGCTACCTGGTTTGGTTCATATCCATCTTCAGAAAGAAAAGCGGATAGTTGCATACTGAAACAACCTGCGTGTGCTGCACCAACCAATTCTTCTGGATTTGTTCCATTCCCGTTTTCAAAACGTGTCTTATATGAGTATTGTTCATCTTTAAGAACTCCGCTCTCAAGACTAACTGTTCCTTTTCCTTCTTTTAAAGAGCCTTTCCACTCCGCTGATCCTTTTCTTATCATAACTTAGATTTTGATTTTAATCTAATGTAAGGAGCATAACTATCAATGGAAAAGAATTATCATAACCTTAACCAGAATATCAAATACAATCAAAAAAAAGCCCGGATAGACCGGGCTTTTTTCAAATATGTGCGATGATCAATTACTTGATCTCAACTACTTCCAGATCAAAAATAAGATCCTTTCCAGCTAGAGGGTGATTTGCATCTACTACGATGGTCTCATCCTTTACATCTGTAATTACCAGATTGATCTCACGACCATCAGGTCCTTTAGATACCAATGGCATTCCAACTTCTGGCTTAAGTTCTTCTGGAAGTTGATTTTTTTGAACTTCCTGGATCAATTCTTCTTTTGGATCTCCGTAAGCTTCATCTTTAGATATGTTGATAGTCTTCTTCTCGTTAACTTCCATACCGATAAGGCCTTCTTCAAATCCAGGAATTAATTGTCCTTCACCTAGAGTGAATTCGATAGGTTCTCCACGTTCTATTGAACTGTCAAAAACCTGTCCGTCTTCTAGTTTTCCTGTGTAGTGTACCTTTACGGCATCATTCTGCTTAACTTGACTCATAAAATATTATTTTCCATTACAAATTGAGGCTTCGATATTCTCTCCACCATTTTCAAGTACAAATGTGCAAGGACCTTGCCGAAGGTCTAATCACCCGACACAATAACTGATTCTACCGGCAATATGTCAGTCAAGGTTTAATTGTTTTATTATCTGAAAAAAGATAACTTTAAGCAATTCCTAATCAACACCTTACAAAATGAGCAAATTTTCCTTTCAGAATAATTCAAATACCAGAAGAGATTTCATTAAAAAATCTGCAGTTGCAGCTTCAGGATTCATGATCGTTCCCAGGCATGTACTGGGTGGACCTGGTTTTACTGCACCAAGTGATAAATTGTTGATTGCCGGGATTGGAGTAGGAGGTAAAGGGGAATCAGATATCATGAGTTTCTACAAAAGCGGCAAAGCTGAAATAGCATTTTTGTGTGATGTAGATGACAGGCGAGCGGCAGCTTCCCGAAAAGCTTTTCCAAAGGCGAAGTATTATAAGGATTACCGTGAAATGTTTGATAAAGAATCTAAAAATTTCGATGCAGTAAGTGTTTCAACTCCAGACCATAATCATGCTGTACAAACTATGGCTGCTATGGAACGCGGAAAACACGTATTTGTTCAGAAACCACTTACACATGATATTTATGAAGCCAGAAAGCTAACAGAAGCAGCTAAAGAATATAAGGTAGTTACTCAAATGGGTAACCAGGGTGCTTCAGGAGATGGGGTGCGCAAAATGAAAGAATGGTATGACGCAGGTCTTATTGGAGAAGTACAGGAAGTAAATGTATGGACGAATAGACCAGTATGGCCACAAGGAATCCCATGGCCGAAAACTAGCAGTGCAATTCCTTCTGAACTGGACTGGAAATTATGGCTTGGTACTGCACCACATAAAGAATATGTGGATGGATTGGTTCCTTTTAACTGGCGTGGCTGGTGGGATTATGGAACTGGTGCTCTTGGGGATATGGGTTGTCATCTTATCGAACCGCCTTTTAGCGTACTGGATCTTAAATATCCAAAAGAAGTTGAATGTAGTGTTGGAAGTGTATATGTAGATGAATTTCAGAGAGGTTATTTCCCGGATAGCTGTCCTCCTTCAAGTCATGTAATTATGAGCTTTGATGGAAAGACTCCGGGTGCTGATGATATCAAACTTCATTGGATGGATGGCGGTATCAAACCTATGCGACCTGAAGAATTAGGTCCTGAAGAAACATTTGGAGATGGAGGCAATGGTGCCTTGATCATTGGAACTAAAGGTAAAATGATGTGTGGTACCTACGGACTTAATCCTCGATTACTACCTACCTCAAAAACAGACGAGGTAAATGTAGCTGAGACCTACGAACGTGTACCTAATGGCATGGATGGTCATTACGCTCAATGGGTGGAAGCGGCTATTGCAGGGTATGGCAATAAAAAACTGAGTTCGCCGTTCGATATCGCAGGTCCTTTGACTGAATCTTTATTGATAGCAAATCTCGCCATTCGAGGTTATGATATTCAGAATAGGAAAAAGGACGCGAACGGTAAGGACCAGATCATCTATCCAGGCAGAGACCTTAAGATGATCTGGGATTCAGAAAATATGAAAGTCACCAATTTTGATGAAGCAAATCAATTTGTTAAACGAGAATATCCTGAAGGATTCACTTTATCTTAAAGGATGCTGTACTCTAAATATACGTACAGGCTTAAAAAATCTGCGATTTTGATTTCCGGGTTTATTTTAATGATCTATCTAACTGCCTGTACGGCATTTGATGGTAACAAGAATGTTGAAGACTGGGATACCATTTGTGTGACGGCAACCGCTTATAACTCGGTAGAATATCAAACTCAGAATAACCCTAGAATTACTGCTTGGGGAGATACATTAAAACCAGGTATGAATGCGATCGCAGTTTCGCGCGATCTTTTAAAGATGGGACTAGACTATAATTCACCCATCAAAATAGAAGGTTTTGACAGTGTTTTCTATATCAAAGACAAGATGCACTACCGTTGGAAAAAAAGGATTGATATCTATATGGGACAGGATGTTTCAAAGGCAAAAGATTTTGGGAAGAAGCAGCTAAATATTGCTTACTTATTTCAGAAGGATTCGTTGAAAAAATAGGAATGTTTATCTTCGAGCTCATTTAAAGTTTAAAATGATGTCTTATTCCAGGTTTACTATCCTGTTTCTATGTTTTATCTCCTTTTGCAGCAATTCGCTTATCGCTCAGGATAGCCTTTCTTCGGAAACGAATAAAGTGGTCATAGGTATTTCTGAAACCGCTCCTTTTGTTGAGAAACATAATGGTAAATTTAGAGGTCTTAGTATAGCTTCCTGGAAAATGGTCAACGAGGAATTACAATTAGATTACGAATTCAAAGAGTATAAGGACCTTGGAAGTTTACTCGATGGTATAGAAGCAGGTGAGGTGGACTTCAGTATCAATCCGGTCACAGTGACAGATAATCGTATGCATCGTATGGAATTCTCTCAACCATACTTTATCTCTCATACCAGCGTTGCCAAAAGATCTGAATCTCAAACTCTAAGACATCTTAAAAATCTATTTAGCTGGGAGTTTTTCTCTATTATAGGATTGCTTTTACTTGTCATATTCATTTTCGGTTTTCTAGTATGGGTATTTGAAAGAAAACAGAATAAGGAAGAATTTGGAGGCAATTTAAGGGGTATTTTACAGGGATTCTGGTGGAGTGCAGTGACAATGACTACAGTGGGATATGGAGATAAATCACCTCGAACACTTGGTGGAAGAATCATTGGTCTTATCTGGATGTTTATGGCTGTTATTATCATATCGAGTTTTACGGCCGGGATCGCCTCTTCATTAACTGTAAAAGGTATCAACGAAGATATTAGCAATATTCAGGATCTCGATCGATTTGAAGTAACAACTATAAGAAGCTCCAGTTCCCAGGAATTATTGGACTTATATAATATTGAAACAGATCTTGTGAATAACGGAATGGAAGCTTTAGACAAACTTACCAATCAAGAAACCGCTCTCGTAGTCTATGATGAACCTATACTTAGATACCATATAGAACAAATGAGCCTGGAGAGCGAACTGGAAATCATTGAGCAAAGTTTAAAAAAGGATTATTACAGTTATGCTTTTCCCAAGAATTCTGAATATCGTGATTTAATCGATCCTGTACTGGTTCGTATTCTGAAATCAATGGAATGGGCTAGCATTGTGAAGGATTACAATTGATATTTCGAACGACAACACCTTAATTCTTGCTGCTTCAGGGGTAATCAATACCCATTTAAATGATATTTTAATTTAAGATTGTAATATCAATTATTTAAAAATACTGTAATTAAATTATTGATAATTAGTATATTGGGGTCGATTTCTAACCAAATGACCAAAAATATGCCCACCGGGAACAAATCTGAAACCACTTCAGACCCAGACATCTTCAATGAAAATAATAGCAATTCAAATAAGCTTATCTATTTAGCGATTGCATTTATAATTATTTTTACAGTTGTTGCGATGACTGGTGTTTATTACGAATACTGGTAGTCTTTAAGCCTTTATCTCATTGAGTAGCAAAAATGCTTTATTCACATACTCTTTTTCCAGGAAAAGCGCGAAGTAATTTGAAGTGGAAATCATTTCAAAAACCGGAATTCCCTCATAGGCAAGTAATTTGAACATGTAGAAATACAATCCAACTGTTTGGGAGCTATTCTTAGGCAGAGCAATAGTGATTGAAGACAATTCCTTTTTTACTGTTACTCTGACTTCATTTCTAAAGCAATCTTCTACCAGATCTGTAAGAGTTGAGGATACCAGAATATTACTCTCCTGATAGTTACTGGAGTAATTAAGGTAAATACCAGTTTGATCCTTTACAGATTCCAGCAGTTTAGCTTTGTTGGCAATAATAGTCTTGCTATTCAGGAAGGTATACTCAGTGATGCCAGATCGTACAATAATATCACCTAATTCTCTCAGGCTTTTCATATTGATCTTAGTTCTATGTGGTGCGTAACGACGAAGTGCCATAATGATACTTCCCTGTTTAACAGTTTTACGCATTTCTTGTTCGACTTGCGGTTGAATGTCGGAAGCTAAACCACTAAAGTTTACAATATCTCTGGCGATCGCATCATCCAGAAATGGTTGATGCCTTATAATGTCGTGTACTACGGTAGTAATTGTCTTCATTGTTAATTATTGTACATAATGTGCAAATGTATATAAATCGATCAATTTTCTTTAGTGCAGTTAAAACTATATGTACTTATGCACAGAGAAATCAGAGAGATATGAAAGTTTTAAAATTTGGAGGTACTTCAGTAGGTTCCGCAGAGAATATCCGGAATGTATCAAGTATGATTCGAAAAATTGAAGGGGACAAGTTATTGGTACTGTCTGCTATGTCTGGTGTGACAAATCTTCTGGTAGAACTTGCTAGTAGTGTAGAACAGAGAGATCAGGTTAAGATCGACGAAAGTCTGGAAGCTCTGTTTCTTAGGCATGAGCACGAAATTGAAATACTGTTCAATTCCGTAGATGATAGAAATGAAGTTTTCGATATTCTTCAAGCCGAACTTTCAGAGCTGCGATATATCGCTTCTCAGGAATTCAGTAAAGAAAATGAGTGTAGGATATTGACAACTGGAGAAACAATTCTTACCAGGATCTTCAGTTTTTATTTGACAAAAAATGCTATATACAACAAATGGTTGAATGCCAGGGATTTCATGCAGGTTGCTAATCCTGAAAATCCAGATACGGAACTCGTTGGAAATTTGCTTCAGTCTCAACTGAATTCGCAGACTGACGAATCCATTTATATAACTCAGGGATTCGTAAGAATAAATGATCGCGGAGAAATTTCGACCCTTAACAGGGGAGGTAGTGATTTTACTGCAACGATCATTGGAGCCGCTGTAAATGCTTCTGAAATACAGATCTGGACCGATATTAATGGTTTGCATAATAATGATCCCAGGGTAGTGGAAAACACATTTCCGGTAGCTCAGCTAAGTTTCGAGGAAGCAGCAGAGCTAGCCTATTTTGGTGCAAAGATCCTTCATCCCCAAACCATATCGCCGGTTATCGATAAAAATATCCCTGTATTTCTAAAAAACACTTTTAAACCATCAGATCCTGGTACCTGCATTTCTTCGATTTCCGAAACGAAAGGTTTGAAGGCTATTTCAGCGAAAGATAATATTACAGCTATCAAAATTAAATCCAACAGGATGTTGATGGCTCATGGTTTTCTAAGGAAGATATTTGAAGTTTTCGATAAATATGAAACGGCAATTGATATGATCACCACCTCAGAAATAGCCATTTCACTCACTATCGACAATGTTTTGAACCTTGAACCTATTCTGAGCGAACTCAATGCTTATGGAGAGATTAGTGTGGATCGTGATCACAGTATCATTTGTGTGGTTGGTGAGGGACTAATTGACGATCGTGGAACTCCAAGATTGTTCGAAATTCTGGATGACGTGCCGGTTAGAATGATCTCTTATGGAGGAAGCAACAATAATATCTCACTCTTAGTAGATACAAAATATAAGACTGCCGCTTTGCAGAATCTAAATAAAAAATTGTTCAGAAGGGCTTTTGAAGCCATTGTTTGATACTTCTGATGATGTTTGGTTAAACTGTTTTTTGTGTAGTGAAAACCGTTGGGTAGCCCATGCTTCCAGCGGTTTTCTAATTTATAGAGTTTTTCATTTGAATGAATCTGGACATAAAATAAGTGCTTCGTTGGAGATGATGTTTCATCATTAGACCCGTAAAGTTCTCTTTTCTATGCTGCGGAAGCTGCTTGAGAGTCATGGTTAATATTCTATCGAATCTTGCCTGGTGAATGTCCTGGTCGAATCGTTCTTTCAGGATCTTTGAACCCTGTTCACTTTTTTTCTTCCATAGTTGCTCATCGATATATAGCATTTTAGCTGATTCAACAAATTGAGCAGGATCGTCCTCAATGAATCCATTCCACTCTAAGTCTCCAGCCATTCCTTCACTACCAATTTTTGTGGTTACTGAAGGAGTTCCGCAGGCCATTGCTTCCGCTAATTTACCTTTCAATCCAGCACCAAATTGAATAGGAGCAAGGCAAACCCTGGCATCACTCATTACTTTCAGAGCATTTTCTGCCCGGCCATGAACTAGAAATCTTTCGGCTTTATTATGCAAATTCCATACTTTCTGGGAAGGATAGGCTCCATAAATATGTAACTGGGCATCTGGCACTAGTTTGCTGAGTAAAGGCCAGATATTTTCCTTTAAATTTAGAACTGCTCTCCAGTTTGGTTCATGAAGAAAATTACCAATACTTATAAAATCTTTCCTTTCAGTGTAGCTATTAATTTCAGAAGAAACAGTCTCCATCATAAATGGCAGGTAGAAGAGTATATGCTCAGGGATCTTCAGCTTTTCAATTAACAGCTTCATTTCGAATTCAGAAATAATTAAAGAAATATCACACCTGTAGATGGCCGCAGCTTCCCGTTTTGTAATATCAGCGTCTAAATAAACATCATCAAACTCTTGACCGGACTTCAGAATAGTTTCTCTGACTTTTCTCAGGGAATGTACATCTTCGGTATCCAGAATCTTTAAAGCATCGGTGCAAAATTTATCAATTCTCCATCCAAATTGTTCTTCCATCATAAAACGATCAAAAAGAACAATTTGAGGATCCAGCTCTTGTACAAAAACGTCAAACTCATCATTATTTGGCTGAATCTCTTGGCTGGTAACGCCTAAGGCTTCAAGATCTGCCATATTTTCTGATCTTCTTGCTGAAGTTGCATAGGTAATATGAAAGTTACGCTCTCTGAAAAATTGGATTAATTGCATCATTCTGGCTCCTGCAGCTGAGGAATTGGGTTCTGGCCATACGTAACCAATGATGAGTAACCTGGACATAATTTTTTCAGCAAAAATACATTTTTATAACTGCCTGCTGAGTAAGAAGGTTGCCGCAATCCAAAGCACGATCGATAAAGCACCGCCTATAATCAGGAAATGCTTGAACTTGTAAATTCCCATTCCATAGATGATCGTATTGGTCTGGTAACCCACCGGAGTGAAGAAGCTGAAATTCGAGGCAAAAAGCACTGCCAGAATAAATGGTTTTGGGTCCAGTTGTAACTTCGTTGCGATGGTGATTGCTATGGGCGCTATGATGATCGCCGTAGCATTGTTAGAGATGAATCCGCTAAGGAACATGGTTACTAAAAATAGTAATCCTATAATGCTGTAATTAGGTTTGCCATCGAATAGTAGTAAGAGATTGGTGGAGATCCAGTCATCTGCCCCGGTATTGCTCATGGCCACACCTAGCGGGATCATTCCTGCCAGTAGAAAAATGATCTGCCAGTTTACCTGCGTATAGATTTTTCCGAGATCGATACACTTCAGCAAAATCATTAAAAAACAGCCAATCACGGCACTTTTCAGAATTGGGAATATAGAAAAAGCGGATAATGCAATTACAAGAATTAAAATTCCGAGGCTAAGGGAACGTTTCTTTTTAGATACAAGACTAATTTCCTCATGATTTTGCAGAATGCTAATATTGTCCATTTTCTGAAGTTCATGAAGGTCGTTTTGCGTTACTTCCACCAGAAGACGATCCCCAACCCGAAGGTCAATATCGTCAGACTTTTTATTGAATATTCTTCTTTTTGGATTTCTGAAGCTTCTTCTTTTCCTGATCGCCAATGGAACGGCTCCATGAAGATCATACCAACCCACGGTTTTAATACTCTTACCAATTAAAGGCGAGTTAGGCAACATTAGTATTTCTACCAGCTGAATGTTTTCTTCAATTTCTGAAGCCTCGTTCACGATTGGTTTCACAGCTTCAGCTTCAGAATTTCTGATAATCGTAAGATCACCTTCTTCTTTCAGTTGTATAAGCTGTTCTATACTGCATCTAAGTAGCAATTGATCACCAAGTTTTAAAGTAGTATATCTACCTGGATGGTCATTAATAACTCCTTTACGTTTGAGCCTGATCACTTCAATAGAATCCTTTTCATCGCCGAAGATATCCCGAAGATTTTTGCCAATCAGTTTTGAGGTTTCACTAACGATTCCTTTCGTAATAAACTCGTCTAATTTATAAACCGAATTAAGATCGCTGGGTTTTTTCTTCGGAAGAAATCCCGCCATCAAACTTACCAGAGCAATAGTTATGAGCATAAAAATGACTCCGTACCAACTAAATTCGAAGAATCCGAAGCGCTCGACACCTCTTTTAACGGCCACCGCATTAACAATCAGGTTCGTAGAAGTTCCCATAAGTGTACAGCTGCCACCTATAATCCCTGCAAAAGAAACCGGTAGTAATAATTTTGAACTGGGAATGTCATATTTCTCTGCCAGTTCATCGATGATCTTCATAAAGACTAAAACTACAGCTGTCGTATTTATAAAAGCAGAAATACTTCCTGCGATAAACATAAAAACCGGGATCATAATAAGCAGGGGCAGACCTTTTAATTTTCTCATTCCCTGGGCGAGGAGATCTATAACACCATTATCCTCGAGTCCTATCGCTATGATCATTAGACTAAGTACCGTGATCGTAGCGGGACTGGAAAAACCTGAAATGGCTTCTTCCGGAGAAACCAGATCTGTTAATAATAAAAGGCCCAGAATAATAAATGCGATCTTATCTACCGGAAATACTTCCAGAGCAAACAGAACGATCACACCAAGGATGATCACGAAAAGAACAATGATTTCCAGACTCATTTCTATAATTAAAATTTGCTAAATGTAGTACCATCCCAAACCTGTTGTTAGGTTTTGAGAAATATTTATGATTGTTGTTTAATACATATCCTCCGGGTTTCGCTATAATTAGGAGAACATAAGATACGAATTATGAGTAGAGGATTTGTAAAGGAAGAAGATCAGGAAGAACCAGTGATCATTCCACCAAGGGCAGCGATACCAGATGGAGTTACAAATTATGTGACACCAAATGGGCTACAGGAACTACACGTGGAATTAAAGGAGCTTGAAAAGGAGCGATCGAATATAAGTATCCAAGACGATACAGAAAAAAGAAGAGCGCAAGGTTTGATTGATGGAAAGATCAAATTACTGGCTGAAAGAATTCAATCTTCACGTATTTTAAAACCCGAAGAACAGGCACAGGATGAAATTCGGTTTGGAGCGCACATCAAATTGAAGAACCTCGATAGTTCACAAATTCAGAAATTCCAGATCGTTGGAGTGGATGAGGCAAATATTAAAAAACTAAAAATTGCATTTGTAGCACCAATTGCCCGGGCAGTTACAGGTAAGAAACTTGGTGAAACTGTAGATTTTAAACTCGGTGATGAAACACGAAAGCTTGAAGTTCTTGAAATAAAGTACTAGTTCTGTAATTCTGTTTGTTTCTCAAGATTAAATTCAACAGCATCTTCTATATCTCCGTATTCTGATACTTCGATTTCAAATTCATAAGTAGCAGTAGATTTGAGCTCGAGTTTTTGCTACTGCAAGGGGGTAATTACAACGTTGTTTGCAATTAGAGTCCTAAACTTAAAATCTTTCTTTTTACTGCTCATAAAACAAAAAAAACCGCTGACAAGCAGCGGTTTTTTTATGTAACTAGATAAATATTAATTAGAAGAACTTAAGTTTTCACCTGATTTCTCATTTTCCCCTTTAGCGCCCTTCTTATTGAATTGCATATTTTCCTCATCTACCAATTCTGTTTTGTCTTCTAGTTTCGTATCGTTACTCGCTGGAATGTCAAGTTCATCGGGCGTAAAATCTACGTGCTCTTTTTTATCAAGATCCTTATCCTGTCCTTTATTCATACTTCTACCTTTCTCATTCAGGGCTTCTTTATCCTCTTTTGTGATCTCAGGATTGTATGGTAAATCTTTTTTATCTGACTGTACTAATTTCGAACTACTGGATTCTGTCTTTACTTTTTTCATAATTTCAGTTTTATGAAATATACGAAGCGATATGCGGAGATACCGTGAACAGGAAGTTAATCTACAGTTAACGGAAATAAAAAAAGAGAGCCGAAGCTCTCTTTCTATAACATGCATTTATATAGAAGATCTATTCAGTATCAGCCATAGTCCCATCAGATTCCAGCATTGCAAAGAATTTATCCAGATTAGGGATAATTACGATTCGGGTTCTTCTGTTTTTAGCCATATTGTCCTTATTAGTATTATCAACTAATGGCTGGTAACTACTTCTTCCGGCAGCAATTAATTTTGAAGGCTCTACATTATATTTATCCTGCAAAATTCTCACGATAGAAGTTGCTCTTCGAACACTTAGATCCCAGTTATCCTGAAGGTAGGATTCTTTTACCATAGTTCTATCATCGGTATGACCTTCGATCATAACTTCCATAGCTGGTTCGCTGTTAATTACTTCAGCTAATTTCTTCAGGAGTGGCTGAGCTTCTTTTGTAACCCTGTAACTTCCGCTACCAAATAATAATTTATCTGATACATTGATCATCACAACTGTTTCATCTACATTGATATCAATATCATCTGCATCAGCACCTTCAGAAATATTCTGCTTAAGATTATAAGAAACCGCAAGGTTTATACTATCCTCTAAAGTTTCTGCTCCTTTAACTTTTTCAGGATCGATCTTAGCAATAGTGGATTTCATTTTCTCTTTTGTCTTTTTAGACATTACGGTGAGATCATTCATTTCCATCATTCCTTCATTCTCCGTTCTAAGAGAATTGATCTTGGAATTATAATCAGCAACACGTTCTTCTATACGTGCGTACTTTTCTTCAATTTCTTCTTTCTCAACCTGCGTTTTTTGAAGTGTACTTCTTGTATCATTAAGTTGTCCTTCTAATTCAACATATTTCTTTTTAGAAACACATGAGGTCAAAAGACCTGCGGTTAATACGGTAGCTGTGATTACTTTTCTCATAATTTAGTTTAGTTCTTAGTATTCTTATTTAGTTAATACTTTTCACCTCTTGCTACAATAATGCCATAAGAAATTTTGGTGCTGCTTTCTGCTCCTGATATTTCATTCTCAAAATTAGTGACTACAATAGCTTAGTCGCTGAAAAACAAGAGGTTTGAAGTTTTTCGGTTTCGAATATCAAATGAATTTGAATACCAGGATCTCCTGAATTTGGGTAATAGATTCATAGTTTAATTGTGTAGATAATCACTCCAAATTGTTGACAATTTCTACAACTTAAGGTTATTCAGCTCCAGATTGAGTAGCTGCCTATGCACTTTCCTTAGACATTTAACAGAAGTTTATTAGTAAACTTACCACAATACCTTCGCGGTAATACATCTAAACGATAACTTTGGAAACTTCTAAAATTCAGTTTTTTGAGCACAGCCAAAGCACGCTTTATCAAGATTTTAAAAATAATTGGAAAGATCTTTCTGGGGATTCTCATTTTGTTGATTCTTATCCTTCTATTCGTAAGAAGTCCCTGGGGACAGAATATTATTAAAGACAAGTTTATATCCTCCATAGAAGAGAAGAGTGGCGCAAAGATCAATCTGGAAAGGATCTATATTCAATTTAATGGTAATATTGAAGTTGATGATCTTTATATCGAACATCCAGATGGCGATACCATTATATATAGTGAACATATAACTGCGAATATCCCTTTTATGCCATTAATAAAAGGAAATGGATTCAGTCTGGACGCTTTGGAAGCTCGTCGTGTTCGTGCTAATATTATTCGGGAAGATTCTATTACAGGATTTAACTATGAAGTTCTAATGAAGGCATTTGCTTCAGATACCACACAAACTGCAAGCACGCCGGCAGATACGACTAGTTCAAGTATGCAGATATCTCTTGGGGAATTTGATCTGAAAGATTTTGATGTCGATTACATAGATAAGGTGAGTGGTATAGATACCAAGGCAAAATTCAGTGAACTTCAACTTTCTTTTGCTGAAACAGACCTTACCAACATGGCTTTTGTAGTCGAAGAAGCTATTTTAAATAACGCGCAGGTCACCTATAATCAAACGAAGCCTTTTCCTCCTTCTGAAGGTGAAACAAGTCCCGCACCTGTTTTTGAAGTGAGAAAATTAAACTTTAGTGACGTTCGAGCCAGTTACAATTCTAGTCCCGATTCTATTTCAGCAGAAATGAAAATTAAATTGCTGGAAACAAGTCAGTCGAATTTCAATTTAAAGGATAGCATTATCTCTTCTGAATTGCTGAAACTTCATAATTCAGATATTATACTTGAACTACAGCAAAATACTACTTCAGCAACAATAGATGAGCAGGGGAGTACTACTGAAGCTTTTGCGTGGCCCGTATGGAAGATTAATATTGATGAGATAGACCTTGCAAATAATAACATTCTTTACCGCATGAACGATTCTCAGGTCAAGAAAGGAACTTTCAATCCTGATATCCTGGATATTAAAGACCTTGACTTACAAGCCTCTAATATTTCTTACGCACCTGAAAATGCAAGTTTAAATATTTCTGAATTTAATTTTACTGAAGCTTCAGGGATTGAGATAGATCAATTCAATCTTAAAGCAGAACTTACCAAAGATCAGATAAAAATCACAGACATTACTTTCGACGGAATTGGTAACAGTTTCAACGGAGATTTACAGCTTAAGTACAATGACCTGGATGCATTGATGAAAGATCCAGGAAATGCCACTTTACAGGCTGATCTTTCAAACATAAATCTAGAGCTGGGCGAATTTTTCAGATTTCAACCAGATCTTAGAGAGAACGAATATTTGAAAAACCTCGCAAAATCACCTGTAAAAGGAAATCTTTCTATAAATGGGAAAGTTGATAATCTAAACCTGGCTAATTTAAATTTACGCTGGAGAAATACAAATATTAAGGGTAGCGGAAGTATCGTAAATGCGCAGGACCCAGAAAGCTTAAGTTTTAACCTTCCAAATGTTCGACTTTCTTCCACTCGAAAAGATCTTCAAAATTTTGTAAGCGAAGCTGATCTTGGGATGCAGATTCCAGAAAAGATCAGTATCAATGGAAGTTTTAAAGGTAATATGGAAAAGGTTAGCACGAATGCTAAGATCGCTACTACCGATGGTAATATCAACGTGGATGGGAACTTTGAATTTGGAGACCAGATCGCTTTTGATGCAGAAGTTCAGGGTGATGGAATATCTCTAGGAAGATTACTTCAAAATGATGCCCTTGGCGATTTGCAAATAGATATCAAACTTACCGGAAGTGGAAATTCTGTAGCAGATCTTAATGCGAGTCTTGATTCAACGATAGAAAGTTTTACATATAACGGATACGAATTCAGACAGATTGATATAACCGGGGAACTCGAAAACGGAAAGGGACCTATCAACCTAATGTATCAGGACTCAAATCTGGACATGGAAGCGCAATTAGATGTTGCACTTGATTCTGTTTCTCCAAGAGTAGATTTTAGTTTATACCTGGATGGTGCAGATCTGGAAGCTCTGGGAATCACTCAAAAGACAATTAAAGCCGCATTCGAATTACAGGGCTGGTTTGAAGGAAATTCTTCGGAATATGAACTCGAAGCAGAGATCATTGATGGCGTAGCGGTATATAATAACAAAGCTTATTTATTAGGTAGCTTTAAAGCAGATGCGTTTGTAAGACAGGATACTACTTCCGTAGACATAAAAAACAGAATCCTGAACCTTGACCTTAAATCTAATGCAACACCTGCAGCCTTTTCAGCAGCCATAGACCGACATTTCAAAAGATATATTACAGAAAATTATCAGGAGGACTCTATTTTCAACCCTGTTAATATGAAGATCAATGCGAAGATCAGTGAAGCACCAATACTAACAGAAGTCTTCCTTCTCAATCTTCAGAAGCTGGATACGGTTAATATAGATGTGGACTTTGCAGAATCTGAAAGAAGGTTGGATGCCAATGTGGATATTCCATTTGTGAATTACTTCAATAGTGAAATAGATAGTTTAAAACTAGATCTAAGGTCAAATCCTAAGGATCTAAATTTTGAGTTCGCATTTAAAGAATTAAATACCGGTCCGCTAGCTATAAAGCGTACCATCATTGGAGGTGATGTTCAAAATAGAAAATTGAATCTTGAATTCACTTCAGTTTATGATACTACCCAGGTTGTTCACGCTACTTCACAGTTAAATTTCCAGGGTGATACCTTACAATTTCATATTGATAACAAGGACCTGATTTTAAATGGTAATCCCTGGCAAATAGAGGATTCGAATATGTTGAGTTTTGATACGGGTTACCTGAATTTCCAGAATTTTAGATTGTTTAGAGAAGATCAGGAAATGCGCATAAGCAACGATAAACCCGGTGTTGAAAAAGAACACCTGAGCCTTGACTTTAAAAACTTTAAGTTAGCTGCACTGTTAAGTTATCTTAATCCAGAAGAGAAGCTCGCACAGGGTCAGGTGAACGGGAACATCGTATATGAAGAACCTTTTGGAGAGACCGGTATCCTGGCAGATATGCAAATTAACAAACTATCTATGCTGGGTGTAGATATGGGAACTCTAAGTTTACAGGGGAACTCTTCTGGATTTAGTCAGTATGATTTCGAAATGGCGATGAAAGGTGGGGAGATCGACCTGGATCTTGTTGGATCTTATATCGCTGCTGAACCTTCAGCAAAACTGGATCTAAATCTTGATTTAAATGAAATCCGTATGACTGCCCTGGAAGGTTTCTCTCAGGGAGAGATCAAAAATGCCGATGGAAGCTTCAGTGGAAATTTCAAACTTAACGGAACTCTATTAGAGCCCGTTTATGAAGGAAATCTGCAGTTTGACGCTGCTTCCTTTAACATTGCGATGCTCGATTCTCAATTTACCTTGCCAGATGAGCAGCTTGAAATGGATAATCAGGGTGTTTATTTTAATAATTTTGAGATCGTTGACTCTGAAAGTAATTCGATCGTGGTCAATGGAGAAGTCACTACTCCAACCTTTTTAAACCCAGGATTTGATCTCGATGTACAGGCAACAAACTTTAAACTTATTAATTCTACTGAAGAGGATAATGACCTTTTCTACGGAACAGCGGTTGTTGATGTAGATGCACAAATAAAGGGTGATCTTACTTTACCGAAAGTCACGATGAATGTTGATGTACGAAAAAGTACAAATCTTACTTATGTAGTACCGGAAACCGAACTTCAAATGAAGGAAAGGGATGGGATCGTTATTTTTGTGAATAAGGAAAATCCTAACGATATTCTAACTGAAACTGAAGAAGAAAGCTATGTAGTTTCTGGTTATGATATTTTTACCAGGCTGACCGTAAATGAAGGAGCAAAATTTAATGTCATTATCAACCAGGAAACTGGTGATATTTTCCAGGTTCAGGGAGAAGGAGATCTAATCTTTAATATGTATCCAAACGGTAGAACAGCCCTTACCGGAATATACAATATCAACGATGGTTACTATGAAATGAGTCTCTATAACCTTGTTAAAAGGAGATTCGATATCGCTGATGGAAGTCGTGTTTCCTGGGCTGGTGATCCTTTTGATGCCCAACTGGATGTAAGAGCTATATACAATGTTGAAACATCGGCTTCCTCATTAATGTCATCTACACTTACAGCTGTTGATGAAGGATCAGCAGACAAGTACCGGCAAGAATTACCATTTCTAGTATATCTTAATGTAGATGGAGATCTTATGGCGCCAAAAATTTCCTTTGGATTAGATATGCCAGAAGATGAACGTGGTGCAATTGGCGGAAATATATATAACAGAGTTCAGCAGTTGAACAGCCAGGAACAGGAATTGAACAAGCAGGTATTTTCATTACTGGTTTTAAACAGGTTCTTTCCGGAAGGCGGAAGTACAGGTGCCGGTGGTGGTACCATGGATGTTGCCAGAGATAACCTGAATAGTGCTTTATCAGACCAGTTAAACATGTTATCAAGTAAAGTACTTGGAAACAGCGGACTACAATTGAATTTTAATCTTGATAGTTATACAGATTACCAGGGTGATAATGGTCCTCAGGATCGTACGCAATTAGATATTAGTGCTCAGAAAGCATTCCTTAAGGATAGGTTGATCGTAGAAGTGGGAAGTGCCGTAGACATTCAGGGAGGAAACCAGGCAGGGCAGGAGGCAAGCCCGGTTATTGGAAATGTAAGTATATCATATCTTCTTGATGAGAATGGTATCTGGAGATTGAAAGGTTTCAGTAGAAGTCAGTATGAAAATGTGATCGACGGGCAGTTGGTAGTGAGTGGTATTTCCTTAATTTTCACCAAAGAATTCAACAAGTTCAAGAACATGTTTGAAAAGGCGGTGATGGAAGAAGTAAAGAAGGAAAAGAAAGAACCTGAAGAAACAGAAAGTTCAGAAGGTACAGAAGGTACAGAAAGCACAGAAGATGAAAATTAGAATTTCAGTAATCATATTAATAGCTGTAGCACTGTTTCAGTCCTGCAGCGTGGAAAAATTCATCCCTGAAGAGGAATTACTTTATACCGGTGCTGAGATCAGTATAGAATCTGATTCCGTAATTAAGGAGGAACCACAATTAAAAACTGAATTGCAAAGTGTTCTTAGACCAGAGCCGAACGCGCAAATCCTGGGAATGAGACCGGGACTTTACTTTCACTATAAAGCACAACGCGAAAAGCCGGGAATCATCAATAAATTTTTAAATAAAAAATTAGGAGAGGAACCGGTGTATCTTTCCGATGTTGATCTTGAAAACACGGAAGAATTACTTCTGAATAGATTGGAAAACAGAGGTTTCTTTTATTCGAATGTAACTTCAGAAGAAATAAAAGATGAAGATGCTAAAACAGCTTCTGTAAATTATGATCTTAATGTGCCAGAGCCTTATACTATGGCCACATATCAACTAGATAATGATACATTATTAGTGTATCGCGAGATCAAAAGCAACCTGGAAAAGACGCTGCTGGAAGATGGGATGAGATTTGATCTTCCGAAGTTAAAATTGGAGAGAGAACGTATAGATCTTTTTCTTAAAGGTGAAGGATATTACAACTTCAATCCCGGCTTTTTAATTTTTGAAGCCGATACCAATCAATACGATAAGAAAAAATTTGATCTATTTCTTAGACTTAAGAAGGATGTTCCCGCAAAATCTGTTATTCCTTACAGGATCTCAAACGTAAATGTGTATGCTAACTACAATGTAGATGAAGATAGCGTTACCAATAATTATAAACGCTTCAAGGATAAGAACTACTTACAGGATGAACTGTTCTTTAAACCAAAGTATCTAGATCCATACCTGCTTATTGAAACAGGAGATAATTTTAGTCCGGAAGCTTCAAGAGCTACTAGTAGAAGATTAGGAACTATAGGCTCTTATAAATTCGTAAATATAAGGTATGATGAAGTAGATACTCTGGCCGTGGATAGTATTGGTCTGCTTGAAGCAAATATATTTCTTTCACCCTTAAAAAAGCGTGCAATCAAAGCAGAGCTTCAGGCTTTGACAAAATCCAACAATTTTGCAGGGCCACATCTTGGAGTGACCTTTTCTAATAGAAACCTGTTTAAAGGTGGTGAGCGACTGGATATCTCAGCTAATTTTGGATATGAAGTTCAGCTTGGTGATGGAGGAATCCCAGGAAGAAATTCTTTAAATTTTGCCCTTAGTAACGATCTAATTGTACCACGACTTCTTTTCCCTATAGAGTTTAATAATAACTTTTTTAGATATGATATTCCGAAAACCAGGATAAGTCTGGGTGGAGATTATCTAAAGAGAGCTCAGCTATTTACACTTACGAGTCTAAACGCTGCCTTTGGTTATTTCTGGAATGCAAACAGATATGTCACTCATGAATTAAATCCTATTGATCTCAACTTTATTAGACTCGGTAATGAAAGTGAGGAATTTTTAAAAATACTGGATGAGAACCCACTTCTGGAAAGTAGTTTTGATCAGGAATTTATAGCAGGTCTCACATATTCCTTTACCTATAATGGAATGATAGATGCCACGAAAAAGCACGTATTTTACCTCAATTCGAACTTTGATATCGCGGGTAATAGTATGAGCCTTATAGGTTCTGAAAATGAGGAAGGCAAAGATGAAGTTTTTGGACTGGACTATGCCCAATACGCTAAACTGGACATGGACTTTCGTTATCACTATAGATTTGAAAATCAAAGTTTAATTGCCACAAGATTATTTGGTGGTTATGGGATTCCTTATGGAAATTCAGATGTAATGCCTTTTAGTAAGCAATATTTTTCTGGTGGTCCATATAGTGTTAGAGCTTTTCGAACCAGATCTCTAGGGCCAGGTACTTTTCAGGGTGCAGAGGACAGTGAGCAATATCGTGACCAATCCGGTAACATTAGAATTGAAGCCAACGCGGAATACAGATTTCCAATAGTTACTTATTTAAACGGTGCATTTTTTGTGGATGCTGGAAATGTTTGGAACAGCAAATCTCAGGATGAAACTGGTTTAGAACAAGGTCAATTTCAATCAGATTTCATCAATGAACTTGGAATCGGGGCAGGAGCTGGATTAAGAATCGATATCCAGAGTTTCGTGATAAGATTCGACCTTGCTTTTCCAATGCACGATCCAAATGAGCCTCAAGGTGAAAGATGGGTAAATGATTTTGGTAGCCCGGTGTTTAATTTCGCTATTGGATATCCTTTTTAATGCTGAAGTTTTTGACCATAACAAAGATCTCCAGCGTCACCTAAACCAGGAACTATGTAACCATTTTTATCCAGTTCATTATCTATCGTAGCAATCCAGAGTTTAGAATTTTCAGGAAACTCTGACTTTAAAAATTCAATCCCTTCCGAAGAGCCAATAACAGATACCAGATGGATTTTGGCGGGTTTTCCCATCGGGGCAATTGCTTTTAAAACATTAGCGAAAGATTTTCCCGTTGCAAGCATGGGATCTGCAAGAATTAGAGTTTTACCTTCCAGAGAAGGCGAAGCCATATATTCCACTAGAACTTCAAAATTCTCATCATTGTTGGGATGATGTCTATAAGCCGAAATAAATGAATTTTCAGCATCATCAAAATAATTAAGGATTCCCTGGTGTAATGGCAAACCTGCTCGTAATATAGAACAGATCACAACCTCATTGTCTGGCTGGGCAATTTCAGAAGTTCCAAGCGGCGTTTCAATCGCTTGCTTATTGTAATTGAGTTCCTGGCTAAGTTCATAAGACATGATCTCTCCCAGTCGCTCAATATTTCTACGGAAGCGCATGCGGTCCTTTTGCACATGTACGTCTCTCAATTGACTTATGAATTTATTAGCGATAGAATTATTCTGGGATAGTTCGTGAACCTGCATGTAAATCTGACTTTTATAATACTCAAAATTACTTTTTTTATTTTACTATAGAGAACACACTTAAACTTGAATTTGCTCGTTTTCTTACTAATGTTCAAAAATGGCTGTATTTTTGATATAGCTATGCTGCACAAACCACTTACTATGAATAGATTGATTCTCATACTACTAATATTTAGCTCTGCTTCTCTCTATTCTCAAATTGAGATCCCAAGAAGCACGAATACCG
Source organism: Gramella sp. Hel_I_59 (assembly GCF_006714895.1). NCBI lineage: Bacteria > Pseudomonadati > Bacteroidota > Flavobacteriia > Flavobacteriales > Flavobacteriaceae > Christiangramia > Gramella sp. Hel_I_59. The sequence goes on along the minus strand of NZ_VFME01000001.1, from coordinate 1,903,934 downwards.
GACGGGTTATTAAAGCTGAAGAATCAAATTCAACGGGATTTCCTATTCTGAAAAGAGATAATACTGAAAAAGAAAGTCGGTTTTTAAAAGAGAAGCCCAAAGCAATAGACCTTAGAGAAAACCCTAATAATCTTCTTACTGAAGCAGATGCCATGAAAGAGAAGTGGGCGAAAGACGCTGAAGTCAAAGAGGAATATAGATTTGATCAGAGTCTAGGGAATGTAGTTACACAAGGTAGATTTGTAGAAGTGTACTGTAGAGATCATCAATTTATAGATGGCGACAAGGTGCAGATCATCGTTAATGGAGAATTAGTGGAAGCGAGTGTTTTGCTTACTGCTGGATTCAAACCGGTATTGGTAAACTTGCAGGAAGGCTTTAATAGTATTCAATTTGTTGCGCTCAACCAGGGAAGTTCTGGTCCCAATACGGCCGAGTTGCGAGTACTAAGTGAAAAAGGGGAGATGCTTGCTAAAAAAGAATGGAACTTGCTTACTGGCGCAAAAGCCGAATTGATTGTTGTCAAAAATTAAAAATTCTGTGGTTTAATTGGAACCAAATTAATCCCAGCTATTGATCCTATCAATAATTTCACAATAAGTTAAGGTTCCCTGACAATCTTCTGTTAATCATTCTTCCTAAGCTTATTTAAGTTGGTAAATTGAAATCAGTTAACCAATAAATTTAAAATTATGGGAATTGTAAAAGTGATTGAAGTGATTGCCGCTTCAGAAAAAAGTTTTGATGATGCAGTACAAAAAGCAGTTACAGAAGCTGCGAAAACGGTAAAGAATATAAGGTCAGTCTACGTTAAAGAGATGAAAGCTCATGTAGATGGGGACAAGATTACTTCTTATGCTGTAAATGCTAAAATATCTTTCGATAAAACTAGTTAGTTTTAGAAACTTATATATTTAAAAAATGCCGGGCCTGCGCCCGGCATTTTTTTATACATTCAAGTATAATAGCTTAAATTTGCATGCAAATAATTGATTAGATGCCTGCAGATATCATTGATCACATTAGCCGGGAAATTGACCTTTCGGAATTGGAGAAGACTGAATTCAGAAGTATTCTTTCTGAAGTTTCTCTTCATAAAAAGGAACTTCTTATTAAACCGGGGCAAACCGTACAAGATGAATATTTTGTAGTAGAAGGTTGTTTGCGTGCATACTATCTCGATGAGCAAGGAAATAAACATATTATACAATTCGCAATAGAAGATTGGTGGATCAGTGATTTCGAAGCCTTTTTCACGAATCAGCCATCAAAGCTTTACGTTGAAGCAATAGAAGACTCAAAACTATTATCCTTAAACCGTACTCTTCTGGAAGAATTGTACCATAGAATTCCAAAATTCGAACGCTTTTTCAGGCTTAAGACCACCGGGGCTTTTGTTTCACTTAGAAAAAGAATTCTATCATCTCTTGAGAAATCGAACAAAGAGCGGTATCTGGATTTTTGCGAAACCTATCCGGAAATTGAAAAGCGTGTACAGAATTATCATATCGCTAATTATCTAGGAATGAAACCAGAAAGCCTTAGTAGAATCCGAAAAGATCTTGCTTGAAGCATTAAGCCTTGGTTCCAGATGTAGGTTAGAATTCGATAAATCTGGTCAAAGTATTCTTCAAAATTCAATTACATTTTTACCAATAGATTTGCCAGATTCCTGAAGCTTGTGAACTTCTCTGAAAACTTCAGCACTTAACCCATAAAATTCTCTGTTTTTAGTTGATATGATTTTGTTGGAATCTGCTAATTCAGCGATTCGCACTAATATTTCGTGCTGCCTGGACTTATCCGTGGTATTAAACATGGGTCTTGTAAACACCAATTCCCAGTGAAAACTAATACTTTTTTCTTTCAAAGCATTCAGATTCACATTCTCTGTGGTATTAACGATACAAGCGATATGTCCCTGTGGAGCGATCAGTTTCGTCATCGTTTCCCAGTGCCCAGCAGTATCTGCGAAATTTAGAATATATGAGATCGAGTCTTTTTCATTCTTCAGTTCTTCAGATAATTTATGGTGATTCACAACTCTATCTGCGCCCATCTTTTTACACCACTCAACTGTATCCTCTCGAGATGCTGTTGCAATCACTTCAAACTGAGTCAATTCTTTTAAGATTTGAATCGCAATAGAGCCAACACCACCAGCACCACCAATGATGAGTACCTTCTCATCTTTCCCATCACCTTCAGCAATGTTCATCCTGTCAAAGATACATTCCCAAGAGGTTAAGGCAGTAAGTGGTAAGGCAGCAGATTCCATCCAGTTTAATTTAGCTGGTTTTTTAGCTACAATTGCCTCATCTATACATTGGTATTCTGAATAACAACCAGGTTTCGTTATGTCGCCAGCATAATACACTTCAACTCCAACGCTAAAGTTCTCCACGTTACTGCCCACATCTTCAACAACTCCAGCTGCATCCCATCCAATTATTTTCGGTTCGTTTAACTCTTCATTTTCCGCCGAATTTTGTCTTACCTTATAATCAACCGGGTTTACCGATATTGCTTTAATCTTTACTAAAAGTTCATTAGAACTACAGGAAGGTTTATCAATTTCATATTCATTCAGACTTGAAATATTGCTAATAGGGAGTGATCTAGTAAATCCAATTGCTTTCATATTTTTTATTTCAAAATAATAATTTAAAATCAAAATTTACTTCAAATACCATTAAACCTTTATTTATAATATGACCGATAGCCGAGTGTGATTTTCTGAAGTAAAAGTTATTAAAAACAAAATTTACAGAACTCGACTATTTAAAGCTTTCAGAATTGATTTGCTATGACTATCTTTGTAAAAATTTTAGTGCAGGCCAGAATGGCTCATGCTCTCTCTGAATAAATCCTACAAAAGATAATCTTACACATTAAATTTTTCTGGTATTCGTTTAGTTGGTTCAATGCATTGAAATTTTCAACGAATATTAATTAATTTATAGTGAATGGCAAGATCCGGACAAACCCAAAACAAAAGAGAGAAAGAAAAGAAAAAGATCAAAAAGCGTAAGGAGAAAGAAGCCAAGCGTTTAGAAAGAAAAGAAAATTCCAACAAAGGTGGATCATTCGAGGATATGATTGCTTATGTTGATGCAGACGGTAATTTAACCGACACTCCACCAGATCCAACTCAGAAGGTAGAAGTAGAAGTAGAGGATATCGAAATCGCTATCCCTAAGAAAGAAGATAGAGAAGAGGAAGAGATCATTACCGATACAGAAGGTAAAGTTTCATTTTTCGATCATTCTAAAGGATTTGGGTTTATTATAGGTAAACAAACCGGTGAGAAATACTTTGTACACGTAAGTGGTCTTATTGATGAAATTGATGAGAATGATAAAGTAAGTTTCGAGCTGGAGCAAGGAATGAAAGGGCTTAACGCAGTAAGAGTTAAGATCATTGACTAATTTCCCATCCGGGAAATTGAACTAAATACAGAACTGAATTTATCCTGTAGCGTAAAAGTTTGAAAACTAATTGATTATTTATATTGTGGATGTAATAATAAAACTTACATTTGCCATAGTAAATATTTTAGTTCTCTTCACTTTTTAGTCCTTTCAGGATATTTCAAGTTTTGTTTACTTCATTATTTAGTTTGTAAATTTAATAGTACCAGTATCAACAATCCAATATTCGCTCAAAAACGAGCATCCGATTTCTCAAAGACTCTTCGAAGCCGGGTAAATACCTATTTCAAAAAAAATAATATCAGTAAACACGCTAATGCTAGCATGATCGTGAAAACTGTACTTATGCTTTTGACTTTCGTAGCTCCATTAGTAATTGTGAACACTGGAATGGTAGAAAGTACCTGGTTGTTATTCGGTCTTTATATCATAAGTGGTTTTGGAATGGCCGGAATAGGCATGGGAATCATGCACGATGCAATCCATAACTCCTATTCAAAAAATCAAAAGGTTAATCAGTATTTAGGATACACTTTAAACCTTATAGGTGCCAATGCAAGTATCTGGAGAATTCAGCATAATGTATTGCATCATACGTTCACAAATATAAAAGAGGCTGATGATGATATCAACCCTCCGTTTTTCTTAAGATTTACTCCACATACTAAGAGATATAGTATTCATAAATTTCAACACTTATACAGTTGGTTCTTTTATGGATTGTCTACGGTAAGCTGGGTAACTGCTAAAGATTTTGTTAGAATGGCAAAATTCAAGAAAATGGGCTTCTTCAAGGAAGGTAAGGAATTTAGAAAACAGTTGTCTACTGTAATTGGATGGAAACTGGTTTCATTCTTCTTTGTATTGATACTGCCAATTATTATGGCACCTCAGGCTTGGTGGATCGTGGTTCTAGCTTTTATTAGCATGCACTTCGTTACTGGATTAATGATCACTACCATTTTTCAGCTAGCTCATATTGTTCCAACGACTGAGTATCCATTACCTGATGAAAAAGGTATTGTACAGGGTGATTGGGCTAGTCATCAACTATTAACAACAGCTAATTTTTCCCCCAAGAGCAGGTTATTTTCCTGGTTCATTGGTGGATTAAATTATCAAATTGAACATCATTTATTACCAAATATCTGTCATGTTCATTATAGAAAAATATCGCATATAGTAGCGCAGACCGCCAAAGAATATGGTTTGCCTTATCATAATCAACACAGCTTTGTATCTGCAGTTGGAGAGCATTTTAAAATGCTTCGTCAACTAGGTAAAGTAGATAAATTGCGAGTTGGATAGTTAAGATCGGAAGCCATACGATCTCAAAAGTTTAATGGCATTTTATAACAATTAATTATTAAGTAATGCAAGAAGGAAAAGTGAAGTTTTTTAATTCAACAAAAGGATTTGGATTCATAAAAGCTGACGATTCGAACGAAGACATCTTTGTACACTCAACTGGTCTTATTGACGAAATTCGTGAAGATGACAGAGTACAATTTGAAACAGAGCAAGGTAAAAAAGGCCTTAACGCTGTGAACGTTGAAGTAATTGACTGATTATTTTAAGGTTTCAGTGTGAGACTTATAAATAAGGTATGATCAAGGCCGGATGATCTTTAAATTTAACCGGCATCAATAACAATTAATAAGTATAGTAATGCAAGAAGGTAAAGTAAAGTTTTTTAATTCAACAAAAGGATTTGGATTTATAAAAGCTGACGATTCTAACGAGGACATCTTTGTACACTCAACAGGTCTTATCGATGAAATTCGTGAAGATGACAGAGTACAATTTGAAACAGAACAAGGTAAAAAAGGCCTTAACGCTGTGAACGTTGAAGTAATTGACTAATTATTTTAGGGTTTCAGTTTGAGACTTAAAAATAACAGATCATTGCCGGATGATCTTTAAATGGAGCCGGCATCAATAACAATTAATTAGTATAGTAATGCAAGAAGGTAAAGTAAAATTTTTCAATGCAACCAAGGGATTTGGTTTCATTAAGTCAGACGAAACCAGCGAAGACATCTTTGTACACTCAACAGGTCTTATCGATGAAATTCGTGAAGATGACAGAGTACAATTTGAAACAGAACAAGGTAAAAAAGGCCTTAACGCTGTGAACGTTGAAGTAATTGACTAATTATTTTAAGGTTTCAGTTTGAGACTTATAAATAATAGATCACGGCCGGATGATCTTTAAATGGAGCCGGCATCAATAACAATTAATTAGTATAGTAATGCAAGAAGGTAAAGTAAAATTTTTCAATGCAACCAAAGGATTTGGTTTCATTAAGTCAGACGAAACAAGCGAAGACATCTTTGTACACTCTAGTGGTCTTATCGATGAAATTCGTGAAGATGACAGAGTTCAGTTCGAAACTGAGCAAGGAAGAAAAGGATTGAATGCTGTAAACGTTGAAGTAATCGACTAAGCACATTCTATTCTATAGAATAAAAGCCATCCTAACCGGGTGGCTTTTTTTTATGTCTTGTTTTAACTTTAGCTCTTTGTGTTTTTATTAATACAATTGAGTGAAACATTTACGATATTGTTCTAACCAACCAAAATTTTTTGATCCATGTTTAAAGGCAAGCGCGCAATACTTTACATAGCGGCGGCAATTCTCTCCATATATTTTTTAATAGCTGGTCTGGTAAAAGCGAAAGGTTTTTTTGCTCCACTGGCTACAGCAGTCATATTAAGCCTCGTCGTTTTACCTCTTAGCATCTGGATGGAGAAGTATATGAAAAGAGCATGGGCTGCCATGTTAAACAGTCTACTTCTATTCGGTATTAGTGTAGGGCTGATGGCTTTGGTGAGCATGCAGGTGAGAAACTTTGCAGAGGACTGGCCAAAGATCCAAGAACAAATGACTCCTAAGATAGAACAGCTCAAAACCTTCGCATTGGAACATACTCCACTTGATCCTAATGACATCAATCAGTCTGATGAACAGGAAAGTGCTGCAATGGGGTCTGATATGCGTAAAAGGATCACTACTTTTCTTAGCGGACTCTCAAGTTTTATGGCGAATTATCTTCTAACATTCGTTTACGTATTTTTTTTATTGAATTACCGTGAGATCTTTAAGAATTTTCTTTTGCGAGTTATGCCAGATTCCAAACAGGAATCAATAAAAAATACTCTTACAAAATCTATTAAAGTTGCGCCTCAGTATTTACTTGGGAAATTGATGCTTATGGGGTTACTCGCGGTGTTATATTCTATAGGCCTGGGGATTTCTGGAGTGAACAACTTTATTCTGGTAAGTGTAATTGCCGCGGTATTGACCTTGATTCCTTATGTTGGTAATATTCTTGGTTTCACTATGGCGGTAGCATTTGGGTTCTTAAGTAGTGGAGATACAAGTGTACTCATTGGGATTGCTCTAACTTTCACGGTTACCCAATTTGTAGAATCTTATGTACTTCAACCTTTTATAGTAGGCGATCGAGTGGATGTTCATCCATTCTTTATTATTGTTTCTGTAATAGCTGGAAATATGATCTGGGGAATCATTGGTATGATTCTCGCAATTCCTGTACTTGGTATCATAGTGGTAATTCTGTACAATATCGAAGCAACCAAACCAATAGGTATTCTTCTGAGTAAAACCAAGTTCTCAGAAAAATGATTGCTAATAATTTCTTATTTTGGGAGAGTAACTAATTAATTCATCAATGAGAAAATTTTATTTTTTTCTAATATCAGGTTTTTTATTATCTGGTGTTAGTGTTGGTCAATCTTCAGAAGCGACTCAGCAGATTCCCGAATTCGAACTTGATTATGAAAAGTTTACTCTGGATAATGGTCTGGAAGTAATCTTACATGAGGATCATAGCGATCCAATAGTTGCTGTTGCGACAATGATGCACGTAGGTTCTAACCGTGAGAAACCTGGTAAGACAGGATTTGCTCACTTTTTTGAACACATGAGTTTCAATGATTCAGAAAATGTTCCGGTGGGTGCCAATCGTAAAATGATCCCGGAGTGGGGTGGAAGCAGGAATGGTGGAACCTGGAGCGATGGTACTGTTTACTACGAAGTGGTTCCTAAAGATGCTTTTGAAAAAATACTGTGGATCGATTCAGATAGATTTGGATATATGATCAATACAGTTACACAAGCTGCCCTTGATCGTGAGAAGCAAGTGGTTAAGAATGAAAAACGCCAGCGTGTAGATAATGCTCCTTATGGATATACAGATGAGATCATAAGGAAAAATCTTTACCCAAAAAACCATCCTTATAACTGGACGGTCATAGGTCAGTTACCAGATTTACAGTCGGCAACTCTGGAGGATGTTAAGGAATTCTACAAACAGTACTATGGAGCAGCCAATGCTTCCCTGGTCATTGCTGGAGATATTGAAATAGAAGAAACCAAAAAGCTTGTTAGACAATGGTTTGGTGAGATTCCTTCAGGACCAGAGGTTGAGCCTATAAAAGCGATGCCAGTAAAACTTGAAACTACAAAAAATCTATACTTCGAAGATAATTTTGCAAAACTTCCCGAGTTACGCATGGTTTATCCTACAGTAGAAGATTATGATGAAGATATGTACGCTTTACAAATTTTAGGACAGCTATTAAGTGGAAGTAAAAAATCACCACTGTACCAAACAGTCGTAGAGGAATCCAAATTTGCACCAAGAATAAGCACTTATCAAAGTAGTAGTGAACTAGCAGGAGAGTTTGTAGTGAGAGTACGCGCAAATGCCGGAATAGACCTGGATAGCGTACAGAAGGCAATTCAAAATGGTTTTAAAAGATTTGAGGAGGTTGGTGTACGCGAGGATGATCTCAAAAGGATTAAAGCTGAACTTGAAACTCAGTTGTATCAGGGAGTTAGTACAGTTCTAAATAAAGCTTTTCAATTAGTACAGGATAACGAATTTAATGGTGATCCTGGCTATTTAAAGAAAACTGCTGAACTTACGAATAAGGTAACTTCAGAAGATGTTATGCGCGTCTATAATAAGTATATTAAAGATCAGCATTTCATCATGACAAGTGTAGTTCCAAAAGGAAGCTTAGACCTCGCCATAGAAAATTCCGAAGAAGCCGAAGTCTGGATAGAAGAAGTTAAAAGCGATGTAGCTAGCGAAGAAGTTAGCCAGGGAGATGAAGCTGTTTATGATAAAACTCCTTCAAAATATGATCGTAGTGAACCTGAATTTGGTGACCTGCCATTATTCAAATCACCGGAAATCTGGACAGCTGAACTTAAAAATGGGATGCAGGTTTATGGAATTGAAAACAACGAAATTCCACTTGTAGAATTTGATATAACAATTCCAGGTGGACAGCGTTTGGATCCAGACGGAAAAGAGGGTGTTTCTTACCTGCTAAGTGATTTGATGTTGCAGGGAACGGCTACTAAAACTCCGGCTGAATTAGAAGAGGCTCTCGGACTTTTGGGAGCAAATGTATATATAAGTACCGGGAATGAAGATTTTCGCATTTCAGGAACCTGTCTTAGTAAGAATTTTGCAGGTACCATGAAATTAGTCGAAGAAATTCTGATGCAACCAAGATGGGATGCAACAGAATTATCCAGATTAAAGCAGGCTCTGGAAACAAATCTGAACGATCGGGAAGCAAATCCTCAAGCGATTGCATCCACAGCATTTTACAAACTTTTATACGGAGACAAGCATAGTTTTGGAGTTCCTGTAAACGGGACATTAGAGACTACGACAAATATTGCTATGGAAGATCTCAAATCTTTCTATAGTAACTTATCTCCTGAAAAAGCCAAGTTCCATATCGCCGGAGCAATGGAGCAGAAACAGGTTTTAAATGTTGTTTCCACTATGGCGACCGATTGGGCTACTGATGCTCCTATGATTTCCACTTCTGAAATCAATGCTGAAGGTGAACCTGGTACATTATACTTCATTGACGTACCTGATGCCAAACAGTCTGTGATTATGATAGGTAAACTGGTACTTACTGAAAATGACGAAGATGCCAGTAAACTTCATTTTGCAAACGAAATTCTTGGTGGCGGCTCCAGCGGTAAGCTATTTCAGACTTTAAGAATAGAAAAAGGCTATACCTATGGTGCTTACTCTGGCATATCTGAGAATGAGACAATTTCACCATTTTATATTTCAACTAGTGTAAGAGCAAATGCGACCTTACCTTCTCTTAAGATCATTGAACAAATGGTTACGAATTATTCTAAGGACTTTGGTCCTGCGGAAGTAGAACTTACGCAGAATAAATTATTAAAAGAAAACACACGCTCATATGAAAGTTTAGGTGCTAAATTGGGAATTCTAAGAGACTTGAGTAAATACGACAAATCTGAAGATTTTATTGAATCGCAACAGGAAGAATTGATGAATATGACAGAAGAAGATTTTAAATCTGTTATTACTGAATACCTGAACGAAAAGGAAATGATCTACCTGGTAGTAGGGGATAAGGCAACACAGTTGGAAGAGGTGAAGAAATTAGGAAAACCAGTAATTGAACTTGACATCTACGCTAATGAAATAACTAAATAAAACACTTTAAATATACTCTTCTTCAATAAAGATAAACAGCGCGACCTTGTCGCGCTATTTATCTTTATATGGTCATAAAATCAATTATTTAACACATACTTATCGATAACAAATTGTTTTTAATAGATAAAATTATATAAATTAGAAAAATAGTTATAATCCTTAGGTTTTCTGTAGGAATTTACTTCGGTCCTCATATATCGAAAGTGTTTTTCAATTTTTTAATTGTTTATGTCAAAAACCGACTCATTTAAATTATTACATGTAGAGGATTCAGAAACAGATGCGTTTTTGATTAGCAGGCATTTACAAAACAATAATTTCGATATAAAACTTGCTAAATGCAGATCAGAATTTGAGTGTTTAGTAGCTACTAATCAATTTGACCTTATTCTATGTGATCATTATCTGCCCGATCTAAATTCAGAAGACGCTCTTAATATTGTAAGGAAAAAAGATCCTTATATTCCCTTTATAATACTATCTGGCGCCCTGCCACCCGGTGTTGCCGTAAAATTAATGGACAATGGTGCCAATGATTTTCTTTATAAAGATAGACCTGAGCGTCTTGGTCCAGCCATACTCAATGCACTTTCGAAACGGAAATTAGAGAAAGAACGTTTACAATTACAGAAACAAATTTTATACAGTGAAAATAGATTTCGAAAGCTAGTTGAGTCAGCTCAGGATATAATTTGCATATTAAACCGTGAATATCGAATTACTTACCATAGTCCTTCAATCGAAAAGTTAGTCAACGTAGATGGAGAAATTTTTGGTGAGAATATATTAGATATAATAAACTTTGAAAATCCTCAAAGATTTTCTGAACTTTTGAGGGAGTGTAAGAATTCAGCTGATCGCTTAGAAGAAATCTTAGATTTTCGAAGATCTGATAGCCATAGTATTTATAAAATTATACTTAAAAATCATCTTGATGACGAAGGTATCGATGGAATAATTGTGAAGTTTCGGGATATCACGAATGATAGATTGAAAGACAAAAGTTTACAGGAAAAAGATGAAAAGCTGAGAGCTTTTTACGAAAATAGTATCGATGGAATCATCCTGGCGAAAACTAATGGAATTATAACGTCTGCCAATCCTGCCATGTGTGTGATGTTTGGAATGCAAGAGTCTGAACTTACGGGATTGCACAGAAGTGCTATTGTTCATACCGATGAGAATCGAGTAGCAGAATTATTAGAAGAACGTAGAATAAGCGGCAAGGCTAAATCTGAACTTGAGCTAATAAAGAAAGACGGAACAGTATTTCCAGCCGAAGTTTCATCATCGATTATCCCATTCAACAGAAATGGTAGAAGATTGAAAAAAACCGCAACCATTATAAGGGATATCACGGAACACAAAGAACATGTAAGGCAAATCAATGATACTGCACAAAAATTACAGTATGCTGAAAAGATCGCCAGAATTGGATACCTGGAATTAAATCTTAAAGAAAATACGGTATACTGTTCTGGTGAAGTAAGTAACATTTTAGACATTGAAAATTGCAATGAACTTAAAGTTGAAGAATTCAGATCACTCGTTCTGGAAGAAGATTTATACATTTTTGAAGATATTAAAAGTTCCGTATTAAACCGTGGTGATACTAAAAATATCGAGTTAAGAATTCATGTATGTAAATCGGAAATAAGATGGTTGAACGTGATTGTAAGTCCATTGATGGATGGTGATGAAATAGTTGGAGGAAAAGGTACTTTACAGGATATAACCGAAAAGAAGCTTAATTTTGAAAAATTAGCTATTAGCGAAAACAGGTATAAGAGTCTTATTCAGTCTCAAACGAATTATTTTGTGAGATTGGATACAAAAGGTAATTTCACATATTGTAATCAGCGTTATATAGATGATTTCGGATGGCTATACCCAGGAAATAACCCTATTGGAGAGAATAGTCTTATAGATTCTCTTCCAAGTCAATATGAAAAGATACAGGAAACCAATGCGAAATGTTTAAAAAATCCTTTTAGAAATTACCAGATTGATATTACTAAGCTGGGTAAAAACGAACATAATAAAGCCACCATCTGGGATATCGTATTTTTAAAGAGCGACAATGGAGAGAGTGAATTACAATGTGTTGGAATAGATATTTCTGATAGAGTGAAAGCTGAAGATGAGAATAAGTTTCAAGCCAATATCTTAAGTAAGATAGGGCAGGGGGTGGTAGCAACCGATGCCGTAGGGAATATAAAATACTTCAATGCTGCTGCAGAAAAAATATATGGTTGGAAATATGAAGAAGTAAAGGATGAAAATCTTGTGGAATTAATGTTCCCCGATCTTTATGAATCAGATTTACTCAAGGAAATTTTAGAAAAGCTTTCATATGATCATACATTTAGTAGTCAATATAATGGTAGGAAAAGCGATGGAACTGTTTTTCCGGTTCAAATAACGATGTCTGGAATTCTTGACCAGGAAGGCAGTCTAAGTGGAGTAATCTGTATATTCTCAGATATTAGCAGACTAAAAAAATCTGAAAACAAGCTAAGAGAGCTTAATGAGAATCTTACTAGTTACACGAATGAACTTGTTAGCGCCAATAAAGGCCTTGAGCAGTTTAGTTACATAGTCTCACATAACTTACGAGCACCAGTAGCTAATATTATTGGAATTTCTGAGATCATTGCAGATGAAGATATCGATTCAGATATGCGCGATAAACTTCAATGTGATATGCTCAATAATGTGAAGAGACTGGATACAGTTGTTCGCGATCTTAACAATATATTGAAGGTCAAAGCCGACTATAATAATTCCAGGGAATTGGTAGATTTTCAGTGTTTAACCGATAATGTCATCCATATGACCGGTGCATTGATTTCTGAAGACCAGGTAACAATTAAAACAAATTTTAGTGATTTTAAGTCAATGCTCACTTCCAGGAGTTATTTGCATAGTGTGTTCTATAATATTATTTTAAACAGTATAAAATACAAACATCCTGAGAGAGAGCTAATTCTTCAAATCTCCAGCCGCTCTGGTAAAGAATTCAATACATTGACGTTTCTTGATAACGGACTAGGGATCGAGCTGGGCAAAAATAGAGAAGAATTATTCGAACTATATAAAAGGCATCATCACCATATAGAAGGGAAAGGAATGGGCTTATTTATGGTAAAAACTCAGCTTGATCTAATTGGAGGCAAGATCAGTCTTGAAAGTGAACCTAATGAATGGACCAAAATAACTATTCAGTTCCCAAACAAAGTTGTAAATTCAAAAAGTGAAAATCCATGATTACATTATCGTAGATGATGATCCTACTAATAATCTCATCTGTAAATTGGTGATCGAGAAATTCGATTCCAATGCGAATGTAACTGTATTTCAACAACCGGAGGAAGGTTTAAAGCACATTCAATCTGCTACCAATATAGAAGCTCAAAAAAAAATAGTTTTATTTCTGGATGTGAATATGCCTACGATGACTGGCTGGGATTTTCTGGATAAATTTCAAATGTTTGATACCAGCATTAAAAATATGTTTGAAATTTATATTCTAACATCGGCCATTGAAGATTTTGAGTTGGAAAAAACCAAATATCCCATGGTCAAAGACTTTCTATCCAAACCACTTCGGAAAGCTACACTTCATGAATTAGATCTGAATGCCTCTTCTTGACAAACTTTATGATTTCGTTTTAACCTCCCTTAAATTTAGTTTTTAGTTTTATCAAAATTAGAATTATGAAAAGATTCATATATGCTGGAGTATTTGCTCTTAGTATCAGCGTGATGAGCTGTCAGGAAAATAATAAAGAGGAGGAGACCGTTCCGGAAGCAGTTAAAACTGCATTTCAGAAGAAATATCCAGGTGAGAATGATCCGGATTGGGAAAAGGACGACCATGGCTATTGGGAATCTCATTTTAAGAAAGATGGAGAAAAATATCGTGCAGACTTTAATGCAGACGGTACCTGGGTAGAGACAGAAAATGATGTAAAGAAGAAAGAACTTCCTGAAGTCATATTAAATATCATTGAAAAGGATTATTCAGAATATGAGATCACTGAAGTTGAACATGTACAATCAGCCACCAAAGGTGAATTTTTCGATGTGGAGTTTAAACAGAAGGGAAAAAACAAAGATGTTATGTTCAAACCAGATGGAACTATCATTAAATAATTATGTTTGATCAATTTGGTGTAAAAGCTTCCAAAGACAATATAAATAGCTACGAGCGATCAGAAAACTGGAAAGACGGCAAGTTCGTTAATCTAGAAGAGACTGGCATGAATATCAAACCTACAGATATTCCTAAACTACTGTACAAACAGTTTTTTGAGAAAAATGGTAGGCAGCCGTCAAAGGATATTAAGATCAAAGCTTTTAATAAAAAAGAGTTTTTAAAACCTTCAGCAGAAAGTAAGATGATCTGGTTCGGTCATTCTGTAATTTTACTACGTATGAATGGGCTTACGATCCTTATAGATCCAATGTTCGGTCCAGATGCTGCGCCAATTTCACCATTCGGCATTAAACGCTTTTCAAATAATACCTTGCAAATTCTGGATAAACTTCCGGAGATTGATGTTGTTCTTTTGTCACATGATCATTATGATCATCTAGACCTTCAAAGCATACGAAAACTTCAGCTTAAAACTAAAGTCTTTCATACCGCATTAGGCGTAGGAAGACATTTAAAAAAATGGGGAGTCGAACCTGCTAAGATCACTGAGTATGATTGGTGGGATAGAATAAATGTAAGTGGAATAGATATGACCTTTACACCAACACGGCATTTCTCGGGTAGAGGTCTAAATGATAGGGCGCAAGGGCTATGGGGCGGTTGGAATCTTAAAACCGATACAGAAAATATCTGGTTTAGCGGGGATAGTGGTTACGGTAGTCATTTTGAGGAAGTTGGGCAAAAATTAGGACCTTTTGATTTTGGGTTTATGGAGTGCGGGCAATATGATGAGAAATGGAACCAAATTCATATGTTTCCAGAAGAATGTGTGCAGGCAGCCAGGGATGCTCAAGTTAAGAATATGATGCCTGTACATTGGGCTGGTTTTGCACTTTCATTGCATTCCTGGTTAGATCCTGTAGAAAGATTCATCGATGCCGCAAGTGATAAGAATTACTGTATACCGGAACCAGGCGAAATTTTCACGATTCACAGTAGCAAAAAAGTAAACTGGTGGAAGCAGTATGACTAATCGATTGCGGTTGCTGTTAGCGGAACATCATATGGATAGGAAAAATTTTGAAGATCGCTACCCTGCAACCAGTTTTTATGATCCTGAGGTTTTAAAATTACAGGCATCCGCTTTTTATTATTATGAACCTTGCTCATTAAATCATTTGCTTCTGTAGTGAGAATAGAGTAGGAGTTAATAATAGTATTATTTTCCGGATTCTTCCAGGTTGAAAATATTCCAGCAAAAGCAAATATCTCCTGATCTTTAGATTCTAAAATAAATTTTTGTTTAGTTTTTCCTTTAGGATCTAACCATTGCCATTCATAATAAGCTTCAGCAATTACCAGACATCTGTTATCTACTGAATTTCTGAAAGCTGGTTTTTCAGCGGCAGTTTCTATTTTACTATTTAAAGTCATTTTTTTAATAGAATCATCTTTAGCCCAAAAGGGAATTAAACCCCACTGAAACATTTGTATCTCACTGGGACTATCGTAGGTGACTACAGGAGTTTCAGAAAAACTAAAAGCATTGATTTCTAGTTGTGGCTGGTATTTATCTGGTTCAACGAATCTGGCATCCAGTGATTTTTCAAGGGAGAAGATCTTTTTATTCAACTTAGTACGATAGCACATATAACAGTTTTTATAAATTTAAACATTAGTTGAAACTAAGGAAATAGTTAAAAGTTAATTTAATGAAAATAGGACTTGGAGGTGGTTGTCATTGGTGTACAGAAGCAGTATTTAAAGCTGTTAAAGGAGTTCATGATGTACGACAGGGTTATATATCTGCTAAGGATTCGCCAGATAAGTTCTACGAAGGTATCGTTTTCAATTATGACCCAGAATTGGTGAAACTTGAAGATCTTATTCTAATCCATTTGAGTACTCATCAAAGTATGAAAGATCACAGTATGCGGCACAAATACAGGTCGGCTTTATACGTTTATGACCAATTAGAACTGGAAAAAACCTGGGAAACTTTGAAAACTGTCGAGAATAGCGCTGGATCAAAATTTATAACAAGCGTCTATGAGTTATCGTCATTTAAGGAGTCACGTGCTGAGATTAGAAATTATTATCAAACAGATCCTCAGCGACCATTTTGCACTAGATATATAAAACCTAAGCTCGATTTACTTTTCGAGGAGTTTAAAGGGTTACTAAAAGAACAATGCTAATAATTAAGGGCATATAATGCATATGCTAAGTAAATATTGAAAATAGCATAGATAAATGAAGGTGCAGATTGTATAAAATTATCTTTTATTTTTCTACGTACGCCATAACCGAAGATCATTAGCACCGCAAGTCCAATTGCAGAACTTATTGCCAGGATTGGTTTATAATAATAGCCTGCAAGTAAACCGATAGCTCCAAGAATCTGTAATGCACCTACAAGTTTGAGGTAGCTCGTGAGGCCGTAACGTACAAATTCGGTTTTCATATGTTCCGTTGTGAAACAGCTGATTCCGAAAAAGAGAAAAGATATAGATGAGAAATAGACTAAAAATGTAAGTGTACTCAAGTATTCCAAGTATTATATATTTGAACTATAATTTATATTATGTAAAATAGAATATTTTACTCTACTACTTTATCTGTATAAAAGCCTCTGTAGGAAATATTATCTCGTTGATTCATTAGTAACTGCAAATTAGATTTTCCATTGGGATACATCGTTATAATATATCTAATCTGTTCAGTACCTGTACTGGTTTCGAATCTCAATTTCACTTTATCTGTGTGACTGGAATCTATTTCCAGGTCATTTAATAGTCCTTCATAACGAATACCTGCTTCTGCATTATATCCACCAGAAAATTGCCTTACTCCAAAATATGGTAAAAATATATCGATGGAATCCTTTCTAAATCTCAAGTGATTATCGTTCGTCACAAGATTTATCTGAGCGCCACGTAATGGTAGCGCCCAATTATTTTCTATATCAAAAGATCTTGATTCAATGAGCTTTCGCAACTCACTCAAATCTGAGGTCTCACCTTTAGTGCTTTTACATGCAGAACTGAGTGATAGGCTTAGTATTCCAATAATGAGAAGAACGTACTTATTCATTCTTCCTCATTTCCTTCGAGACTATCTAAGGTATCCTGTATAGTTTTGTCTTCTTCATCACTAAGACCATCTTTCTCTTTTTTCACTCTCAGGTTACCATCTTCTCCCTTGTAAAGACTCTCATCTTTTTCATTGAAATTAGAAGGTCTCCCTGAATTCTTCTGCCAGTCTGCCTGATCTTTATCGTTAGTGTTTGCCATAATTTTTTTCTTAATTTAATTAATTGAGTATCTATAACCTCAGGATTAATTTGAGTTTAACATTCGTTCTTACATCTTTATATTAAATACAAATGCTCTGTACTTAAGTAATGCTACAAATACGGTAGCACCAATAGCATTACCTGCTAATGCAGTACCCAGTGTTTTTAAATATACCAGAAAGGTGATTTTATCTGAAACCAGCATACCTGCAAATATTTCAATATGACCAATAATACTATGGTGTAATCCTGTAAAGCCCATAACTGCCGTAATTACATATATGATTAGGATCTCTGCTGTTGTTTCCTTAGAAGAAGTTACCAACCAGCTTAAAAGTCCCATCAACCAACCGGCCATAATTGCACTCAGAAAAATTGTAAGTATATCATAATCTACAAAGTGCTCACCAATTTTAGCGATTACTTCGGCTTCAAACAAGTTTAATCCGGAGCCAAGCCAAGAAACCGTAAGAGCTATGAGCATCCCTCCTGCCAGGTTACCTAGAATAACTACTCCCCAAATCTGGAATAAACTCCAGACACTTCTACGGTTATTCAGTACTGGCAAAGCTAATAAAGAAGTCTGTTCTGTAAATAATATAGATTTCCCCAGGACAACCAGAATAAACCCTATAGGATAGACGAAGGCTATCAACTTAAAGATAGTTTCTTCAGCAACTTTGCCTTCAAGAAAGCTGAATAATGAGCATAACATAAGAAAACTGAAACCAATTTCTAAACCAGCAGTAAAAGAACTTAATAAGATGCTACTCTTACTACGATCATAGGTTTCACAGCCTTCAATAATTTGCTCTTTCAAGATCTCTCCATGTGTTTTAGTCATGGTTTTATCCTGAGAATCCTGGCTGTCTAATTCTTTATCTACTTTTTCAGCTTCTTCATTCTTCTGCTTGTTATCCATATGCAATTTTGAGTAGGGTAAATTATAATTATTTCTTGAGCCAGACCTTTAATGCTTCATCTCTACATAGCTGGATCATTTTAAACTCCTGGTGCCTGTTTTCAGTAGAGGAATTATAATACATATCTGAGTAAAGAAATCCATTTTCCTTGGCATCTTCCGCAGAAGCAGCATAGTAAATATAGTCGAAATTTGCCCAATGAGCTGCACCTAGACACATCATGCATGGTTCACAACTAGTGTACAATACGCAACCTTCCAGGTTTTTAGTCCCCAATTGCTTACAAGCTAACTGTATTGCTCTTAGTTCTGCATGTTGAGTGCAATCCTGATCGCCAGAAACTCTATTATAAGTTGCTGCTATGATCTCCTCCCCTTTCGTGATCACTGCTCCAAATGGACCACCGTTATCGCTTTCAGCTCCTTCTTTTGCCAGGGAAATAGCCTTTCCCATCATCTTCTTTGGTAAGTCCGTTGTTTTCATACAACAAAAATAATGATTGAAACTGCCCTGCAATGCTTGTTTTAGATTCTTTATCTAATTATTAGAAATACTTTAAGTAAGTAAAAAGTATGCTCTAAATACTTTATTAAAACTTTGCTAAAAGAGCCATAACAGGCTTGGTGTCCCAAGAGATATTAGGTTAATTTAAACAATCAAAAAATTGAATTAAATGGAAACTGTATTTGAATTTGTAAACATCGATAAAAGTGAAAACCTTGAAGCTTTTACTGAAAAGAAGTTAGAGAAGCTTGAGACTAAATATGACTGGATCGTAAGAGCAAATATCTATTTCAAACATGATGAAAATCAAAAGCCAAATGGATATATTACTGAAGTTAGATTGAGTGCTCCTGGACCGGAAATTTTTGCACAGTCTAATGAGAATTCTTTTGAAGCTTCTATCGCTGAGACTGTTCGTGATCTGGACAGACAATGTGAAAAGCGTAAAGCAAAAATGAGTTCTCACTAGTATTGAGAATCTTATAAAAATTAAAAACCCTCTAATTAGAGGGTTTTTTTAATAGATATACTTGAATGAATTATGCAGTTAAATCTTTCTGCTCTAATTTCTCTTTAAATTCATTTATTATTCCACCCTTCAGTAGAACCTGAATTTGTCGATCACTCAAAGAATGTTTTGTTTCGAAGGTTTCTTCATTTCCATTTTCCTTTTTAACCACCACTTTGATATTATTTCTTTCCTTAATATCTCTTTGAAGATTTTCAAATTTCACGATATCAGCTTGTTCAATCTTTTCATAATCTGATATGTCTATAAATTCTAATGGTAAAATTCCGAAATTCACTAAATTCTGCCATGCGATTCTAGCATACGAATTTGCTATTACAGCTACCTGTCCAAGATATTTAGGAGCAATTGCAGCATGTTCTCTACTCGATCCCTGCGCATAATTATCTTTGGCAACTACAATATGACCTCCATGGCTATCTTTAGTGTCCATCGCTCGATCATAATAAGTTTCATCGATTACGGTAAATGCGTATTTACTAATTTCAGGTAAATTACTTCGGAAAGGTAAAACTTCTGCACCTGCCTTTAATATTTCATCTGTAGAAACATTATCGCCCATTTTCAGAAGAACAGGTACTTCATATTCATTTAAAATCGGGTCTATATGCGGTAAAGATTGAATATTCGGACCTTTAACAAGTTCTACATTTGATCCATCTTCCGGTGGAGCCACCAGCATATCAGTATTAATGATCTCGATTTCAGGATGTTGAAATTTAGGATACTTCATATCATATAATTTCTCCAGATCTCTTGGATCTGTGATCTTTCCTGTTAATGCTGAAGCTGCCGCAGTTTCAGGACTACATAAATGAACCTGGTCATCTTTAGTCCCAGATCTGTCTGGGAAATTTCTAGGCATGGTTCTTAAACTGATGGTTCCAGATGCTGGTGCCTGTCCCATACCAATACATCCCATACAACCAGATTGATGAAATCTTGCTCCTGCTTTAATAAGGTTAGCAAAAGCTCTGTTCTCGATCATATTCTGAATCATTTGTCTTGAGGTAGGATTTATATCAAATGATACATCTGTATTAACAGATTTCCCTTCCACTATTGCTCCAGCGATCCAGAAGTCGCGAAGTCCAGGGTTTGCTGAGGATCCAACAACTACCTGACTAATACTTTTACCTGCAACCTCAGAAACTGGAACAACATTACCCGGACTGGTTGGAAGTGCTATAAGCGGAATAAGTTCATCAAGAATAATTTCATCATGATACTCATATTCACAACCTTCATCTGCCAGTAGTTCCACCCAGTCTGATTCTCTATCCTGAGATTTTAAAAATCGTTTTGTTTCTTCATCACTAGGAAATACTGTGGTTGTAGCTCCAAGTTCTGCACCCATATTTGCGATCACGTGGCGGTCCATAGCACTTAAATTCTTAAGACCATCTCCATAATATTCGATAACCTTCCCTACTCCGCCCTTGACATCATAACGTCTAAGCATTTCAAGTATAACATCCTTGGCACTAACCCAATCCGGTAAATTTCCAGTTAATTTAACGCCCATCACTTCAGGCATCTTTACGAAATATGGCTGCCCTGCAATTGCTGAAGCAACATCAAGACCTCCAGTACCTATCGCTAACATTCCCAAAGAACCGGCTGCCGGAGTATGACTGTCTGATCCTACCATGGTTTTTCCTGGCTTTCCAAATCTTTGCATGTGAACGGGATGACTCACCCCATTTCCCGGTCTGCTATACCAAAGACCAAATCTTTCAGCTGCAGAATGTAGAAAAAGGTGATCATCCGCATTTTTAAAGTCGGTTTGAAGGAGGTTATGATCCACATACTGTACTGCAACTTCTGTCTGAGCTTTCTTAAGTCCCATTGCTTCCAGCTCTAATTGTACCAGAGTTCCTGTAGCATCCTGAAGTAGTGCCTGATCTATTTTTATTCCTATTTCTTTCCCGGGAGTCATCTCCCCTTCCAGTAAATGTTCTTTGATTAATTTTTGGGTGACATTCAATTTTGACATGGTTGGTTATTTTATTCTTTAAATTAGAAAGTTTTAGCTGAAGTGAGCAGCAGTTTAACAGAACCTTAGTTTAAGTAAGTAAATTTTGGATTCTTAAACTTATAAGTAAAAGTCCATTCTATTAATATTTAGAGTAATGGGTTAATTCTTTGATTTAAATAATATTTCAAAAAAGTGCATTAAAAAAAGGTTGCTTTTAAGAGAAACTACATCGACGGATTTGCTGAATTCAGGGCAATCGTGATCGTGTAAGATCTATCTAAACAACCTTTTATATTATATATTGATATTTCTTAAACTAGCTCTTTCCAAGAGTATTCAAAATATCAATTTGATTTCCCTCTTCTAAATTGAAGCCTGGTTTTCCCTTTCGAGGAAATAGAAAGCTGAATTCAGTATCAAAGGCAGCCCAGCTTTCAGCTAAACCAAAATCATTATTTGCATTAGTTTTTTCAGGTCTGGAGAACGTAGTTAAATCTGAAGAATAATCAGATCCTACAGCGTCTTCGCCTGGAAACAACATTCCGTCATTAATTTCAGAATAAACAACTACAGAAGCTCCACTGGCACCCGGCAGGTCAAAAATATTGATGGAGAAACTATCCAGTACAGGATCCCTTTTCGTAATATCTTTAGTTCTATAATCGTCCTTGATGTTATTTCTTGGATGAGCATAAATGGCAGCACCACCAGCATCTTCAGAAATAGTTTTTAAATCTGCATAAGCTGTTTTAAGGATAGCGTCACAGGTGATCAAAATACCTTTAATCTGGTAACCTTCTTCCACGAATTTTTTTACAGCAGCTTTTGAAGATTCCTCGACAACATCAGTTAGTAGGATGTCTCTTCTATTTAAATGTCTAATTGCGTAACCCTGATTGTATTTACCATCCACTTCATCTCCTTTGATAAGAAAAGTATCCGGGATCATTTTCAAAAATTTTCCCTGTTCGCCTTGTTCAATAAACTCAGCTGACTGACTGTGAACGATCTCCATTTTATCTACTTGCTTCATAATTTTAATTTTTGATTTCTCGATTGAAGATACAAAAGAGGTGCAGAGACAACAATGGAGTTTTTAAATGTTTAACTGCTTTTAGCAGTTAATTAACGGAAAGCAAATTGCAGCAAACCTGCCATGATGCGTGATCGAAATTGGCAAGCTGGTCCCGGTGTTCTTCAGAAACAATTCTGGTATTCCTAAATTATTTTTTCGGAATTGAATATTCTGAAGGTCATGACCAGTTCGAATGGAAAATTCCTTTAAAAATTCGGACTTATAATTCGTAGAATATGGAAGTTTTATATGTTCTATATTTTTAAACTCGAGCCAGGAGTAAATTTGATTTTCGTCCTGTACCGATTTAATTATATAAATGTTTTGATTCTTATACACACTCAAATTATCCAGATCACATTCATAAGTAACCGGATCAAGCCTGACAGGAAGTTGAAAGAGCCTTTGATGAGCTTTATAAGCCGCTTCCTTCATCGACCACATTTTCCAGATTGCCAGTTCCGGATGAGAGTGTGAATGAATTTGCCTGATTTCATTATCTGAAAAAACTTTGGATAAAAAGCGATCATTATGTCTTCTAGGTTTATCCAACGCGATCTCAAGATCTATAATATCATTTCCAATGATCAATCACCCAACTTTTTGACGATGATATCCCTGGCATCGCGTACGGTCATCATTCCTTCCATAGATTCATTATCGATTTCAATATCAAATTCATCTTCAACATCCAGCACTACATCCACAAGATTAGCGGAATTGATCTCGAGGTCATTCAAAAAGTTGGTACTTTCATCAAATTCTGAAAGCCCTTCTTTTCGTTGAGTATATGGAGTGACGATTGTTTTAATTTTTGAAATTATATCCTGATTGGTCATTAGCTATTTTTTATACCGTTTAAAGATAGTGACCGCATTTACATCTCCAAAACCAAAACTGGCTTTAGCTGCGATATTAATATCAAAATCTATTGTTTTCTTCGGAATACAGGAGTCATCGATTAAATTAGTTATATCTGCATGAGCATCTTCGCAGTTAATATTTCCGAATACATATTGATTTTTAATCTGAAGTATACTTGCAACACTTTCAATTGAACCAGAAGCACTCAAACAATGTCCGGTCATTCCTTTCAAGGAATTAATCTTCGGAAAATTTGCTCCTGAAAGTCCGAGTGCCGAAGTCCAGTTCTTCATTTCAGTAGCGTCTCTGGTAGTTGCTGTGAGATGACCATTTATATAATCAATATCCTCAGTCTTAATTCCTGCGAAAGTTATTGCATCCTTTATACATCTTTGCACAGCTTCATTATTTGCTGCCGTCATACTTCCACCAGCTCTCTGGCCACCACTATTGACAGCTCCCCCAAGCACTTCAGCATAAATATTTGCACCTCTTTCCAAAGCAGATTCCAGGGATTCAAGCAGCAAAGCTCCTGCTCCACTTCCCGGCACAAACCCCGAAGCAGTTGCGCTCATAGGTCTGGAAGCTTCTTCAGGGTTATCATTATACTTTCCCGGCAGAATCCTCATCGCGTCAAATCCTCCCCAAACATAAGGTCCGTCATCACCGCAACTTCCTACCAGCATTCTTTCAGCCTTTCCTGTAATAATACGGTCATATCCCATGATGATCGCTTCATTTCCCGTGGTACATGCAGAAGAATTTGTGGTTACCTGGTTACCGCAACCAAGCATTCCGCCCAAATAAGCGCTGATACCGCTGGCCATTGTCTGGATCACACTAGTGCTTCCCAATCTTCTGGTTTTTCCGGCATCAATCAAATGAATTGCTTCTCTAAATTTATCTACTCCCAAGATTCCTGTACCAAAAATGATCCCTGAATTCCAGTCAGGTGCCTCTTCCGAAGAAATTGGAAGGAGAGCATCTTTCCACGCATCTACGCCAGCCATCACTCCATAAATGAGTCCGCTGCTATTTAAACCTTTCTGTTGAAGTGGATTGAAATACTTGTTGATCATCTCCTGAGTAACCGGTGGCTTCCCTCCTATCTGGCAGCTGAAATTAAGATCTTTCAGATTCTGGTAGAATTTAATTCCGCTAGTGCCATTCTTCAAAGCCTGGTCAAATTGATCAATACCAATTGCATTTGGCGCGGCAACACCCAATCCAGTAATCACAACTCTTCTACTCATGATTCAGATTTTAAGATCATTCCTGAAATTTCACCCCGGCATAAAATGTTTTCATCAGCATCTGTCGTGATCACCACGCACTTCAGTTTGTTAAACCTAAAGTATTTCTTTTCAGACTTCACAAAAACTTTTTCGCCGGGATAAACAGGTTTTATAAAATCTACATTCGAAGATGTCATAGCAATTCTAGGAGTTCCGGAAATTGCAGCCTCCTTACTTAACAAGTAAATTCCAAGAGAAACCACACCAATTTGTGCCATACATTCAGCTAGGATCACTCCCGGAGTTACAGGATTGTCCTTAAAATGTCCCCGATAAAAATCGTGTGATTTATTAAAAAGGTAATTGCCCTCAATAGCATTCTCGCTAATAGACGTGATTTCGTCAACGAATAGAAAAGGTGCTGAATAAGGTAATTTGGAAACTATATCTATACTTTTCAAGGACTGCAAATTTACATTAAGTGCTCACCCCCATTAACAGGGATAATACTTCCAGTGATCCAGGAAGCCTCATCTTTACTCAGTAAATAGACAACATTTGCGACATCATCTGGCACCGTCAATCTTTTAAATGGATTGTGTTTCAAAGCATGTTCCCTAAGAGTTTGATTGCCCGGAATCATCTGGAAAGATCTTGTCACCGTTATTCCCGCCTGAATACAATTTGCACGAACACCTTTTTCAGCAAATTCAAGAGCAATTCCCCTGGTTAGGGATTCGAGAGTTACTTTGGCTGCTGAAACTGCCGCGTAATTTTTCCACGCTTTTTTGTTTCCTTCACTGGTGAAAGCAACGATGCGTGCATCTTTCGCAAAAAGGTCATTTTTATATAGTTCCTGAGTCCAGTCATACAAGCTTAATGCCATGGCATCTATAGTCAACTGAAAATCAATATTACTAAGAGTTTGTTCATCTCCTAACATTGGCTTTAAATTCCCCTTTGCTATACTGTGTAAAAGGGTTCTTACCTTACCATGCTTACCAAGAGATTTCTTGATATTTGATACGAGTTCATTCCTGTTCTCTTCCTGAATTGCATCTGTATTAAAACTGCGAAATTCCACACCAGTTTTGCGTATACTTTCAAAGGCTTCTTCTATATCTTCAATTTCAGATCTTCTGTCGCGGTGGATTATAATAATATTCATTCCGTGGTTTGCAAGCTTTTTTGCACTCGCATACCCAAGACCACTGCTACCTCCAAGGATGACCGCCCAATAATCTGTATTTCTGAAGTCTTTTACCATTCTATCAAAATTCGTTGAGCAGAAAAACCAGGTCCAAAACTTAACATCAAACCCTGTTCGCCCTTAGCAATATCTTTATCCAGAAACCTTTCCAGAACATAAAGCACTGTGGCGCTGCTCATATTTCCGAATAATTTCAACACTTCACGAGTATCGTCAATATTCTTACCTAAGTTACCAAAAAGTTCAGAAACAGTCTGCACAATTTTTTTCCCACCAGGATGAAATATTAAATGATCTACTTTTTCTATAGAAGACCCATTTTTTTCGAGAAAAGGATGAACGATTTTCGGGAAATGCTGAGAGATAGTTTCAGGTACTGCCGGATCAAGAATCATTTGCAGACCTTCATTCTTGAGATCAAAGCCCATCATTTGAGTCGCATCATAAAAATGGTACATTTCTTCTCCAATAATCTTTGGGCTATCAAGACCTTCTTCAGAAGAAAGTAATACACAAGCTGCTCCATCCCCGAAAATTGCGGCACTTACCATATTCGCCATACTTAAATCTGTCAGTTGAAAAGTAGCTGTTGGACTTTCAACAGCAATCACAGCGGCACGTTTTCCGGGATTCGACTTCAAAAAATTGTAAGCATATATCATTCCGGAGATACCTGCAGCACATCCCATTTCGGTAACTGGCAAACGAGTAATATCCTGTTTCAATTTTAATTCATTGATCAAATAAGCATCGAGGGAAGGGATCATGATGCCGGTACAACTTACGGTTATAATATAATCGATACTTTTAGCGTCCCAGTTTGCAGCAGCCAGCGACTTTTTCAAAACCTGGCTACCCAGCTTCTTGATCTCTCTAACATAAATATTATTCTTATCCTCGAATGAAGTTGCAGTAAAGACTTCCTCAGGATCCATGATCGAATAGCGCCGGTCTACTGCTGCACCTTCAAAAATCTTGACAATCTTTCTACGGAATCTGTTATCCTGGTCACCAAGCCAATTTTCCACCAGGGGAATGATATCCCTGGTTTCCCGAAAATATTCCGGTAATTGCTTTTCAACGTTTACTATATGTACACTCATTCTTTTATTTATTTATGATCCATAAATATCTGAAAGCCCATTTCCACTGGATCGAGTAGGTATCAACTTTAATGGTATTCATATATTTATTAATATCATGTTCCTTAAAACCCCGTAATATTGAGATAAGACCATCTTTTCTGGCAATTTCATTTTTCACAAATACCGCACAGAACATTTTAAACAATCTGTAAGCTAATGCTGAACGTTGGAGGTCATTGATGATCACTGCTATATTAGACTGATCGTAGAATTGATGCAAAATTTCCGGGATCTGGGAATCCTTGAAATGATGCAATGTTAGCGTACACATCACCACGTCAAATTTTGAACTGCGAAATTCTGAGCTAAAGATATTCTGAGTTACAAAGTCTAATTCAGGATAATCTTTGGATAAAACCTGTGCGATATCGATGGCATATGCATTCGCATCTACACCTGTCAGTTTTAGTTTTAACTTCTCTTTTCTCCCCCAGTCTGCTATTTTCCGTAACATCGCTCCATTACCACAACCTACGTCTACGATTGAGATTTCTGAATTTCGATCAAGATCCAATTGCTTCAGACCATCTATACTAATTTGATTCCCTCCCAGCAAGGAATTGACCTTTTCCAGATCCTCCAGAGTGATTCTTAATTCTTCACCTCTAAAGTCAAAATCATCCATGATCTCCGGCTCAAGAGATCTTTTTGTTGTATCTATTTCAGACATGCATTTCTTTTCCGTGCGTTAGTTTAATGATCTTCGGAAGTAATCCGGGTACTTTCTGTACAAAACTTTGAGAGAAATTGCTCAGCTTCTCGTGCATTAATACCTTCTGAAGTACCCTGCCTGTATTCATTCTTGTTCTAAAATTATTCTTCCAGGAATTAGCGTATTTTGATTCTATCCTTTCCCGGTCCTTAGGATCTAGCTTGAACTCTAATAATGCTTCCGAAGCCAGCTTAGCGCTACGTATGGCCATCGCCATACCATTACCAGATAATGGATGAATTAAACCTGCAGCGTCCCCGATCATAATAATATGATCCTCGACCAATTCCTTATTTTCAAATGAAATTTGTGCAATACTCAGAGGGTTTTCGAAGACCATTGTTGAATTTTGAAAAAAATCCTTTAAATACGGATTGCGGCTAAGAACCTTGTTCTCATATGTTTTAATATTACCATGTTTCTGGAATGATTCATAAGTCGCCAGATAACAGACATTCACAGTATCAAGATCGGTTTTTGATAGTCCGCAATATCCACCTTGAAAGTTATGTAATGCTACCATATCATCAGGAAAATCCTGATTCTCGTAATGTGCCTTAACACCCATCCAAGCAGATCTTTTATTTATAAAGGATCGCTTAAGACTCTTGTCAAGATTGGATCTTTTGCCATATGCCCCGAGTACAAAATTTGCTTCAAAAGATTCCCCATCCTTGCAATGAATAATAAAAATATCATCCTGAAATTCACAATTTTCAGCAGTAGTCTGCATAATTTCACCTCCCGCTTCTAAAAATTCTTTAAACAATAGATGATCTAAAGTGTACCTGCTAATACCTATTCCTCCAAGGTCTAGCTCGCATTCAAGCGCATGACCCTTCTGTGTGCTAAATTGCATCCTGGAAAGTTGTGGAGCTCTAATATCCTCAAGATCAAGTCCAAGAAATTCCAAATACGGTTTTACTTCATTAGACAAGTATTCTCCACAGACCCTATGTCTTGGATACGAGTCTTTCTCAATTAGACAGACATTAACGCCAGAATTTGCAAGATGTATACCCGCAACAAGACCCGCAATTCCTCCTCCCAGCATAATAACATCTCTTGAATTCATTCTTTGAATGTACTTATTAATCACAAAAAATCCCGGTATAAACCGGGATCTTTCAGAAATAATTTAAATTATATTCTTAGTTGCCATCCTGCTGCTCAGCCTGTTCTTTAGCCTCTTCCTTTAATTCGTCATTAGCAACAATAGCAAGTTCTACTCTTCTGTTCTTTGCTCTTCCATCAGCAGTAGAATTGTCATACTTTGGTTGAGTTTCACCATACCATTTGGTAGTAAATCTTCCTTTTTCAATTCCGTTGTCTACAAGGTATCCAGTTACTGCCTGTGCTCTGTTTTTTGATAGCGTAAGGTTATAACTGTCACTACCTGTATTATCAGTATGACCTTCAACAAGAACGTTTGTTTGAGGGTATTCTTTAAAAATACCAGCAAGTTTATTTAAAGCTTCCTGAGATTTCGCATTAATTGTATATTTCTCGGTATCAAAATATACTCCACTATTCTCATCAAAAGTAACGTTGATCCCTTCACCAACTCTTTCAACTTCAGCTCCAGGAATCTCATTCTCGATCTTCTTAGCTTGCTCATCCATTCTGTTACCAATAATGGCTCCGGCAGCTCCACCTACAACACCAC